>JAFDZY010000209.1 GCA_018266685.1 Bacteroidota bacterium
ATGCGTCGGCGGAGAATTGCTCCAGGAAGCGCACGTCGTTTTCCCAATACAGGCGCAGGTCGGGCACGCGGTACAAAAGCTGTGCGATGCGCTCCACGCCCATGCCGAAGGCAAAGCCGCTGTACACCTCCGGGTCGATGCCGCAATTGGTGAGCACGGCGGGGTCCACCATGCCGCAGCCCATGATTTCCACCCAGCCGCTGTGCTTGCACACGGTGCAGCCCTTTCCGCCACAGATCGTGCAGCTCATGTCCACCTCGGCGCTGGGCTCGGTGAAGGGGAAGTAGCTGGGGCGCATGCGGATGTTGACTTCGGGACCGAAGAGGCTCTTGGCAAAGTAGTCCAGCGTGCCCTTCAGTTCCGCAAAGCTCACGCCCTTGTCCACATACAGCCCTTCCACCTGGTGGAACATGCAGTGTGCGCGGGCGCTGATGGCCTCGTTGCGGTATACACGCCCCGGAGACACGGTGCGGAAGGGCGGCTTTCCGCTTTCCATCACGCGCACTTGTACGCTGCTGGTGTGGGTGCGCAGGGCGTGCTCGCCGGGGCCTTCCACAAAGAAGGTGTCCTGCATGTCGCGCGCAGGATGCTCCGGCGGGAAGTTGAGCGCGCCGAAGTTGTGCCGGTCGTCCTCCACCTCCGGGCCTTGGCTCACGGTGTAGCCGATGCGGGCGAAGATGCCGGTGATGCGCTGGCGCACAATGCTGATGGGGTGCAGGCTGCCCGGTGCCCCGGAAAAGGCCGGGCGCGTAACGTCGGTGGCCGGGCCGGTGCTGCCGGCGGGCCGGGATTCCGCCGCTGCCTTCAATTCCTCCCAGCGTTCACGGGCGGCGTTTTTCAACTGGTTCAACCGTTGGCCCCATTGGCGTTTTTGGTCCGGGGGGACCAGCTTCAGTTCATCCAGCAGGGTGGTCACCAGGCCATTGCGGCCCAGCATGGCCACGCGGAAGGCTTCCACAGCGGCGGCATCGGTGGCTTTTGCAGCGGCAATTGCGCCCTCTGCGTCGGCTATGCGTTGTTCAAGGCTCATTGGATCACGCGCATCCACATGCGGATATCGGCCAATGGCCTGTCCTGGTTGTCACATGGCGTGCCGGCGATGCGGTCCAGCACGTCAAAGCCCTCCACCAATTGCCCGAAGACGGTGTAGCTGCCGTCCAGGTGCGGAGCGCCTCCTTCAGTTTTGTACATGTCGATCTGCTCCGGTGTGTAGTGGATGGCGATACTGTCCGGGCGGCCGGTGTTGATCCGGGCCTCCATGCGGGCCAGGTCGGCCGGGGACCATTGGCGGCCTTGGACAATGTAGAACTGGCTTCCGCTGCTGCGCTTTTCGGCGTTCACGTCATCCCCTTCGCGCGCGGCGGCCAACGCTCCTTTGCGGTGGATGAGTTCCGGCCTGAACTCCGCAGGCAGCGTATAATCCGGACCACCGTTGCCCAGTTCCTTGGTGCGGTCGTCGGCCTTGCGGCTGTCCGGGTCGCCGCCTTGGATCATGAAGCCTTGGATCACGCGGTGGAAGAGGGTGCTGTCGTAGTAATGGGTGCGCACCAGCTTCAGAAAGTTGTCGCGGTGCAAGGGCGTTTCATTGTAGAGTTCCACCACCATGCGCCCCGCCGTGGTGTTGATCTCCACCAAGTGCCGGGTTTCCTTCTTGGGGGATTGCGCCGCAGCGCCAGCGGCCAGGACGGCGAGAAGGCCCGCAACGAGCACCTTGCGGAGGGGGTATTGTGCAGGCATGTGTTCAATCGCTATTTTTGGCAGCTTTGCAAATCGGCGAAGGCCGCCAAAAGTAACCAACACGTCCGCCCATGTCCGCGAAGGCGCTTCTTGTTCCCGCCCTGTTGATCATCCTGGGTTCCGGCCTGGGCGCTTGCAACAAGGAAAAGGCCACCAAGGCGGAGATCACCGTTTTGGACACCGCAGGTGCTGCCGTAGCCGGGGCTTATGTGAAGCTCTACGCCAACCCCACAAACCCGCTGCAGGCGGACTTTTCCCGCCTCACCATGGAGGGTACCACCAGCTCAGACGGCAAGGTGATCTTCGACTACTCGGATTTCTACAAGCGCGGGCAGGCCGGATTTGCGGTGCTGGACATCCTGGCAAAGAAGGATTCGCTTTCCGGAGATGGCATCATCCGCATTGAGGAAGAGCAGACCAACGAGGAGACGGTGGTGATCGCAGTGGGCAATTGATCGTCCCGCGAAACCGTTCAGTGTCCGTCGAAGTATTGGAGGATCGCCTCCTTCATCAATCGTTCCTGTTCCTTCGCGTTCAGCACCGGAAGGTCCCTTACGCGCTCAAAATGGGGCCAGCCATCGGCATCGCGCCCCAGTTCCCTGTAGTAGCCATAAGGGGTGAGCAGCACGGAAATGGCGATGTGCATCAGGTTCACCTTTTCATCCTTCTTGAAATCACGCGCATGCTGGCCAAGCTCCTGCACACCGATCAGGAAAAGCAGTCCGTTGAGGTCCACGGGCATGCCGAAGCGGCTTTCCATTTTCGTGGCGAGCTCGCGCCAACGCTTCTCAAACACCAGGTCAAACATTTGGATGGCCCCGCACGGCCGTGATGGCGGGGACGGGGGCCGCGAAGGTAGGCTCCGGGCCTTGCGGCGCCGGAATGGCGGGCACGGCTTCTATCTTGCACGCATGAACTGGTTGGACTGGGTGCTGCTGGCCGTATTGGTGCTCGCGGCGATAAAGGGATTCATGCGTGGCTTCGTGGTGGAACTTGCATCCCTGCTGGGCATCGTATTGGGCATATGGGTGGCTTCACACTACAACGGGCGGGTGGCCGGATGGGCAGGGCTGAACCTGGACCATGAAGTGCTCTCCTTCGCCGTCACCTTCCTTGCCGTGCTGGTGCTGGTGCATTTGCTTGCCAAGGCGATCACCAAAGCCATGGACCTGGCCATGCTGAGCCTGCCGAACAAGGTGGCGGGCACCGTGTTCGGCATGGTGCGATCAGCCTTCATACTAAGTGTACTGCTCAATCTGCTCCTGGCCAGGGCAGGCGGGAAGGATCTGCTGCCGCAATCCGCCGTGCAGGGTTCCGCGCTTTACGGGCCGCTGCGGAGTTTTGCACCCTTTATTGTACCTGCGCTGGGTGAAAGCAAATGGCTGCAGCGCGCCATTGATGAGGTGAAGCAAGGCGTGGACTTATAGTGGGCTGGGACTGGTTGCCAAACCTCATTTTTCAACGGAAGGGGATACGGTAGCTTCGCGGAATGACCGACCGCAAGCTCCGCCCCGAAAGCCTGATGATGAGCCACGGCTACAAGCCGGAGCTCAGCCAAGGCGCCGTGAAGTGCCCCATCTTCCAAACCAGCACCTTCGTGTTCCAAAAGGCGGAGGACGGCAAGGCCTTTTTTGAAGTGGCCTACGGGCTGCGCGAGCAGGGGGAAACGGAGGAACTGGGGTTGATCTACAGCCGGTTGAACAACCCGGACCTGGAGATCCTGGAGGACCGCCTATCGCTGTGGGACGGTGCTGGGGATTGCGCCGTGTTCGAGAGCGGCATGAGCGCCATCACCACCACCCTGCTGGAATTTCTTTCCCCCGGCGATGTGCTGCTGTTCAGCAATCCGATCTATGGCGGCACGGACCATTTCATCAAGCAAACATTGACGCGCTTTGGGGTGGAAGTGATCGGGTTTTACCCGTGGGAACAAGACCGGCTGGAGGAACTCGTCCGCAAGAGCGGCAAAGCTGACCGCCTGCGCATGATCTATGTGGAAACCCCGGCCAATCCCACCAACATCCTGATCGATGTTGCCGCTTGCAGCCGCCTGGCAAAACAGTTGGGCCGTGCGGACAAGCCGGTGATCGTGGCGGTGGACAACACCTACATGGGGCCGCTATGGCAGCATCCGCTGGCGCACGGGGCGGACTTGGTGCTCTATTCGGCCACGAAATACATCGGTGGCCACAGCGATGTGATCGCGGGGGCGTGCTTAGGCAGCAAGGAACTGATCGCGCGGGTGAAGGGCATGCGCACCTTCCTGGGCTGCATGGCGGGGCCGTGGACGGGCTGGCTGCTGTTGCGCAGCTTGGAAACGCTGAAGCCGCGCATGGAAACGCAGGCGCGGAATGCCGCGCAGGTTGCCGCATTCCTCAAGGGCCATCCCAAGGTGAAGAAGGTTCACTACCTCGGTTTTCTGGACACGCCGGAACAACAGGCCATTTTCGATGCCCAATGCTTGAGCGCCGGCGCCATGCTTGCGTTCGACATCCAGGGCGGCGAAGCGGAAGCGTTCCGTTTCCTCAATGCACTGAAGCTGGTGAAGCTGGCGGTGAGCTTGGGCAGCACGGAATCACTGGCGGAACATCCGGCCACCATGACGCATGTGGGCGTGGACCCCGTGGAGCGCGAAAAGCTCGGCATCACCGGTGGCCTGGTGCGCTTGAGCGTTGGTGTGGAACACCCGGAGGACCTGATCTGGGATTTGGAGCAGGCGCTGGAGGCGGTGTGAGCCGCATACCTTGTACTGCAAGGGCGAGACGAAGTAGAAAGCCTTTGTTCGCAGGGCGTAGTTCGCAGGACGTAGTTCGTAGGGGTGTGAGGATCGCGTCACTATGAACTACATCCTGCGCCCTACGTCCTGTTCCTCCTTTCCTGCAATCAATACACCATCAATCTTGGCTCGGTCATCTCTTCCATGGCGTAGCGCAGGCCCTCGCGGCCCAGGCCGCTGTCCTTCACGCCGCCGTAGGGCATGCTGTCGATGCGGAAGCCGGGGATGCCGTTGATGATCACACCGCCCACTTCCAGTTCGGCATGGGCCTGCTTCACGTGCGCGAAATTGTTAGTGAACACCCCCGCCTGCAGGCCGTAGCTGCTGTCGTTCACCCGGGCGATGCCCTCGGCGAAGTCTTGCACGGGCTCGATCACGGTGATGGGGCCGAAGACCTCGGCACAATCCACCTTCATGGAGCGCTTGGTGCCGGTGAGCAGCGTGGCGGCGAATACGTTGCGTTCCGCATCCACGGGCTTGCCGCCGGCAAGCAGCGTGGCGCCGCCCTTCACGGCCTCGTCCACCCAAGTGCCGATGCGCTCAAAGTCGCCCTTGCCGATCAAGGGGCCCACGCTCACCGCCGGGTCTGCGGGGTCGCCGCTTTTCAGGGCATTGAACTCCTGGGCCAGCAGATTGCTGAATTTTTCGAACTCAGGCTTCACCACGAACACGCGCTGGGTGCTGATGCAGGTTTGGCCCGCGTAGAGGTTGGCCCCGATGGCCACGTTCTTGGCCACGGTGGCCAGGTCCATGCCTTCATCCACGATCACTGCGGCGTTGCCGCCCAGCTCCAGGGTCACCTTCTTTTTGCCGCTGATGGCCTTCAGGTTCCAACCCACGGCATCACTGCCGGTGAAGCTGAGCATGGCGATGCGGTCGTCCTTCACCATCGTTTCCGTAAGGCCGGTGGCGCAAACGAACACGCTGAACCCGCCTTGGGGCCAGCCGATCTCCTCGATCATCTTGCCGAGCACCAGGGCGCTCAGGGGCGTTTTCTTGGCGGGTTTCAGCACCACGGGGCAACCCACGGCCATGGCCGGAGCCACCTTGTGCAGTACCAAGTTCAGCGGGAAATTGAACGGGGTGACGGCCAGCACCACGCCGGCGGGAATGCGTTTGGTAAAAGCGGTTTTGCCGGTGCCCTTGCCGAAGTCGATGGGGGTCATTTCCCCGGCGAAGCGCAGGGCCTCCGCGGCGGCGGTGCGCACCGTGGTAAGGCTGCGGGCAATCTCGTCCCGCGCATAGCCAATGGGCTTGCCGGCCTCCTGTACGATCAGCTTGGCCAGTTCCTCCTTTCGGGCTTCCATCAGCCGGGCCAGTGCTTCAAGCTTCTCGCTGCGCTCCCCGGCGCTCAAGTGCCGCAGCGCGGGCCTGCTGGCAAAGGCTGCGGCTACGGCTTCCTCCACCTGTGCGGCGGTGGCCAAGGGCAACTTGGCCAGTTCGGTGCCGTGGTATTTGTCCACCACGGTGGTGAACTTGCCGTCACCTTCCTTGTGCCAGGTGCCGTTGATGTAGTTGGCCTGGGGGTACAGTGAATGCTTCAAAGCGGGGGCGTCAAGGGTTTGCGACATGGTGCGGCAAAGGTACCGATTGCTGGCGGGAGGGTTCAACCCCGCTTGGGCAAACGCCTCTACCGAGCTGATGTGAGGGTTTGTGAAGGGTCTTCGGCTCCGCTCAGGCCAGAGTGGGCTATTGAGATAATCATTAAGAGAGTCCGGCCTGAGCGGAGCCGAAGGCCCAACGATGAAGCCTGATAAGACCACCGTGCTGCTCTATGAAGCACGACCATACTGAAGTATAGGTGCTGTTGCCCCGCCCCATTGATGGGCTACTTGGCCATATAACGCCCCACGGGCTTCAGCAGCACCACTTTCAGCTCCTGCTCGGTGAACTCCTTGAAGCCCACCTCCACATGTTGGTCGGGCCAGAAGACGCGCACGGTCTTCCGCTTGAGATCGTATGCCACGCCGTAGAGCGTGCCGAAGCCGCGCAGGTACTGCTGGTGGTAGAGCGGCGGCTTGAGGAAGCGCTTGAGCAGCTGGGCGCGGTCCACGTTTTCATCGCGGAGCAGTTCCTCCAGTTCCTCCCGGCGCCGCACCGTTTGGGTGAAGGCGGCATATTCCTCCCACTCCACCGCACCTTGGTGGTTGGTGCATACCGGCTGGGCCACCACCTTGGCGGGCCGGTCCGGGTTGAGGTAGGCCACGGCGTAGCGCCCCTCTTTGTCCAGCACCAGCACATTGTAGCTCATGTGTACGGGGATGCGGCTGAGCGCACGCACGGCCTGCTCGGTGGTGGAGCAGGTCTCCAGCACGTAGCGCACCACCAGCGGGATGCCGAAGCCCGTGCCGCTGACCTTGCGGCCACCGAAGGCCAGGGCCAGGCCAAGGCCGTCGGCGTTCATGCCGTCCAGCACGCCCCAGGCGCTGTCCTGAACGCCGATCACGGGCTTGAGCCATTCGGTGTAACGCATGCGCCCGTCGAAGTAGCGCGGGTCGTAATCGTAATTGCGGATCAGGGTGGGGTTGCCGCGCACCCACGCCGCCTGCGAGCAACCGGCCATGTACGGTGGAGGGCACCACATGCTCAGGAAGCGCGCCTCCAGATCACCGCCGCCCGCCAGCTCGCACAGCCGGTCGTAGGTGGGCAGCAGCTCGGGCATGTGTACGGTAAGGGCCCTGCGGCACTCCTCACGGGAGGGGCGCGCCTCCTCGCCTTCGCCCGTCCACCAAGTGCGGTATAGCGGCCACACGCGCAGGAAGAACCGCTGCCAACGGTCGGAGGGCTTGGGTTCCCGGATGAATTTGAGCGTGATGTACATGTGGAGAGTGAAACCGCAACGGCGCAACGACGCCACGCAAAGGTTGGATGTCAGACCTGTTCCGTGATTTAATCCTTCAAGTTGTTGACTACGCGTTGAATGCCATCCTTAAGCAGCGCGGTGTTGAAGTTGATGATCAGACCGAGTTTGTTCCCGGTAAGCTTCAGATAGGTCAATACTTGGGCCAGGTATACGGGGTGGATCTCCTCTACGGCTTTCAATTCCACGATCAACTTTCCGCTTATGCGTAGGTCCAAACGGTAGCCAACATGGATGGTTACACCCCGGTAATTCAAGGGTAACGCCACTTGGCGTTCCACTTCGTGTCCCATCTCCTGCAATTCATGGACCATGCATGCTTCATAGGCGCTTTCCAGCAAACCGGGACCCAAATGCCTGTGCACTCTAAACGCCGCCTCCACAACGTCCTTCGCAATTTCGTTCGGATGTAGATCCGCCTTCATTTCCGCTGGTCACTTATCCCGTCCAATGCGTCAATGCCGTTTGCGCCCGTTGCGTCGTTGCGCCGTTGCGGTCTTTCCCTTCGTGTTCGTTACGTCGTTGCTGCATTGCGGTCTGAATACCCCCTCACATCATCTTGAATCCCCCGATCTCCATGGCCTGCGGCGATGAGCGGCCCGTGCCGGGGATCTCGCTGCGGTACTCGTTGCGGATGGCCTGCAACCACTTCTTGGCCCGGGGCGTGAGCTTGAAGTCGTCGGTCATCATGCGGCCGCGCATCACCAGGATGCCCATGTCGGCGCCCTCGTAGAGCCAATCGCCCACGCGGCTGATGCGCAGGAAGAAGGCCTCATCCTCGGTCTCTACGTAGCGGCGGTGGGTGTCCATGCGCCAATAGTGGATACTGCCGTCTGGGCGCATGCGCCAGATGCCGCTGCGCGGGGCTTCGATCACGCGGCGGATGTCGTCCTGCGTGTGCTTGATCACCATCTGCCCCCAGGAGTCGATGTTCTCCACCTTGGCCCAGCGGCGGTTCAGGGCGTTTACGCTGAGGGTGTACGGCTGGTCCATCCATTCCAGCATGTGGAAGAGGTGCAGCGGGGCGTCGCCCATGGCGAAGGCCGCATGGTTGGTGATGCTGCTGGCGCCGGTGATGCGCGGGTTGAGCTCGCCGAGGTAGATCTCTCCGTTGTCCTGGTCGATCAGGAAGTCCAGTTCGAAATAGCCTTTGTAGCCTTCCTTGAGCAGCTGATCTCCGAAGAGCCGGGTGTACTTCCGGGCCTTGGCGCGAATGGACGGCGTGAAGGCCTCCGCGTAGATCTCATTGCCGCACCAGCCGCCTTTGTAGGGTGTTAGCTCCTTGAAGCCCACCAGTTCGGTCATCAGCGGGGCCACGATGGTGCCGTGGCGGGTAACGCAGGCTTCCATCGCCGCGCCGCGGCAGTTGATGCGCTTCATCACCTTGCACTCCTTCTCCTTCTCGATCTCGTGGGCGTGCTTGCGGTAGTCTGCTTCCTCCTTGATGAAGAAGGTGGTGTGGCCGCTGTCGCCGAAGGGGGTTTGCACCACCAGGTCGTTGCCCAGCTTGGCCGCCACCTTCAACAGATGCCCGTAGCTCTTCACCGGGCTGAGCACGTAGGGCACCGGCGGCACGCCGGCCTTCTCGGCCACCCGGTTGGTGTTCACTTTGTTGTCCATGAAGGTGCGAAGCTTGGCCGGGGGGAACATCACTTCCAGGCCCAATTTGCGCGCCAGTTTCTCGGTCTTTTCATCGAACATGAGGAAGAGCACCTTGCCTGCGGAGCCGTTCCGTTTGCGCTTGGCGATGTACTCCTTCACCTCGCTGTGGGTGAGCAGGTAGTTGTTGATGTCCTCAATGCTCTGGAACTCCTCGTGTGGCTCCTCCGTCACTGGGTTCATCAGGTTGGGGTGCAGCCCATCGAAACAGTCGATATAGGTGATGAACTTGAAGCCCTTCACCCATTCATCGGCCCCCAGCAGGTTGAAGTTGGTTGCGCTGATGAAGTAGATGGGCGTTTCATTGCGGTGGAAGAACCGGCGGATGTCGCTCAGGCCATGGAGCGCGGGTTGCTTGGCTGGCTTGCGGGCGGGGGCTTTCTTCGCTTTGGCGCTCATGGCTCCGGGTATTGTTCGCGGTGGTGATCAGGTTTCACCGGACCCGACGAATGTAGGGAAGCGGGGCTGGATGGAGGTGGCACGACCGCCTGTATCCTCCGTTCAATGGCCGGGGTTTTACCACAAAGCACACGAAGGACACAAAGAACTACTTGTGGCGCCCCTCGTTGCGCACCTCGTGTGCTTTGCGGTAGGCGAAGTCCATAATCTCTTTGTGCCCTTCGTGCCTTTGCGGTAGGCGAAGCCCAAGATTTCAGGCATGCTTTGTGCCCTTCGTGCCCTTTGCGGTCGGCGAAGCCAAAGATCCCCTCACTTGTTCCTTTCATAAAAGAACCCGATCAGCGCCTCCTGCCGGAACTGCATCTTGTAGTTCAGCAGCGGAATACATCACCGTTCCGGCTTGTGCTTCCCCTGCTTGAACCCTACCACAGGCCGTTGTTTCACCTTGGCCACTTGGGCCAGCAGCAGCCGGTTCTCCTCTTCTTTCCTCATGCGGTTCAGGATGTTGAAGATCACCTTGATGTCGCGGCTGTTATGGCCAACGGTGCTTCTGACCTTCTCCAGCTCAAACATCAGTTCCTTGTGGTTGGTGTACAGATCACGCATGCGGACGAATTGGCGCATGATCTGAATGTTCACCAAGCTCGCCGTGGCACTGTTCAATACACTTGACAGCATCAGCACCCCATGTTCGGTAAAAACGGACGGGGTCTTCCTGCGTCCGCCCCAACTTGATGTCGCATTCTGCGACTTCAAGGCATCCCACTCTTGCACGGTGAGTTCGAACATGAAGTCCGAGGGGAACCTCTCGATGTTTCGTTTCACCTGTTCGTTCAGCCGCCTTGTCTCCACTTGGTACAGCTCCGCAAGATCGCTGTCCAGCATCACCTTATGGCCACGTACTGTGTGGATCTTGCTGATGACCAGCTCATCGGCAATTGCCGGAACCTGTTGCTTGGGCTTTGCCATGGCGTTGGTAAACTTATGCTGTTGCATAGAATGGGGTACGCCATACTAACAATGCACCCCACAACCCCAGCCCCCTTTGTGACCTTTGTGTTCTTTGCGATCGGCGAAGCCCTCAATTCATCACTTGTTCCGCTCATAAAAGAACCCGATCAGCGCCTCCTGCCGGAACTGCATCTTGTAGTTCAACAGCGGGTTGTAGGCCAAGCGCGTATCGAAGCGCAGTTGCAGGTATTTCCACAGCTTCACGATCACCATGTTGCTCAGTTGCAGGTTCACATGGTCGCGGTCCAGCCCGTTGCCGAAGACGCGCGTGTTGTTGACCCACTGCACCCGCTCCCCGAAATTTTTGTTGATGGCCGCAGCGATGCTGAAGCCGTAGTTCAGGAAGTAGAAGGCCCTCTTTCCCTCGATCACATTGGCATCCGTGAAGGTGGGGGCGGTGGTCTCCTTGGGCGAGCTGCTGAACTGCACGGTAGCAAAAGCGAAGTTGATATTGCTCTTTTGCCAGAAGGTGAACACTCACACCTGTTCGCGTAATCAACGCGGGCATATCCTCCCCAATCGTTCGTAACGGCCATCGCTGTTCCGATCTAAATACCCTTCCGCCCTTTGTTGAAGGAGCGCGCTGCAAGCACGCCTGGATCTTCGCACGCGTTGCAAACACAGGCGAGCGCGGGGTGCGTCCAGCAGCACATTTTGCGACTATGAGCGCGGCGTGGTGAATGTGCCTTTCGCAGTGGTAGTGAAAGCCGCGGAGTTTTACAAACAAGACCTGAGCTATTTCTACAGCATGCGCGGCCCGGTGAGCAATACCATGAACGACCAGGCGAGCAATAGCCATGTGGAGCAGCAGCACAGCATGCCCAAGGAAGTAATGGACCGGCTGATGGAGCGCTACGAGGCGATGAACGAGCGGTTGATGAGCCTATTGGAAAAGTTCATGCCGGGGAAGTAGTGTGGAAGCCTTTGCTGCGCGCTTACGCCTTTTTCTTCTTCACCTCTCCTTCTGCCCCGTTGCCGGGCATTGCGCTGCGCATGCCGCCCATGGCGGTGCCGGTGCGTTGCCTTCCCAGGGCCTGCTCGGTGAACACGCGCAGGCCGAGGTCTGCTCGGAAGCCGTGGATCTCCTTCACGTCCAAGGCGATCAGGAAGTCCAGCACATCTTGGCGGATCACTTGGCCGGGCACCAGCACAGGGAAGCCGGGCGGGTAGGGGATCACGAAGTTGGCCGAGACAAACTCCTCGCCGGCCATGGTGCGATGGCGGCACTCCTGGAGCTTTATGTACTCGGAGTTCTTTTCGTCGTAGGTGAGGAAGTAGGCCTTGCGCAGGTCGCCGCCGGGCACGCCGGGCACGGCGCGGAACGAATCGTGGAACTGGCTGAAGTCCGGCAATGGCGGCACTTCCTGCGTGAGCGAGCGGATGCGGTCGATGTGCAGTTTCTTTTCGGCGGGGTTCAGCGCGTTGTTGCGGGCCTCCAGCTCGTCGGCGATGGTGAGCAGCACTTTCAGCAGGTAGGCCACGGACCCGCGCGTGGTGCCGATGTTGGTCATGAACAGCACGCTGTTGCGCGAGGTCTTGTTCACCTGGATGTTGTGCTTGTCCATCAGGTACCGGTTCTTGAACGTGTTGCCGTCCACGCCGGTCTTGCCCGTGTACAGGTTGATCTTGGTGGGGTCCACCACGAATTCGTCCCCGGCCCAGGCTTGCTCAATACGGTTCCAGCCTTTGGCCACCTTGCTGTAGTATTCCTTGAGGCCGGACGCCCGGTACTTTTCGGGTACCAGTTCCTCCACGGTGACAATGTCGAAGTAGCGGCGCAGTTTGGGGTGCTCGTTGATCTTGTGGCGCAGCAGCATGCCTTGCTCAATGGCCTTTTCCACCAGTTCGTAGCCTTCGAACTCCACCTGCCTGCGGCCGATGTCCAGGCTGGCGAGGATCTGGTAGTTGGGGCTGGTGCTGGTGTGGGCCATGTAGGCCTCGTGGAAGCTGTCCTCGCTCTTGCGCTTGAAGTCCTCGTCCCAGATGTGGATCATGCTGCCCTGGCGCATGGAGGTGAGCGTTTTGTGCGTGCTTTGGGTGGCGTACACGCGGATGCGCACTTTTTCGGGATCGGGCAGCAGGGGCTCTTCGCCTTTCTTCAGTGAGGCGATGTGTTCCGCGTACTCCTTGCGATAGGCCTCGCTGTGGTATTTGCGGTGCAGGCGCGCTGCGCTGAACATGGCGGTGCGCTGCTTGAAGATGTAGCTGAAGCCGGCGTAGGCGAACCAGGCCTCGTCCCACAGGAAGATCATGTCCGGCTTGATGGCCAGCACCTGCTCCATCACGCGCTGCACGTTGTACACCACACCATCGAAGGTGCAGTTGGTGAGCAGCAGCATCTTCACGTGCTGTAGGCGGCCGGCGTGCTTCAGCTCGAGCAATTTGGTGCGGATCTCCTCCAGCGGCACCGCGCCGTACATGCTGAAGGCCGGCAGTTGGTAGCTGTCCAAATACACGGGGAATGCGCCGGTGAGGGCCAGGCCGTAGTGGTGGCTTTTGTGGCAGTCGCGGTCCACGAGCACCATGTCGTGCGGCTCCACCAGGGCTTGCAGCACGATCTTGTTGCTGGTGCTGGTGCCGTTGGTGGCGAAGTAGGTGTACTGTGCGCCGAAAGCATGCGCGGCCCGTTCCTGCGCGGCCTTCAGCGGGCCGGTGGGCTGGAGCAGGGAGTCCAGGCCGCCGCTGGTGCTGGAGGTTTCGGCCATGAAGAGGTTGCGGCCGTAGAAGGCGCCGAAGTCCTGGATCCAGCGGCTTTTGAACACGGAGTTGCCGCGCGAAATGGGCATGGCGTGGAAGACGCCCATGGGCCTGCGGCTGTAGTCCACCAAGGCGGTGAAGAAGGGCGTTTCATACTTTTCCTGGATGCCGCGCAGGATGGTGTGGTGCATTTCCTGCAAGTCCTCCTGCCGGTAGAAGATGCGGCGGAAGTTCTGCACGGTGGTGTCCTTGAGCTCGCCCAAGGGGGTGTCGGTGACGTAGTAGCGGTCCACCTCCGGGCGGAACCAGCGCATGATCTTGCCTAACAGCGGGCCCATGTCGGCGCGGGGCCGGTTGCCCAGGTCCACCTCCTTGATGGCCCGGATGTAGTCGCTGAGGAAGCCCTTGGCATTGGCGGAGGCGAAGGGCATGCCGTAGCGGATCACACAGGCTTGGATGTTGGGGTTGAAGAGCAGGGCGATCAGCGCATCCTGCACGGTGGGCACCACGATCAGGTCGTAGGTGAAGGCATCGGCGGGGCTGCGCATCTCGGCGATGCGGTCCTTGAGGTCGCGTTCGCCCTGCTCATCGAGGTCGTCCACCACCAGCAGTTCGAAGTACTTGTTGCGGTTGCGCTCCTCACCTTCCCCGTGGTGGTCTTCCTCCTCCACGGAGGGCAGGCCCGCATCCAGCCGCACCAGGCCGCTTACGAAGGTGCGGACCACTTTTTCCACCAAGGTGACCAGGGCGGTGTATTCGCCGCGTAGCAGGCGGGCCTGCATGGCGCGAACCACCTCCTGCCCCGGGTAGGCCCAGTAGAGTTCAATGACCAGCAGGTCCGCGAGCAGGTCCTCCACGGCCTGCGCGGCATCGCGCTTGTTCGTTACGGCCACCAAACGCGCGGTGGCGGCTTTCAGCGCTTCCCATTTGTGGGTGCGCAGGCGGCCTGCATTGTAGAATTCCTGCGGCGGTTCAGGCGGTGCTGCGGGTTTGTTGCGTTGGGGCATGGCCGGGGGTATGCTCCGCGAAATGTAGGGTGCCGTGGGTGAATTGCGCAACGAACCCAACAACAGGGGCCCAATCCAAGCGCTGCCTTGCAGCCCTGCCCGGCCAAAATTGGACGTAGCAGAGCACGATTACCTCAGTTGTTGCCGCTATGCGCGAAGCCCTCCTACTGCTTTTTCCGCGCTGCCTTCTTCGCCGGGGCTTTCTTCGCGGCGGCGGGTTTGGCAGCCGCCTGCTTCTTTGCGGGTGCCGCTTTCTTGGCCACGGGCCGCTCATGCAGCGCAAGCCGGTTGCCTTCGGTGTCAATGATCAGGGCAAACCAGCCGGCATCCCCGCCGATCAGCGTGCGGCCCATCACCACCCGGCCGCCGGCCAGGACCACCCGTTCAAGCATCGTGTCCAGGCCCACGGATGCGTTCAGGTAGAGCAGCGCGCCGGTATCGTTGGGCAGGCAGCCCGGGCCTTGCACTACGGCGCCGCCGATGCCGGTATCCGTGGGGAAATAGGCCATGGCGAAGTCGCCCACCAGGGAGGTGCCCATGGTGATGCCGTAAACATGGTCGTAGAAGGCCTTGGCCCGTAGCATGTCGTAGGCCGGGATCTCGAACCAAGTAACGTATTCCTTGCATGCCGTGAACTTCTTCATGGCCCCCCCAACCCCCGTGCTTGCTGTGCTTCCCATGGTTTGTGCGCTTAGATACGGCGTGGATTTGGTTCTGTTTAGGCTAGTTTCCCGCCTGGAGGAATGGAAGGAACGAAGGTAGGTTTGCCCGGCGAGGGCGTTTCCTGTTGGATCAGGTCCCCCAATTCCTTCATCCGTTGCGGTTTGATCAGTGGCCCCAGGCTGTCAAGGTACGGCATTGGATAGTCCTTGCGGTAGATCTCGAAATCACCCGCGTGGTCGCGGAAGCTTTTCAGCGGCTGCCCCAGGCGCAGCAGGCCGAGTTCGCGGCTGTGGCGCACCTTCTCCAGGTTGATCTCGATGGGGATGATCTCCTCGATGTTCTGCGCCTGGTAGATCACGCGCCCTTCCGGCCCGCAGATGATGCTGCGCCCGCTGCCGCCCGCGTCCAGTCCGTTGATGTCAAAGAAGTAGCATTGGTTCATGGCCGCACTGGCCCTTGCGATGCTCAGTTCGATCTCGCGGTCGATGGTGCCGGTGAGCGTGGGGTGCAGGATCACCTCGGCACCTTGCACGGCGAGGGTGCGCGTGGTTTCCGGGAACCACATGTCGTAGCAAATGCTCACGCCGAAGCGGCCCACGTCGGGCACGTCGAAGAGGCAGAATTCATTGCCGGGGGTAACGCCCACTTCGTACGGGTAGAAGGGGAACATCTTGCGGTAGCGCGCCACGATCTTGCCCGTGGGATCGATCACGCTGGCCACGTTGTAGATCTTGCCGTCCACCTTGTGGAACACCGAACCGGGCAGCAGCCACACCTTGTGCCGGGCGGCCAGCTCCTGCATGGGTTCCTCAAAATCCTCGATACGGTCGTGGGCAAAATGCGTGAGCGGCCCGTAGGCGCAGAGCTCGCTGAACAGCACCATGTCCACCCAAGGGTAGAGGTTCATGAGGATGCCCAGCTTGAGCTTCATGGCCTCCACGTTGCTGTAGGAGGCGCTGACGCGCATCTGGATGCCGGCGATGGAGAAGGGTTTCATTGCTGTTGGTCAGGGGTGGCAGTCGACCCGGTGGGTCGACTGTACAGCTCAGGCTGCGCAGATCTTGTCCAGCTCCTCCTCCATGATGTCCAGGCCCTTGTTCAGCAGTTCGTCGCTGATCACCAAGGGGCTGAGGATGCGGATCACGTTCTTGTCGGTGCCCGCGGTGATCACCACCAAGCCGCGCTTGGCGCAGGCGTTCATCAGCTTGGTGCAGGTGTCGGCATCAGGCTTTAGCGGGTCGCGGCCCGTGTTGAACTCCATGGCCAGCATGGCGCCCAAGCCGCGCACGTCGCCGATGCAATCGTGCTTGGCCTTCATCTTCTCAAAGCGCTTGCGCACCACTTCACCCACGTGCCGGCCCTTGGCGTTGATGTCGATCTCCTCCATGTACTTGATCGTGGCCAGCGCCGCCACACAGCTCAGCGGGCTGCCGATATAGGTGCCGCCGATGCTGCTGGGGCCCGCTTTGTCCATGATCTCTGCCTTGCCCATCACTGCGGCGATCGGCAGGCCGCTGCCCAAGCTCTTGGCCCAGGTGCTCAGGTCCGGCAGCACGCCGAAGTGGCTGTACGCGCTCCACGCGCCGGTGCGGCCGAAGCCCGCTTGGATCTCGTCGAAGATCAACAGGATGCCGTGCTTATCGCACCAGTTGCGCAGGCCCTCCACGTAGGCTTTGGGCGCCACGTTGAAGCCGCCCTCGCCCTGCACCAGCTCAATGATCACGCAGGCCAGCTGCTTGGGGTCCACCAGGTTGTGTGAGAGTTCCTCCAAGCGGTGCAGTTCGCTTTTCACGAATTCAGCCTCGCTGCGCCCCGCGCCGTAGTGGAAGAAATTGGGGAATTGGGTGCGGTACACCTCCGGCGCGAACGGCCCGCAGCCCGGCTTGTAGCCCACCTTGCTGGTGAGCGTCATGGCCATCATGGTGCGGCCGTGGAACGCATCGGTGAAGCAGAGCACGCCTTGGCGGCCGGTGGCCTGGCGGGCGATCTTGATGGCGTTCTCCACCGCTTCCGCGCCGGTGCTCACCAGCAACGTTTTGGCGGGCGTGCCGTGGGGCATCAGGCCGTTGAGCTTCTCGCATAGGGCGATGTATGGCTCATAACTGGCCACATTGAAGCTGACGTGCAGGAACTTTTCGGCCTGCTCCTGGATGGCCTTTACCACGGGTGGCGGGCAGTGGCCGGCGTTCACCACGCCGATGCCCCCGGCGAAGTCGATCAGCTCGTTGCCATCGGCATCGGTGATGGTGGCCCCTTCGGCCTTCACGGCGGTGGCGTTGTTGAAGAGGCCCACGCCGTTAGGAATGGCGGACTTACGGCGGGCGAGCAGCTCCTGGCTGCGGGTCATTTGTTCGGTCATGTCAGGGAATTCGGCGGCAAAGATCCCCTTTTCGCCGCAAGTGACCAAAGTCATTGCCGGTGCGGGCCGCCAAGCAGTGGCTTCACGGGTTTCCCGCGATGCGGGATCTCGTTCCTTTGCAGCCCATGCCCACGCTCCGATTCCACTGGGATTTCCTCGGTCCTGACGCGCCCATCACCGCGAAGCACTTTTGCCATCACTTGGAGGAGTTCTGTGAACTGCACAAGATCGCCGAACAACGCACCTTTACCACCGATCTGCAGGGGCGTTCCGTGGCCTCGTTGGAATGTGATGAACAGCACATGCTTTTAGTGAGGGATCTGCTGCGGCCCAAGCGGGCGGAAAGGCTGGGGTGAGCAACCTTGATCACCCCATCACCCACCGCAGCACCTTCTCCTTCCACGTTGAATAGGGCGGATAGTGTACACCGGGTTCCGGCAGCAGCCGGGAGGCCGTCACCAAGCCTTGGATGTGGCTGAACACCTCGAAGCTGCGCTTGCCATGGTAGCACCCCATGCCGCTGGTACCCACACCGCCCAAGGGCAAATGTGGATTCCCGAAGTGCAGCAGGCAGTGGTTGATGCAACCGCCGCCAAAGGCGATGCGTTCCGTGAAGAAACGCTGCACGGAACGGGTGCGTGAAAAGACATACATCGCCAAGGGCGTGGGGTTCCGTGCTACCGTTGCCAACACTTCTTCCGGCTCCTCCCATGGGATCACTGGCAACACCGGCCCGAAGATCTCCTCTTGCATCACCATACTTTCCATCGGTAAATCCGTGAGCACCGCGGGTGTGATGTAGCGCTCTGCCGGATCCGCCTGCCCGCCGAAGAGAACCCTTCCTTCCGCCAGGTAGCGCTTTACCCGCTGAAAATGCTTGTCGTTCACCATGCGGGCGAAGTGGGGCGAGCGTCGCGGGTCCTTCCCGAAGAAAGTCGTGGTATGCTTGGACAGGGCGGCCAGGAAGGCATCCATCACATCGGCATGCACCAGGGCGTAGTCCGTGGCGATGCAGGTTTGCCCGGCGTTGAAGAACTTGCTCCAGGCGATGCGTTTGGCAGCGAGGTCCACGTTGGCGCTGCGGTCCACTATGGCGGGGCTTTTGCCGCCGAGTTCCAAGGTGACGGGTACCAGCTGCGGGGCAGCCATGGTCAGGATCTTGCGTCCCACGGCCGGGCTACCGGTGAAGAAGATGTGGTCGAAGCGGAAGGCTTCCATCATCGGCGGGATCACATCGGCCCCCGGGCCTTGCACCACCAGCACCTGTTCCGTGCGGAAGGCTTCCACGATGATCTTCTCCAGCACGGCGGCGGTGTGCGGGGTCTCCTCACTAGGCTTCACCACGGCGCAGTTGCCCGCGGCGATGGCGCCCACCAAGGGCGACAAAACCAGTAGGGCGGGATAGTTCCACGGTGCGATGATCAGCACCACGCCCAAGGGTTGCGGATGAATGTTGCTATTGGCGGGCCAAAGGGCCAAGGGCGTGGGCACGTGTTCTGGACGCATCCAGTCGCGCAGGTTCGCCAAGGCAAGATCGATTTCGGCATGCACCAGGCCGATGTCCGCCATGTACGCCTCAAAGCGCGGCTTGCGCATGTCGGCATGCATGACGGCGAGGAGCTCCTCTTCATGCTTCCGTAAGGAGCGTTTGAGTGCTTTCAGCGCGTTGTGGCGCGCGGAATACGAGCGGGTGGCACGGCTGTGGAAGTGGGAGCGGAGGGCATGGAGCCGAGATAGTGGAACGGCGGAATTATTGGTGGTGCCGGGCATTGGGTGAAGATAGGGGGCGCGGCATCAAGAAGGAGGCGGGCGGAGGCCCTATGTGAGGAACGCACTCGGCAAACAGCCGAGCGCGGGCTTATGGCGATGGGTGAAGCTAGGGAGCTGGGCAGTGAGGTCCGCTGGCTGCGAGCGTCTCAGCCAGCATTAAGCATTCAAGGTCTGCTGCACGCCTTCGTGAAGACCCTATGGACCGCACAGCGCGAGTCCTTGATGGAACTACTAACAAAGCACGAGCTGAGAGGCGGGGAGTGCACTACGCATGCCCACTACGCCCACCTGATCTATTCATCACTTCGGATCGAAACCCGTGACCACGTAATACGGTCGGTAGGTACGACTCAAAGGGTCGAAAAGCTCATCCGGTCTATAGTGCCATTCCCCGGTTTTGCCCCGGCCTTGGTCCGGGCTGCGCAGGATGCCATCCACTCCTTTGGCTTGGCCAAGCAATAAAAGGTCCAGTGTTCGGCCATCCTCTGCCAGGATTGCCAAGGTGAGAAACTGCCCGGGCTTCACTGCTACCAGTTTCCCAATGACAAATAACCCTGGAGATGGAGGTGGGTCTTCCACTTTGGTGAGCTGCTCCTTTCGCGACAGCAACGTGAAGAAGGCAGGACATATGGCGGCCATCCGTATGCCGATTGTTTTCCCCAAGGCTTCGGCATCCTGGTCAAAATGGTCCATGTCGAACCCGAATTTGCGCTTGAGTTCCTTCTTGAATGGTGTGGTGCTTTGGATCATGCACGTCCCCAATGCTGTTTGGATCTCTGCGATGGATAATGAAGTATCAATGGCCGTGGCACAAGTACAGGTGGCTTCCGCAATATGGTCCATAGCGTCCTGTGCATGGATGGTTGTAATAGAAAGCAGAAGCAACAGAAGCTGAAGTAGGATGCGCATGGATGTGTGATGAAGGCGCAATGTAGCTTGGTAAGTGAGCGCGAGTTATGCCGCCAACACAAAATCCTTCCCCTCCACCAACCCCCACGAAGCCAGGAACTCCGCGATCCGATCTCCGGTGCCGCGCTGCGAAATGAACGAAACGATGAACGCTTCGCCCGTAGGCGGCAGTGTGTTGTGCGGGATGAAGGCGTACCCCGGAACCTCCCGCGGTTTCACATCGGTGAAGGCGCTGATGGCGATGCCTTCCGCCTCCAACAAACGCGCCCGTTCCCGGCAGATGTTGCTTGTACCGGCAATGATCACCGGCCGTCCGTCCAGTTCCCGGTGCAGCCATTTGGCAAGCCATTTCACCTTGGTGCTGAAAAAGGCTTCCGTGCTATAGTTGGGGTGGTTGCGGCTAAGGCGTTTGGCGTGATCGTTCCACGTGAGCAATTCCTCGGGCAGCTTCGCGAAGCGCACCCCGGCATCCATCCAGCGCAGCCACAGTTCGTGGTCCTCCGGCAACGGATCGGTTGAGTAGCCTCCGTGTTTTTCCGGCAATTCGCGGCGGAACATCACGGTGGGGTGTGCGAGCGGCGCATCCACAAAGCGCTTAACGTAGTGCTCGCGCGGTGAGCGGATGGCGTTCTGCCATTGTACGAACCATTGCATGCCGCTGCTCTTTTCCACGGTAGTGGCGAAGCGGGTCCGCGTGCCGAGCACACCGACCTCCGGGTGTGCGTCCATGTACGCCACTTGCTGGGCAAGCCGTTCGGGATGGCTCACATCGTCAGCATCCATGCGGGCGATGTAGCGGCCCAGCGCGTGGTGCAGTCCGGTGTTCAGCGCGTGCGCAATGCCGATGGCCGACTCGGTGATCACATGGATGCGCTGATCCCGAATGGCCCAGCGTTGAGCGATCACAAGGCTTTCATACGTGGAGGCGTTGTCGATCAGCAGCAGTTCCCAGTCGGTGAAGGATTGGGCAGCAATGCTGGCGATGGCGGCATCCAGGGTTGGTGCGGCGTTGCGGAATGGCAGCAACACGGAAACACGTGGCATGTACTACGACCGGCCTATTTGAAAGACCGTAGAAATTCAGCAGGTGCCACAATGCGGATTCCCCGGAACGGATCCAATGCAAGCAGGTCATCGTCACCGGTTACCACGGCATCGGCCTTTCCATCAATGGCCAAGGACAGTAAATAGTCGTCCTTGGGGTCCCGGCAAACCTCGACACGGGTGATCTGATCGACCAGAAATCCCGTGAGCCGCAGAAATGCGATGAACCTGTCGGCTCGTTGCGTGGTGATCAACCTTCTGAATTTCGGCCGGTGGAGCACCTCGGTGAGTTCAGCCATCATTTCCTCCGAAAGCACAGGTATAGCCCTGCCCGTTCGGATGATCACAGGAAGGCTTGAGAACGACCGGGTGAGCATGTAGCTGACCCAGACATTTGTATCAACGACGAGCCTGGGCCTTCTTGGAAGCTGCATAGCGTTTTGCCCTTACCGCATCCACCTCCTTGGCCACTTCCTCCAAGGTGAGCTTATCCGTGACCTGGGAACGGATCTCGACCAGTACATCTGCCAGATGCTCGTACGGCTTTTTCATCGCCTCAGCCTCAATGACGCCCAAGGCTACGAGTTGCTCGATCAACGCTTCCGCCTTCTTGGACTTCGCTCGCACCGCGTAGGTCTTCATGTTGTAAAGGTAGGGATCCATCAGTCCAAACTGCCACTCGAGTTTGCCTTGTTGAATACATTTGACTTCCAACCCACCACCAGCATGACCAACACCGAACAGCGCAAACTCATCCGCAGCAAGATCGAATCCGGAGCCAGCCCACAGCAGGTATATGATGAACTGCACGGGCCGGGCAATGCGGCGGATGAAGAATTGGCGGACATGGTGCGCGAAGTGCCAACCCTGGAGCGGCGTGCGCAGTACCGTGCGCAGCAGTGGGCACTGCTGGGCCTGCTATTGCTGGACGTGGCTTGGAAGCTGGGTGTGGCATTACCCGCCGATGCTCAACGAGGCTGGCCGGGCATCGTCTTTCAATCCGCCTTTACAGCTGCCATCCTTTTCATCCTTTGGGATGTGGCGCGCTTTGGGCGAAGAGCCCACAGCACGGCGGCCGTCATCGCATTCGTGCAACTGACCTACCCCATAGGCCCGGCAACGGACATCGGGGCGAAGGACGTGCTGATGACGGTGGTGTTCGCCGCTGCGGCGCTCTTGGGGTGGTACCTGCAGCGCAAGCTCACGCCGGACTACATTTTCCTCAAGGAGCAGTACGTGAACGCCGATGGCCAGGCCCGGCTGAGGAAGTTGGTAAGATTCGGAGATTGAACCAAAGTGTAAACCGGCGAATCACCGGAGTTGGGTTATTCTCGCAACCCAAATGAATTTCTGCCCATGAACCATGCCTACACATTGGCCGCCTTGGCCATCTGTTCCGCCTGCGCCCTTCAAGCACAAACTGCTGCATCACCGGGCTACGCGTTTCCGGTGGTCACGGCGCCAGGGGTCACCTGGCATCCCGGGGCCGCCGAAGTACGCGGTGGTGGCGCCCCGGTGAACGATGACTGCTCCACGTTGCCGGACATGACTCTGCCGATGGGCGGCTCGGTCACCTTCACCGGCGACAATACCGGGGCCACATCGGCCAACGATTTCGAGCCGGGAAGTCCATTGGACGGCGTGGACCCGTGCGTATGGCACAAGTTCACCACGTCAGGCTGTGCCAACATCACCGTTTCCTATTGTGCCACCTCGCCCGCCTTCCAGGCCGTACTGGCAATCCTTTCTCCCTCCTGCCCCACCGGTGCCGATTACCAGAACTTCTTCTCGTACAACTACGATGAGTGCGGAAACGGGAACGGTACCATTTACTACCTGGCCGTGCCCGCCGGTACCTGGTACCTGCCGGTGATGGCGAACACCTTCGTCAACGCCGTGGGGCCTTACACCGTGCAGGTTTCCGCCACGGCCTGCCCTGTGCCGCCCGCCAACGACGATTGCACGAATGCCGTGGCGCTTACGGCGCAGAGCTGGTGCAACTTCAGCTACCACACCACCAATGGCGGCACGGAATCCATGCCTGCCGCCGACTGCGGCACGGGCCCGGGCTTTGCCAATGATGATGTGTGGTTCTCCTTCACCGCCACCGGGAGCACCATGTCGGTCGGCGCCATGGGCACGGACTCCAGCTTCAATGCCGTGCTCGAACTATTCTCCGGCGATTGCGGCAGCCTGACCTCCATGGCCTGCGCGGATGATTCCTTGGGCGGCCAAGCCGAGGAGATCGTGTCCGCCAACCTCAATGTGGGCGGGACATACCATGTGCGGGTCTATGATTGGAACCCCGGATACCCGGCGGTGCCCGAGTTCGGCATTTGCCTGGTGGATGGGAACGGGATCAACATCGGTATCCAAGAACAAGGCTTGGGCCAAGCCTGGAGCATGTTTCCCAATCCGGGTGCCGGAACCTTCCAGTTGCGCTACCAGGGAAAGAGCGGCTTGGGTACTGTGGAGGTCATGGACGTGACGGGGCGGGTGGTGCGCACCCTGAGGATGTCATTGATCCCCGGTCATGTGCTGCCCATGGACCTGGGGCACCTCCGCGGCGGCAACTACATGGTGCGGCTCACCGTGGGGGGTGAAAGCTCCGTGCAGCGCCTGATGGTGGTCGATTGATACACGCTGCGGGGGAAGCTTCGCGGATCGATCAGCCAACCGGATCCGGTGGAGGAGCCGAAGTGGCCACCAGTTCCTTCAGCACCATCTCCGCCTTCTTCTCGCCCACCTCAGCTACAACGTCTTCCCGCGCGGCTTCCCGGATGCCCTTGATGGAACCGAAGCGCGTGAGCAGTTTTTGCGCCGTGGCAGGGCCGATGCCGGCGATCTCCTCCAGGCCGGTCTTCACGATGCGCTTGCTGCGCTTGCCCCGGTGGTGGGTGATGCCGAAGCGGTGGGCCTCGTCGCGCATCTGCTGGATCACGCGCAGGGTGGTGCTGCGCTTGTCGATGTAGAGCGGTGCCGGGTCGTCGGGGAAGTAGAGCTCTTCCAAGCGTTTGGCGATGCCCAGTAGGGCCACCTTGCCGCGCAGGCCCAGGCGGTCGAAGACGTTTATGGCGGCATGCAACTGGCCCTTTCCACCGTCGATCACCACCAATTGCGGCAACGGTTCACCTTCGGTGATCAGGCGCGCATAACGGCGCTCCACGGCTTCTTCCATGCTCGCGAAGTCATCGGGGCCCTCCACCGTGCGGATGTTGAAGTGGCGGTAATCCTTCTTGCTGGGCTTGGCGTTCTTGAACACCACGCAGGCGCTCACCGGGTCCGTGCCCTGGGTGTTGCTGTTGTCGAAGCACTCGATGTGGCGCGGCAATTCGCTCAGGCGCAGGTCCTGCTTCATCTGCTCCAGGATGCGGTCGGCAGCGGCCTCGGGGTCCACCAGGCTTTCCTGCTTCTGCTTTTCCAGCATGAAGTACTGGGCATTGCGTTCGCCCATTTCCAGCAGGTGCTTCTTGTCGCCGCGTTGCGGCACGGTGAAGCTGAGATCGGGCATTGCGATGCCGGGCTCCATGGGCACGATGGCCTCGGGCGCGTTGCTGCGGAAGCGCTGGCGCAGTTCGGCAATGGCATACTGCAGCACCTCGTCGTCGGGCTCGTCCAGCCGCCGCTTCATTTCCACCGTGATGCCGTGTACGATGGCGCCGTCGATCACGCGCATGTAGTTCACGTAGGTGCTAGTGGAGTTGCGGGCCAGCGCGAAGACGTCCACATCGCCCACGGAGGCGCTCACCACGGTGCTGCGCGCCTGGTAGCCTTCCAGCAGCGCGATCTGTTGCCGCGCTTCCTCGGCCTCCTCGAACTCCAGCCTTTCGGCGTGTTCGTGCATGCGCTCCTTCAGCAGCTTCACCACCCCGCCGATGCGGCCCTTCACCACCTGCCGCGCCAAGGCCACGTTGGCATCGTAGTCGGCCTCGCTTTGCAGGCCCTCGCACGGTCCGCGGCAGTTGCCCATGTGCCATTCCAGGCAGCGCTTGTACTTGCCTTTGGCCACGTTCTCCGGGCTGAGGTCGTAGTTGCAGGTGCGCAGCTTGTACAGCTGGTGAACGAGCTTCAGCGCGGTGCGCATGGCACGCACGCTGGCAAAGGGTCCGATGTACTCCGAGCCGTCGTCCACCGGGTTGCGCATGCCCTCGATGCGCGGATAGTGCTCGTTGCGGATGCGGATCCACGGATAGCTCTTGTCGTCGCGCAGCAGGATGTTGTAGCGCGGTTGGTACTCCTTGATCAGCGAGTTCTCCAGCAACAAGGCGTCGTACGGCGTTTCCGTGAGGATGGTGCGCAGGTCGGCGATTTTGCGCACCAGCACGCGCGTCTTGCCGTCGGGGTGGTCCTTGGCGAAGTAGCTGCCCACGCGGCTGCGCAGGCTGGTGGCCTTGCCCACGTAGAGGATCTTGCCGTCCGCATCGAAGAACTGGTACACGCCGGGCTTGTGCGGAAGGAGCTTTACTTTTTCGCGGACGTCCAATGCTTCGGCCATGGGGAAAGCAAAGGTACTGGGGGAGGGTGGGGAGGCGTGGCGAAGTGGAAGACCGGTGGCTGTGGTGAAGAGCATCGTTGGGCCTTCGGCTCCTCGGATACTACGCATCCTGTGGAGTGCCGCTACGCTTATGCTCAGGCCAGTGTGCACAATGACGACTATTGATAAGAGAGACTGGCCTGAGCGGAGCCGAAGGCCCTTCCCCGATCCTTTCAAATGGTCCTCCTGACCGACCTTTGTGGCGTGAGAACGATCCACTTCCAAGACCTCGGCCTGATCGATTACGCAACAGCCTGGAACTACCAGAAGCAGCTCTTCCAAGCGATCATAGACCGCAAGGTGGCCAACCGGGAGATCCCTCCGGATCTGCAAAGTCCGACGGAGGACCACCTGCTGTTCTGCGAGCACCCGCACGTGTACACCTTGGGCAAGAACGGCAAGCCAAGCCACCTGCTGATGAATGAACGGGACCTGCGCGAGGCGGGCGTGCAATTCTTCGCGATCGATCGCGGAGGGGACATCACCTACCACGGCCCAGGCCAGATCGTGGGCTATCCCATCTTCGACCTGGACCACCACGGCAACAGCATGCACCGTTTCATGGCCACGCTGGAGGAAGCGGTAATCGGAACACTGGAAGCCTGGAAGATCAAGGCCGGTCGCATCAACGGTTTGACCGGTGTGTGGCTCGATGCGGATGATCCCACCAAAGCGCGAAAGATCTGCGCCATGGGTGTGCGCACCAGCCGGTGGGCCACCATGCACGGTTTTGCGTTCAACGTGAACACGGACCTGAGCTACTTCGACCGCATCGTGCCATGCGGGATCACCGACAAGGGCGTGACCTGCATGGCCAAGGAGCTTGGTGGCTTGCTGGAAATGCAAGCAGTGAAGGAACGGCTGAAGCTGGAACTGGGAGATCTGTTTGAGGTGGAATTGGTGGCTTGATGGTGGTGGCCAAAGCATCGACTTGAGCACAGGTTGTCCAGAGGTTGTAGGTAAGTTTGGACAGGTGTCCAACAGCTCATGCATAGGAGTTGCAACTGCCGCATAGCCGCCCATGCGCAATAGCAGGTTCATGGAGGTAAGGTTCGGTGCGTTGGCATGCCTGCTGGCATGCCTGGGCGATGTGGTGGTACCTGAAGTACTGACCAGCCATTATCCAGGATACGACTCCAAGGTGCTTTCGGAGAGTATGCTCGGGGCCGCGGGCAGCCCGGTGGCGCATCTGTTCACCGCTTGGAGCATCTGCTTGGCAGTGCTCTTTTTCTTGTTTGCACGGGGTCTTCACCAAGCTTTTACAACACCGTCCCGGCCCGTTGTGCCCGCATCATGGCTATTGGTGGTGTATGGCATTGGCGAGGGCTTGGGTTCAGGTTTGTTTCCTTTCAACCATGATGGACAAGGACTCACCGCAGCCGGGAAGGTCCACGTGGTGTTGAGCATGTTGGGTGTGGGCGCATTGTACCTGCTTCCGCTTTCATGGTTGCTTTGGCCGCCGGAAAAAGGACCCCGGCTCAAAATGCTTTCCGGGGCCGTATGGGTTTCCGGTGGATTGCTATTGATGCTTTTTGGGCTGTCCAAAATGGAGGTCATCGGTTTGCTCGGCTTGTGGCAACGTACCTTCCTTGTGGTGTATTACATCTACTTGTTGGTGCTGTGCGGGGCCATGTTGAAGACATTGGAACGGGACAAGGAAGTTGTACCATGAGACGCTCCTTCACCTTTCTGCACAAGCTGGGGTCAGGGTTGGATATCCGCCGTGCCGTTCAGGTGGCATTGGGTATCTGCAGTATCCTCTTGGGGGTATACTTCTTCCGGCACGAGAGGCACGAGCTGCATGGGATCATGCAGGGCATCGGCCAGGCCCGCCCTGCATGGATCGTTGCAGGGCTGATGCTCGCGGTGGTGTACGTGCTGCTCCAGGCGGCAATGTATGTGCACGGCTTTCGCGCAGCGGGGGGCCGGATCACATGGGGCGAGGCGGTGCAATTGTTTTTGCGGAGAAACTTGGCCAGCATATTTCTTCCCGCTGGCGGGTTCACTTCCCTCGGCCTTTTTACCCGCCCCATGGAAGAGCGGGGTGAGCGCAGTGCGGTGATCCATTATGCGTCCACCATCTATGCCGTGGCCGGGTTGGTGACGGTGGTGGCGGTGTCGCTCCCGGTGCTGGCCTACCTCTTGTTGGTTCACGGCTTGTCCAGTGAGATCTATTCCGCGTTCATCCTCTTGCTGGTGTTGGTGGCCCTGATGGTGTGGATCATCCGTTCGCTGATGCACCAAGGCATTGCGGCCAGGCTGGCCGTGCGCCTGGACCCATCCATTGCGGCGGTGTTGGATGAATTGGGCCATGGTGGGCTGAAGCGCGGAGAAGTGCTGCTTACACTGCTCGCTTCGTTGGCCATAGAACTGGTGGGGATGGCCCATCTCTATGTTGCCATGCAGGCCCTTGGCTTGGGTGGCCATTGGGAGCTTGCCGCAGTGGGCTACGTGGTGGCCGTGCTGCTGTTGGTGGCATCCCCCTTTTTGCGGGGCTTGGGCGCCATCGAAGTTTCCATGACCGCAGTGCTGATGCGCTACGGCCTCCATGAATGGCAAGCGGCCACGGCCGTGCTGCTCTTCCGCTTGTTCGAGTTTTGGCTGCCCTTGGCCGGCGGCGTGCTCAGCTTCCTGCGCGGCCGCAACAATTTGGCCTTGCGCCTGATGCCGGCCATGATGGCCTTGGTGCTTGGCGTGGTGGACATTGCTTCTGCGGCAAGCCCAGCCACGTCACACCGCATGCGCGTGCTACACGGCCTGGTGCCCACCGTGCAGTTGGATGCCAGCTCCATGACCGTGCTGGTGGCCGGCTTGCTGCTGGTCTTTGTTTCCGTGGCCCTTGTGCGGGGCCTTCGCATGGCCTGGTGGTTTGCCTTGTTCCTGGCACTGGCCTCCATGGCGGCCAACCTGGACCGGGATGTCCACCCTGGGCGCATAGTGGCGGCATTGGCCATGGTTGCCGTATTGCTGCGCACCCATGAAAGCTATAATTTACGGGGGGACCGGCGAAGACGCTATGCGGGCATCACGCTGTTGGCAGCCTCCGTGGGCGGGGTGCTGCTCTTCGGCATCATCGGTTTTTATTTTCTTGAGAAGCGGGATTTCAACATCGAATTCACCTTGCGCGGTTCCGTGGTGAACACACTGAAGGTCTTCTTCCTTTTCGGCCAGGACGGGCTTGTGGCGCACACGCACTTCGCAAAAGAATTCACGGTGGGCCTTCGCATCGCATTCGCTTGCGCCCTCACCTTTGGGTTCTATGCGCTATGGAGGCCATGGGCTGGCGGCACGCCCACGGACGACGCTGCAAGGTTGCGGGCCATAGAACTGCTGGGCCGCTACGGCGACTCGCCGTTGGACCGTTTCAAGGTTGCAGCGGACAAGGAGCTGTACGCACCGGATGGCGTGGACGGATTTGTTGCCTACGCAACCGCCGGAGGGTATGCCTTGGCATTGGGCATGCCCACGGCCAAGGGCATATCGGAAAAGCAGGCGCTGGTACGCGGGTTTGATGAGTATTGCGGCAGGAACAACCTGCGGCCGGTGTACTACCGCATGGGCTTAAACGATGCGCAGGTGTTGAGGTCCATGGGCAAGAAGGTGCTGTTAATCGGGCAGGAGGCCGTGCTTGACCTTGGCAGCTTCAACCTGGCCGGCAGGAACCAAAAAACCCTGCGAAACAGCCTAAGCCGTGCAATGCGCGAGGAACTGGCCTTGAAGACCTACCCACCGCCCCTGGCTGATGGGTTGTTGCAGAAATTGAAAGCCGTGAGCACGGAATGGCTGGCGGAAGGGAAGAGCGAAGCCGGGTTCTCCCAGGGCGTATTTGATGCCAACTTACTGCGCGGCGATGAGGTCCTTACCGTGGAGAATGCCGGTGGACGCGTGTTGGCCTTCACCAACATTATACCCGACGGCATTGCCGGAGAGGCCACGTACGACCTGTTGCGAACGGCGGAGGGCGTGCCTGGGTACGTGACGGATTTCCTGATGGTGGGACTTTTTGAGCATTTCCGTGGCCAAGGGTTCACGCATATAAATCTTGGGCTTGTACCCATGTCGGGGATCAAGCAGGCCAAAGACTTGCCCGAACGCGCCCTGAAATTTGCATACGAGCGCATTGCCCGCTTTGCACACTACAAGGGATTGCGGGATTTCAAGGAAAAGTTCAACCCGGCCTGGAACGACATGTTCCTGGCCTACGACCATGACCTGGACCTCTTCTTCATTCCAAAAGCGCTGCTCGAAGTGGAGGAAGGTTGATCGATCGGGCCGCATTGAACACCATCCGCTACTTTCGGCACACAATCCCTTCCATGCGCATCCTCCTAAAGATCATCCTGTGGTTGGCCGGCATCCTGGCCGCAGCGATCGCCCTGTTGTACGCCACCGGCAACGGCCACATCGTGAAGGGCGTCCAATACACCTACCTCATTGGCCGCAGCGGCCCGGAGATCGACGACCGCAACGTTTTCCCCTTCGATACCATTGCCGCGCCCACCCCGCAGCCATGGCCAAAGAGCACGCGCTACGGCAAGCTGGTGCTAACGGATGCGCAAGTGGCCACGCTCAACAAGCTGCACACCGTGGGCTTCGTGGTGATCCAAAATGACAGCTTGCTCTTCCAGGATTACTTCAAAGGCTGGCGGGATGATTCCGTGAGCAATTCCTTCAGCATGGCCAAAAGCTACATCAGCATGCTGGTGGGCGTGGCGATGAAGGAAGGCAAGATCACCGACCTGCGCACGCCGGTGGGCCAGTACCTGCCGGAGTTTGACCAGTATGACCCGTGCCACAAGGAAATCACGCTGTGGAATTTGCTCACCATGAGCACGGGGCTGGACTGGAGCGAGAGCGGCGCGGACCCGTTCAGTGACAACGCCAAGGGCTATTATGGCCACGATGTGCGCAAGTTGGCCATGGACCAGCCGTGCCGCGAAGTGCCGGGCAAGGAGTTTGATTACATCAGCGGCAGCACGCAGATCATGGCGGACATCCTGCAGAAGCTCTACGGCATGCCGCTGAACCAGCTGGTGGAGGAGAAGATCTGGAAACCGCTCGGCGCTGAATACACCGCCTACTGGGGCAAGGATTTTGGCGGCGGCGATTTTAAGGCGTTCTGCTGCTTGTACGCCACCGCACTCGATTTCGCACGCATCGGCCAGCTCTGGCTGGACAGCGGCGAATGGAAGGGCACGCGCATCGTTCCGCTGGAATACTGGAAGGAATCCATCACCCCGGCCAAGCTCACGGACAAAGGCGCGCCCAACCAGCGTTATGGCTTCTATTGGTGGCTTGGATCGGTGGACGGAAACGCGTTCTACTACTGCCGCGGGTTCCATGGTGAATACACCGTGGTGCTTCCGCAGGAGCGCATCATCATGGTGCGCACCGGCATGAAGTGGGAAGACCACAGCGAGGGCCTGGTGCCGGAGGATGTGATGGACTACATCAGGGTGGCAAGGGAATTGGCGGGGAAACCGGTGCCTTCGGCCATCCCGTAATTCATAACCGGTAATGGTATAAGGGCGTAGTTCGCAGTTCATAGGTCACCAATCACCCCCTGAGCGAACCTGCCTGTCCGGTAGGCAGGGCCGAAGGGCACCAATCACCGCACACCATTCACCAGCCGCAAAATCACCGATCCCATGCGGAACGAACAAACCATCGACCCCACCAAGGTCCTCTTTCTCGACATTGAGACCGTGCCCGCAGTGCCGCAATTCGGCGCGTTGGACCCGCGCGCGGCCAAGCTCTTTGCCGATAAAACGCGCTTTGAGCAGGAGCGCAGCGGCAAAACCGCGGAGGAAGTATATGGGGACAAAGGCGGAATCTTCGCGGAGTTCGGGAAGATCGTGTGCATCGGCGTGGGTGCCCTGCGGCGGGAAGGCGGCAGCTATGCGTTGCGGGCCACCTCCTTCCATGGGGATGATGAGCGTGACATCTTGGAGCGGTTCACCGCGCTGCTGAACAAGAGCTACTCCACGGACAACCACTGGCTGTGCGGCCACAACGGCAAGGAGTTCGACTTTCCGTGGATCGCACGGCGCTGCATCGTACACGGCATCCGCCTTCCCAAGCTGCTCGACGTGGGCGGGCTGAAACCTTGGGAGGTGGGCTTCCTGGACACCATGAAGATGTGGAGCTTCGGCGACCACAAGAACTTCACCTCGCTGGGGCTGCTCACGCACCTCTTGGGCATCCCCACGCCCAAGGACGACATCAGCGGGGCTGATGTGGCACGGGTGTACTACGAGGACAAGGACCTGGAGCGCATCGCCACCTACTGCAAGAAGGACGTAGTGGCCACGGCGCAATTGTACCTGCGGCTGAAGGGGGAGGTGATGGTGCGTGAGGAGCAGATCACGATGGTGTGACCGTTGGCCCCAACGTTCAGTTCCGCTCCTTCGGTTGGAAGGTGGTGATCACCGGCCCGCTCACGTACACCGGCAGCGTATCACGGAGCCAGAAGTAGCTCACGAACAAGTCCTTTTTGCTGCGCACTTCCGGGGTGAGGTAATAGGTGCGCACGGTGGTCCACACCTTGGCCGGAAGCTTCTTCTTCTCCACATCTTCCGAAGTGTAGGCGTAGTTCTTACCTCCGTGCTCGAAGGTGGAAACAAAGCTGCCCTTGGTGCCGGGATCGGGCATCATCACCTTCCATTCGGCCTCTATCCATGCATGGTCGTGCGTGGTCAGTTCCTTGAACGGAATGTGCAGTGCAGGAGAGAACGGATGCTGGCCGTCCAGGCGGTAGGCGTGTACGTTCATTCCCGTTGCAGTGTCCAGGAGAACGGTGTCAGCAGCAGGAAGCTGAGCGGCAACTTCCGGCAGGGGCACACGCACATACTTGGTGCTGTCGGGCCGCCCTTGGTCGCCGCTGTAGGAGCGATAAACCAGCAGCAGGTCCTCCATGTTCGCGGGTGCTTCAGTCTTCCCAAGGCCTGCCTTGTAGGCCGCCCAGGTCATGCGTGAAGAGTGGATGATGCCGTGCTTGAATTGCCAGTACTGGAACAGGTTGAGCACGGTGCATGCCACAGCCACTGCTCCGATGGCCCACTTGCGCATGCGCATTTCCGCAGCCCAATGCAACACCGTCGCCAACGGCAGCGCCATCACGGCGTAGGAGCCCACCATGGCGCGCGAGCCGAAGCTGTCCGCATACCACCAGTTGGTCCAACTGGACACTAGGAACAGGTTGAGCAGGAAAAACACCAGCACGGGCGGGAAGGCTTCGCGCCAGTACTTGCGCAGGAGCCAGATACCTGCCGTGGCCAAAAGCATCAGCGGGGTGTAGATGTACCAGCCCTTGCGGAAACTGAAGAGGAAGGGCCAGGTGTGCGGGCTCAGAAAGTCGAATCCTTCGCCGGCGTTGTTGTACGTGTCCAGGAACCAATGGCCCGTGGCGGCTTTCCAATAGATGAACTGCGGCAGGCCGATCAGGAACATCACGGCAATGATCGCTATCCACTGCCGGCGCAGTTGCCACGCGCGCTTGAACGGGTTGGGCAATTCATTTCCGCCGCGCCACAGGAAAGGCAACAGCACGCACACGCCTTCGCTGGGCCGCACCAGCATGGCCAAGCCCAT
>JAFDZY010000020.1 GCA_018266685.1 Bacteroidota bacterium
GGACCCTGACCTCCGCGCTGGCGCAGCTGCTCACCGTGGAAAAGCCCTTGATCGGCGTAATGCAAGGGCACCATGAACCATCCCTCCTGGCATTGGACGAGCTGGCTGCACAGCTCAATGCCCAATATGACGTGGAAGCCACGGCCATCTATGACTCCTTCCCCATCAACGACCGTTTCACCTCCCTGCTCATCATTAACCCCAAGGACAGCCTGCCCCCCCAACACTTGCAGCGCATCAATGCATACATGGCAAAGGGGCACGGCGTTGTGCTCGCATACAGCGCGGTAACTGCGGATTTCGGCCTGGCCCCCAAGGCGGAAATGCATGACATTGGCCTGGCCCCCTGGCTGGCGGAACATGGGCTGCGCGTTGACCCCGGCGTGGTGGTGGACCGGCAATGCGGGCAGATCGGCGTGGTACAAGCCACCGTGCAAGCCCCGATAGCATTGGACTTTCCGTTTTATCCGTTGATCAGCAAGTTCGGCGATCACCCCATAGACCATGGACTGGACCTGGTGATGTTCCAATTTGCTTCACCGCTGCACATCACCGGGGACAGTGCAAACGCCAGCTTTTGGCCGATCGTGTCAACGAGCGCGAAAAGCGGCGTGCTGGCCACCCCGCTGAACATCGACCTGCGGAAGACGTGGACGGATGCAGACTTCCCCTTGGGGCCACAAACCTTGGGGGCGGCCATGGAGCCGCGTGACAGCACCCGCGGCCGGTTGGTGGTCTTCACCAATGGCAGCTTCTGCACAGGGGAGCAGAACGGGCGCACCACACGGCTGCCCAAGGGCAACTTGGACCTGATGGTAAACGCCGCAGACTGGGTAACGCACCACACGGCCCTGCTTTCCCTGCGGGGCAAGGAAAAGAACTACCGCCCCATCACGGACCCCGGTGAAACGGCACGCACCACGCTGAAATGGCTGAACCTGCTGCTTCCGCCGGGGATCGTGCTCCTGTATGGATTGTTGCGCGTGCAATGGAGGAGGCGCCAACGCAAGCAACGCATGCTGCCAGGCCATGTCCGCTAAGGCCCGCTTGATCCTGCTGGCTACAGTGGCCGCAGCCCTTGCACTGCTTTGGTGGTGGGGCGGGCACGATCAAAAAGTGGCTGAACAGCGCACCTTCCGCGCCACGCTGCTCCGCACGGACACGGCGGCGCTGCAAGGGTTCATCATCGTGCCGGCACCCGTTGAACACGCACCGGCCCTGCATTTCCAACGCGACAGCCTGGGTTGGGCCGTCACCTCTGACGGCAGTGCATCCCACGCATTCCAGCGCCCGATGAACGAGCTGTTGGCCAAGTTGGCCACCATCCAGCCCGTGGGCGTGGCCGGCACGGGGAAGGAGATCCGGGAGCGTTACCGGCTGGTGGACAGCACCGCCACCACGATGGAACTACCCGGCTCATCAGGTGGAACACTTCGCGTTGGCGGATCCACCAGCGGCCCGAACACGGCCACCGCCATGATGTTGGAAGGCGACAGCAACGTATACCTGGTGCCAGGCCTGTTCCATGAGATCACGGGCATGTCATTCATCGACTGGATCCCCAAGCCCATGGTGAACGGAGATCCACGCAACTGGGACCGCGTCACCTTCGTGTTCCCCGGCAGGCACATGTACTCGCTTGAGCGCAGCGCCGGCGGATGGACGGTGAACGGCACCCCGGCCGATAGCACCAAAGTGGAAAAGTACCTGTGGGCCCTTTCGCGCTATTACGGACACGGCTTGATGGACCCGGCCGATACGCTCAACGCGGAGCTGATCTACAGCATGCGGGTGGAAGACCGCTCGCGAAGGGACCCGATCATCCTGGGGATCTTCAACACGCCAAAGGGGTTCATTGCACGCAGCACACTGGCCCCCCCATGGATGGTGCTGCCCATTGATCCGAAACAAGAATTGTCCCGGATGTTCCGCCCGCCGGAGGCCTTCATGGCGCATTGAGCCGCAGGGCCCTCAGTCTTTTGGCGTGAACAGCGCATTGTTGATGCGTCATTTCCTAGCAGGGCAGGAGATCCCGGATCGGACGAACTTTGCGGCGCCAAGCCGTGTTCCATCCCTGTCCACAGCGCCGATGCCGCAGAGCGGTATGGAGCCAGCCGACCACCATGCGCAATTTCCCGATCGAGGCCCAGCCCGATGATGACACCTGCGGCGCAACAGCGCTGCACGCCGTATACCGCCACTTCGGCAAGGCTTGGCCATTGCAACGTGTGATCAACGAAGTGCACCAGTTGGAAGGCGGCGGCACCTTAGCGGTATTGCTGGGCATCCATGCGCTGAACCACGGCTACCATGCCCGCTTGTACAGCTACAACTTGACGGTGTTCGACCCCACTTGGGACGGGCTTCCCGCTCCCGAGCTGCGCAAGAAGTTGATCGCACAAACCCGGATCAAGGACGGCAAGAAGTTGCACATTGCCTCCCTCGCCTATTCGCGCTTTCTGAAGGACGGCGGAGAAATCCTGTTCGACGACCCCACGCCGGAACTTCTGCGCAGCTACTTCAGCCGGAAACTCCCGATACTGGCCGGGCTCAGCGCCACCTACCTCTACAAGAGCAAGCGCGAATTCGCCGATTCCAAGGGGCGCAGCGTGTACCACGACCTGCGGGGAAAGCCCATGGGCCACTTCGTGGTGCTCAGCGGCATGGAAAACAAACACGTCTTTGTGGCCGACCCCTTTCATGACAATCCGATGGCGGAAGGCCGAACCTACCAAGTGCCCGTGGGCCGCTTGATCAACAGCATCATGTTGGGGATCGTCACTTACGACGCCAACCTGCTTGTTCTTTCGCCCCATCCCTTTACTGAATGAAAAAGCTTGTCGTGGTGCACGACCCCAAGGTGTTCAAGCTGGGCGCGCCCGGCGTGGAGGTGGTATCCAGCAAGGACTACCTCACCGACCCGCGGTTTGCCCAATTGAAGAACACGCGGATCTTCAACCTGGCGCAAAGCTTTGCCTACCAAAGCCGGGGCTACTATGTGAGCCTGTTGGCCGAAGCGCGGGGGCAGAAAGCCATTCCCAACGCCAAGACCTTGCTGGACCTGAAAAACCCGCGCATCGTAAAGGTGCTGTCCCGCGACCTGGACGATGTGATCCAGCAAAGCCTGCACCA
>JAFDZY010000210.1 GCA_018266685.1 Bacteroidota bacterium
GCATCACCAGCGGCGAAGTGCAGCGCACCTTCCGCGTGCCGCTGGTGCGCTGATTCCTTCACACCTCCCGCCGAAAGGGGCCGCCCGACCATGGGCGGCCCCTTTTCATTGGCCGCCTCCCAATATGGGAATCAGGCGGTTCGCGCTCCGCGATTAGCTTTGGCCTCCAACCCCCCCGGCGGGTAAGATCCATCTCCCATGAAAAAGATAGCTACGTTACGTGCCATTGGATTCGCTGCAGCGGCATTAGTCCTTGGCCAAGTTTCCGCGCAGGTCACCCTGTATTCCCAGGATTTCGGTACTGGTACTACATTCCCCGCCGGATGGGCCAATTCCGGAAGCCCGGCGTGGACAATCAACTCGGGGGGAAGTTCCGACTATACCGGTGCTTCCGGGGGTTCGCAAGCACGATCGGGCAATGGAACCGGCACTGCCACGCTCACCTTCTCCAACTCCCTTTCCACGGTTGGCTATAGCAACATTACAGTGCTGTATGGCGGAAGGCGCTCCAACACGCAAGCTGCCGTTACTTTTCAATGGAGTTCCAACGGTTCCACTTGGAACAACATTACGTTCACGGATGTAACTGCCAATGCAACATGGGCATGGGTAAACGGCGGAACACGCATTACGCTCCCCACTGGCGCCGAGGGAGTAGCGAACCTCCAGTTCCGTTGGACATTGACCAATCCGGTCTCCTATCGCATTGATGACTTCACAGTCCAGGGCACTGCTGCAGGCCCCAACCTCACCGCCACCGCCCTCACCGCCTTCGACTCCCAGTGCATCAACGGCACATACGGCCCCAATACCTTCACCATTACGGGCATCGCACTTAGCAACGCCGACGTAACCGTGGGTGCATTGAGCGGCTACATGTACAGCACCACGGCGGGCGGCACGTACACCAGCAGCCTGTCGCTCGCCCAGCCGGGCGGTGCGTATTCGCAGACCATTTATGTGAAGTTCGATCCCGTGGCGGTGGCCTCGTACAACGGCAACATTCCCGTGGGCGGCGGCGGCGCCACCAGCATCAACGTGGCGGCTTCCGGCAGCGGCGTGAACACGGCGCCCACGGTTACTACGGGCGCGGTCTCCGGCATCACCAGTGCCTCGGCCACGGTGGCCGGCACGCTGAACACCGCCTCCTCCTGCGGCACGGTAACCGCTTATGGCATTGAGTACAGCACCACCTCCGGCTTCACCGGTGGCACGGGCACGGCTATTCCCAGCACCAACCTCAGCGGCACCAGCTTCAGCAGCAACCTCACCGGCCTGAACCCCTGCACGGTGTACTACACCCATGCCTACGCCACCCGGGCTTCCGAGACCACCTACGGCAGCCAGGGCACCTTCACCACCGCAGCGCTCGCTGCCCCTGCGGCCACCGCCGCCACCGGTATTGGCGCCAATGGCTTTACGGCAAATTGGGGCGCCGTGGCAAGTGCTACGGGCTACTTCTTGGATGTGAGCACAAGCCCGACGTTTGGTTCGCCAGGCGGGGAATTGGTGGGGTGGAACTTTACCAGTACAAGCACTACCGCTACCGACGGCATTGCTGCCAACCTCACCAAAACGATCAGCACCAACGCGGGCGGCACCTTGACTTATTCATCCAGCAACAATCAATTGTACTTGGATGGATGGGACTCAGGGAGCAATAGCAAGTACTGGCAGATCAGCCTCGTAACCACGGGCTATTCCAACCTCTCCCTTTCCTCCATTCAGCAGGGTTCCAATAGCGGCCCGAGAGACTTCAAGGTACAATACCGGATCGGTACCGGTGGTGCATGGACGGACGTGCCCAGCGGCACCGTGACGGTGGCGAACAACATCACTACGGGCAAACTCACCAACCTGGCCCTGCCCGCAGCCTGCGACAACCAGCCGGACGTGTACCTGCGTTGGATCATGACCTCCAACACCAGCGTGAACAACGGAACCGTAGCAAGTGGAGGCAACAGCCGCATCAGTGCCATTTCCGTGGATGCCACTAGCCAGCCCAGCTTCGTACCCGGCTACAACAACCTTTCGGTGGCGGGCACAACCCAATCGGTTAGCGGCCTCACCCCCGGCACCACCTACTACTACCGTGTGCGTGCCCAGGCAACGGGCTGCACCAGCGCCAACAGCAATGTGATCACGGTGGCCATGGCGGATGCCGGCTGTATGGATCCCTTGGCGGACAACTACAACCCTACCGCAACAGTCAGTGATGGCAGCTGCACCTATTGCACGCCCACCATCACCTACAACGCACCCACGCCCACCCCTATCGTGATCGGCAGCGGCATTCCCGACCAGAACATGGCGGTGTCCACGGATTGCCGCGACGTCAAGGTGGGCATTAGCGCGTTCAACCGCTATGTCGGCGCCATCATCCCCGCCGCCAATGTGTACACCACCACTACCGGCTACAGCCCCATTTCCCAAGGCAACCCCGCTCCGGACCCGGTAATGGCGCGCTGGAACCTGCTTGGCACCGTGGACCTGGGCAGCTTCAACTTCACCAACATGAACGTATTCCTCGACCTGGACTTCGACCCGGCCGGCACCCCCGTATGGAACACAGTGAACATCAGCCAACAGATGATCGCAGGCGGCATGGGCGCCCTGCATGTTTACCAGGCCTCGGAAAACCTGGCCGCCGCGTACTGGGGCACCGCCTTCCCGGGCGTCTCCTTCGACCCCACGGTGCCCGGCACGTATGACGTGCGCGTTCGCCTGGAATCCGCATTCTCCAACGAGCCGCTGGTAACCTTGGCCATCCAAGTGGTGGTGGAAACGCCCGAAATAACATGGTACAGCCAGGCTTCCGGCAATGTGGGCGATGCCATTTGGGCCACCACCCCTACCGGCAGCGCCGGCACGGCCACCTTCAATGCCACGGCCAGCATGGTGGTGCAGGCGGGCCACACGGTGGGCGCCACCGCCAGCACGGACGTAAAGAAACTGACCGTGGAGAGCGGTGCCACCCTGGCCTTGTCAAGCGGCACCACGTTTACAGTACATGGGGATGAGGCCATCTTCGATGGGGCGCTCACCGCACCGGACAACAGCACCCTTGCCCTGGCGGGAAGCACGGCCACCGTTTTGGCCAGTGACGGCGGCCCGCTTAACCTGTGGAACCTGACGGTGAACACGCCGATGGGCACCCTCACCGATGCCACCATCGCCATCCGCGGCACCCTGCAATTGGATGCCGGGGAGCTTGATGCCAGCCTAGCCGACATCACCCTGCGCAGCCAGGCCGGCGGCACGGGCCGCCTTGGGCCGGTGGGCGCCACCGCCAGCTACACGGGCAACATCACCATGGAGCGTTACATCCCCGCAGGCCACACCAACTGGCGCATGCTGGGCAGCCCGGTGGGCGGCCAAA
>JAFDZY010000211.1 GCA_018266685.1 Bacteroidota bacterium
GGCGCGTCCATCAGCGTCCATCCGGTCCATTACAATACCCTTACTATTACTTCCGCCACACGTGCCGCTCCACCGGCCCGCGCAGCCACATACGCGGATGCTGCTTCCGAAGCCTTTCCTACGGCCTGCGGGTCGTTCAACCACCTCTTCAAGGCGGTTATCAGCTCAGCAACGGTCCGCACCTCCTGCCCTGCCCCCGCCTCAATCAGCCCTTGCACTTCGGGAAACTTTTTGTGGCGGGGCCCCACGATCACCGGCACACCCCAGGCGGCGGCTTCCAACACGCTGTGGATGCCGTCCGTGAAACCACCCCCCACGTAGGCCAATCTGCCGTAGCGGTACAAACGCGCCAGCAGGCCCATGCGGTCCACCAGCAAGGTGCCCTGCGGCATAGCGCCCAGCATGGCTTCCACACTGTGTACCGGGCTTTTCTCCAGTTCGCTCCAGCGGGCCAGTGGTTTGGGGAAATCACGTTCGATGGCCGCCAACTGCGCCTCGTGCAGCTCATGCGGCACGGCGATGCACTTGGGCGCTGCATTGGCCATGGCGCGCAAGGCTTCAGCGATCACTTCCTCATCTTGCGGCCACGTGCTGCCGCACACCAGCACGGGGCCATTCCCGGCGAAAGCACCTGCCAGGGGCAGTTCTTCGTTGGCCGCTGCAATGGCCGCCACACGGTCAAACCGGGTATCCCCGCCAACCGCAGCATGCTTCACGCCAATGTCCGTGAGCAATTTCAAGGAAGCTTCATCCTGCGTGAAGATCTGCTTGAAGCAGCCCAGCATGCTTCGCCACGCGCCGCCATACCACCGGAAAAAGGGTTGGTCATCGCGAAAAAGGGCGGAAACGAGAAACGCGGGCACCTTCCTGCGTTGCAGGGCGTGCAGGTGGTGGTACCAGAACTCGTACTTCACAAACACGGCGGCGGAAGGATTCACCAGGGTCAACAGCCGCTCCGCATGGGCACGGCTGTCCGGCGGCAGGTATTCCACGTGTGTGGCCAACGGCTCATGCTTTCTCGCTTCATAACCGCTGGGGCTGAAAAAGGTGAGCAGCACCGGCAACTCCGGGCGCTGTGCCTTGATGGCCTCCAGCACAGGCCTACCCTGTTCAAACTCGCCCACGCTGGCGCAGTGCATCCACAGGCAGCCTTGCAGCCGGAGGGCAACGGACTCCAACCGCTTCCACAATTCCTTTCGGCCTTCCACCCACGCAGCCGCCTTGGGGTTCCATGCGGCAGCCACGCGGATACCGGCCTGGTACGCCCCGATGCCCAGGTCGTAGAGCAGCGGCATCAGCGGTAGTACTCGCGGTTGTCGCGAGCCTTGTAGATCGGCAGGGTCCACCCGACGCGCAGGCCGTTGAGCCCGTCAAAGTGGGTGTCCGTGTCCGCCCGGTGGGCATCAAAACTGTACGGCCGCAGCGATTGCGTGAAGCCGATGTTCAGCTCAAATCCGATCAGAAAATTGATGCGCCTGTTGTTGCCGAAGTGCTGGTAACCCACGAAAAACAAGCCTGCCGGCCCGGCGGCCAGGCGATCATACCCCTTCTGGTATTCCCCCTCCAAGGCCGGCACCACGTCGTTCTGGCTTTCAATGAGCACCCTGTGCCGCATATAGCCCGCGCCGAGCTTCAACAGGATCCCGCTGTTGGGGTTGGGCCCCGCAATGGGCATCAGCTTGCCAGCCACGGCCATCACCGTGTATCCCCGCTCATACAGGAGGATCTTGGCGGGTTCGCCGTCCTGGTTTACAATGGTGCCATTGCTTGCCGTGATGTAGCGCAGCATGCTTTGGTCGGTAACCCTGTTGCCGAAGATGAACGAGCCTTCCAGGCCCAGCGAGTAGTTGCTCTTGAACTTACGGGCAACGCTGAACCCCACGTTGTGGTTTGGCCCGAACTGGTTGCCGAGGTCGCCGCTGGGCAGCTGGTAGGCATAGCTCAGCGTGATGGGCACCATGGCGATGGACGTATCCTCCAGGCCGCCCTGTGCAACTGCGGAAGCCCATGTGCACCCTGCCGCCAAGGAAAGGAAAACGGTCCGCGCTTTCATGCGGCGGCGAAGTTAGCCGCAAGGCTGCCTCGCGGCCGTGCACAAAGGGCAGCGCCAATGCATCCGGGGGATGGTACCGCCCATTACCTTCGCCCCTTGGCCCGGGCGGAAGCCCTCCGGGCAACCTGCGAACGAAAAGCATGAAACCCATCCAAATGGTCGACCTGCTCGGCCAGTACGAAAAGATCAAACCCGAAGTGGACGCGGCCCTTTTGAACGTGATAAAGACCACCGCGTTCATCAACGGGCCTGAAGTAAAATCCTTCGAAAAGGAACTGGCGGCCTACCTCGGCGTGAAGCACGTAATCGGTTGCGCGAACGGCACCGATGCCCTGCAAATTTCCATGATGGCCCTGGGCCTTCAGCCCGGCGATGAAGTGATCACCGCCTCATTCACCTTCGTGGCCACCGTGGAAGTGCTGGCACTGCTGGGCCTGGTGCCCGTTTTCGCGGACGTGCTTCCCGGCACCTTCAACCTGGACCCCGCCGACGTGGCCCGCAAAGTCACCCCGAAAACCAAGGCCATTGTGCCGGTGCACCTCTTCGGCCAAAGTGCCGACATGGATGCCGTGCTGGCCATCGCCCGCGAATACAACCTGTACGTGGTGGAGGATGCCTGCCAATCCATCGGCGCGGACCACAGCGGCGCCAATGGCAAGCGCAAGAGCGGCACCCTGGGCGACATCGGAGTAACCAGCTTCTTCCCCAGCAAGAACCTGGGCTGCTATGGCGACGGCGGAGCGCTCTTCACCAATGATGATGAACTGGCCCACAAGATCCGCCGCGTATGCAACCACGGCAGCGACCAACGCTATTACCATGAGGTGATCGGCGTGAACAGCCGCTTAGACTCCCTGCAGGCAGCCATCCTGCGCGTGAAATTGCCCCACTTGGACGGCTATGCCAAGGCACGCAACCAGGCCGCTGCCGCCTACGATGCCGCCTTCGCGGGCATCCCCGGGCTGTCCGTGCCCGAACGCAGCTCCCACGGCAACCACGTGTTCCACCAATACACCTTGCGGGTGGCCGGCGGCAAGCGCGACGCGCTGAAAAGCCACCTTGAAAACCAAGGAATTCCCGCCATGGTGTACTACCCTGTACCCTGCCACCTCCAAAATGCGTACAAGGGCGGTCGCCAACCCCAGGGATCGCTTCCGGTCACTGAGCAATTGGCCTTGGAAGTGATCTCCCTGCCCATGAGCACCGAGCTCGACAACGAACAGATCGGCCACATCAC
>JAFDZY010000212.1 GCA_018266685.1 Bacteroidota bacterium
GTAAATCAATGCAGACAACAAAAATAATGGCAGCCACTAACAGCCGTTTTGCAAAAGCGGGGGTTTCGTGCTTCTATGACAGTGAAGTGCTAAATTCAAGCTTTGTGCATCCAATGAAGTTTAGTGCTAAAAATCCCCGCCTTCGCAAAGCGGCAAAACGTTACCATTCAACCCCATGCATCCTACCCGCAACGCAACCACTTGGGGCATGGGGCTACTGTCCACACTTGCCTCCGCGCAGGTCACCATTTCCGGCACCTTCAAGAGCGTGCCTCCGGGTTCCGAAGTAGCCATCACCTGCTACAACAATCCCATTGAACGGGATGAACTTGCGGTGGCCAACGCTAAGCTGGACGAACATGGAAGTTTCAGCGTCACCTTCCCTTGGGACAAGCCCGGCGAAGCCCAACTACAGGTGGCGGACCAGTACACCCAGCTTTTCCTGTCGCCCGGCGACAGTCTGCACCTCCGCTGCGACTATGCCCATTTCGACTCCACGCTGCAGTACACGGGCCGCGGGGCGGCAGAGAACAACTACATGGCCGCGGACGTGCTGGCCGCTTATGGAAACAAGGCGAGCCAAGGCACGGCAGCGTTCGACGATGCCGGGAAGTTCACCGCCTTTGCGGACAGCTTGGAACAGTTGAACGGCGAAATGCTCCGCACCAGGGAGAATGCCCATTGGAGCGAAGCCTTCCGGCGGTACATCACCACCACCACGCGCTACCGCTTTGTGTACCCCCGGTGGATGTTCTTGATCACGTATGACCAAGGCAAACAGGCCTTTGTGAGGCGGGAGGTGCCCGCCGCGTATTACGATTTTCTGAAAAGCTTGGACATACACGACCAGCAAGCTGCTGACAATGATGAGTACAACGGGGCCTTGTCCTACTACGTTTCGGAGCTGTATGACGGCAACATGAAGTTCGCTGATTCATTGGCCGATGCGCAGAAGCAGGAAATGTGGATCATAGGGGCCTATACCAACCGGAGGACCCTCTTCCAGGGGAAGCTGAGGGATTTCCAACTCACCAAATTCATCGAGGGCCAGTTGGGGCAGTACGGTGACCACACTGCGTTGATCGACTCGCTGATCACCGACTACAAAGCATCTTGCACCACGCCGGAGTACGTGGCCATCATAGACAAGATCCATGCGGCGGCCGTGCGGGTGATGCCCGGGCAGCCGGCCCCGGACTTCACCCTGGCGGACACGGCGGGCCACCCGGTGCGCCTTGCGGACCTGAAGGGAAAGGTGGTGTTCATTGATTTCTGGGCCACGTGGTGTGCCCCTTGCTTGGTGTCCATGCCCAAGGTAAAGGAGATGGAAGAGCAGTTCAAGGACCGCAGCGACGTGGTGTTCCTGAAAGTGAACGTGCGCGATGACGGGCAGCGGTGGAAGGATTTCGTGCGGAAAAGGAAGCAGGGAGGTACCAAGCTGTTTGCTGACGGAGACCAGACGAAAGCGCTCTTCAAGACGTACAACTTCGACGGCATCCCGCACTTCGTGCTGGTGGGCAAGAACGGGAAGCTGGTGGATGCCGCCACCTATCCGGGGGAAGAAGCCTCGGCCAAGCTGCGGGCGGCCTTGGCGCGGTAGGGTAGTTGGCCGTGCAGGAATCCAACGGGCATACGAACGTGGACATTCGCGCGCATTGACGGGAACAGGAACACTGCTTCAGGGTACTTCATGGTACTGTTCAGTAAATAGGCGGAACTGTTGGCGGTTCACGGGAACGCACTATCTTTGCGGCCGTTCGGAAGCGGTGAAGTGAGGAAGAGGGGGCCGCCCCTCTTTTTTGTTCCCGCCCGCACAACGTCCGCGATGATCACCAGCCAACAACTGGAAAAAGCCCTGCAACGGCAGCTGGAAGGCACCCCCCATTTTTTGGTGTGCGCCGAAGTGCGCGCCGGTGGCAAGGCCGTGGTGGAAGTGGACAACGACGCGGCGATCACCTTGGCGGACCTCAGCAGCATCAACCAAGGGTTGCGCGATGCCTTCGGCGAAGCCTTGGACGACGTGGAGCTCCAAGTGGGCAGCCCGGGGCTGGGCAGGCCCTTCAAGGTGGAGCGCCAGTACCGCAAACACCTCGGCAAGCACGTGGACGTGGTGCTCGCCGACGGCAAGGTGGTGCAAGGCCTGCTGGTGGCTTACACCCCCGAAGCCCTCACCCTGCGCATGATGCAGCCCTCCAAGATCAAGGGGCGGCTGCCCAAACTTTCGGAAGAAACCACGGTGGTCCCCTTCACCGGCATCAAGACCACCCAAGCCTCCATAACAATCAATTGACCGTGCAATGAGCACCGTGAACCTCATCGAATCCTTCGGGGAATTCAAGGACCTCAAGAACATTGACCGGGTGACCATGATGGGCATCCTGGAAGATGTGTTCCGGGGCGTGGTAAAGCGCAAATACGGCGAAGAAGCCAAGTTCGACATCATCATCAACCCCGACAAGGGCGACCTTGAAATTTGGCTCAACCGCGAAATTGTGCCCGACGGCGAGGTGGAGGACGAAGGCCAGCAGATCGCGCTGAGCGAGGCGCTGAAGATCGAGCCCGACTTTGAGGTGGGCGAGGAAGTGAGCCAGGAAGTGAAGATCGTGGACTTCGGCCGGCGCAACATCCTTTCGCTGAAGCAAAACCTCCAGAGCCGCATCTTGGAGCTGGAAAAAGACCACATCTACACCAAGTACAAGGAGCGTGTGGGCGAGATCATCACCGGCGAGGTGTACCAGATCTGGAAGCGCGAAACACTGGTGCTGGACGATGAGGGCAACGAGCTGATCATGCCCAAGGACCAGCACATCAAGACCGACTTCTTCAAGAAGGGCGACACCGTGCGCGCCGTGGTGTGGAAGGTGGAGATGCGCAACAACAGCCCGGTGGTGCTGCTTTCGCGCACGGCCCCGGAATTCCTGGAGAAACTCTTTGAGCAGGAAGTGCCCGAGGTGGCCGACGGCCTGATCACCATCAAGCGCATTGTGCGCGAGCCCGGCGAGCGCGCCAAGGTGGCCGTGGAAAGCTACGACGACCGCATCGACCCGGTGGGCGCGTGCGTGGGCATGAAGGGCAGCCGCATCCACGGCATCGTGCGCGAGCTGCGCAACGAGAACATCGACGTGATCAACTACACCGCCAACGAGCAGCTGCTGATCCAGCGCGCCCTCAGCCCCGCCAAGGTGGGCGAGATCAAGCTGGACGAGGCCAACAAGCGCGCTGAGGTGTACATGAAGCCCGACCAGGTGGCGCTGGCCATCGGCAAGGGCGGGCACAACATCAAGCTGGCGGGCAAGCTCACCGGGTACGACATCGACGTGTACCGCGACAGCGACGAAGTGACCGACGACGTGGACCTCGACGAGTTCAAGGACGAGATCGAGCCGTGGATCATCGAGGCCCTCAAGGGCATTGGCTGCGACACCGCCCGCATGGTGGTGGAAATCCCCGCAGACGAGCTGGCCAAGCGCACCGACCTGGAGGAAGAAACCGTGGCCGAGGTGCTGAAGGTGCTGAAATTGGAACTCTCGAAATAAGGTGGACCACCGCCTAGTGAACGGAAAAGAGGGGTAAACAAGGAACAGGCGAATGACCGAAACTGCAGGAAAGACGGTACGATTGAGCAAGGTGACCCGGGATTTCAACCTCGGCGTGCACACCGTGGTGGAATTCCTGGCAGCGAAGGGCCATGTGGTGGAGGCATCGCCGAACGCGAAGATCCCCGGCGACCTGTACGCCTTGCTGGAAAAAGAATTCGGCCAGGACAAGGCCGAGAAGGAAGCCAGCAAGCAGGTGATCCAGGAGCGCCAGGAGCGCGAGGTGGTGGCCTTGGCCAGCGTGCCCGAGCAGGTGGCCGCGCCGGAAGCCCCGGCCCCGCCCGCCCCGGTGGCGGAAGCGCCTGCCGCACCTGCGCCCGAAGCGCCCGCGGAAGCGGCGAAACCCGCCAAGTCTACAAAGAAGAAGGAGGAAGCGGCCCCCGCGCCCGAGGCACCACCGGAGCCGGAAGCGCCCGCTCCCGCCAAAACGCAGTACGTCACCGGCCCCAAAACCGTGGGCAAGATCGACCTGGAGGCCGGCAAGAAAGGCAAGGCAGCCAAGCCGGCAAGTACCACGAAAGCGGGGAAGGCTGCAGCGCCGCCCCCCGCGCCGGTTGCGGAAACGCCGAAGCCTGTGGCGGAAGCCCCGGCAGCCCCGGCAGCCCCCGTTGCCACGCCGCCTGAGCCGGAGACCATCCGCGTAAGTGTGGAAAAACTGGCCGGCCCCAAGACCGTGGGCAAGATCGAGCTGCCCAAGGAGCGCGAGCGCAAGCCCAGCGAACGCGACGCCGACCGGGGCCGGCGCAAGCGCATTGTGAAGCCCGGCCCGGTGAACGTGGGCCGCGTGGTGCAGCAGGAGCAGCGCAACGCCCCTCCCGGGAAACCCGGTGAACTGGACGAGAACGCCGTAAAGCGCAAGGTGAGCGAAACGCTGGCACGCCTCACCGGCGGCGGCGGAAAGGGCCGCGGGGCCAAACGCAAGACGGACAAGCGCCAGGAACGGTTCCTGCGCCGCGAGGAAGAATTTCAGGCCCGCCAGTTGGCAGGCCGCACACTGAAGGTCACCGAGTTTGTTACCGCCAGCGAACTGGCCTCCATGATGGACGTGCCCGTCACCGACATCATCAAGGCCTGCTTCGCCTTGGGCATGATGGTGAGCATCAACCAGCGCCTGGACGCCGAAACGCTCAGCGTGATCGCCGACGAATACGGCTTCAAGGTGGAGTTTGTGGGCGCGGACGTGCAGGAAACCCAAGTGGAAGAGGCCGACAACCCGGACCGCCTGGTTCACCGCGCACCTATCGTCACCGTGATGGGCCACGTGGACCACGGGAAAACCTCCCTATTGGACCACATCCGCAAGGCGAACGTCATCGCGGGCGAGGCCGGCGGCATCACCCAGCACATCGGGGCGTACAGCGTAACGCTGGAGAACGGCAAGCGCATCGCCTTCCTGGACACACCGGGCCACGAAGCCTTTACGGCCATGCGTGCGCGCGGTGCGCAGGTCACCGACATTGCCATCATCGTGATCGCGGCGGACGACAGCGTGATGCCGCAAACGCGCGAGGCCATTAACCACGCGCAGGCCGCGGGCGTGCCCATGGTCTTCGCCTTCAACAAGATCGACAAGCCGGGGGCCAACGCCGACAAGATCCGCGAACAGCTCAGCCAGATGAACATCCTGGTGGAGGAGTGGGGCGGCAAGTTCCAAACCCAGGAGATCAGCGCCAAGAAAGGCATCGGCATTGAGCAGCTGCTGGAGAAGGTGCTGCTGGAGGCGGACATCCTGGACCTGAAGGCCGACCCCGGCAAGCGCGGCACCGGCGTGGTGATCGAAAGCTCGCTGGAAACCGGTCGCGGCTACGTGGCCACCCTGTTGGTGGAAGGCGGCACCCTGCGCAAGGGCGACGTGCTGCTCGTGGGCCAGTACAGCGGCCGCGTGCGCAACATGTTCAATGAGCGCGGCCAAGCCGTTGCGGAGGCCGGTCCCTCCGTGCCCGTGTCCATCCTTGGCCTGGACGGCGCGCCCAACGCAGGCGACCGCTTCCAGGTGATGGAAGACGAGCGCGAAGCGCGCCAGATCGCCACGCGCCGCCAGCAGTTGCAGCGCGAACAGGGCATCCGCACGCACAAGCACATCACCTTGGACGAGATCGGCCGCCGCCTCGCCATCGGCGACTTCAAGGAACTCAACGTGATCGTGAAGGGCGACGTGGACGGTTCCGTGGAAGCCTTGACCGATTCGCTGCTCAAGCTCAGCACCGAGCACATCAAGGTGAACGTGATCCACAAGGCCGTGGGTCCCATCGCCGAGAGCGATGTGCTGCTGGCCTCGGCGTCCAACGCCATCATCGTCGGCTTCCAAGTGCGGCCCACCGTGGGCGCGCGCAAGCTGGCCGAGAACGAGGAGATCGAGATCCGCCTGTACTCCATCATCTACGATGCCATCGAGGAGCTTAAGCAGGCCATGGAAGGCATGCTCGCGCCGAAGGAGGAGGAAAAGGTGATCGGCACCGCCGAGGTGCGCAACACCTTCCGCATCAGCAAGGTGGGCACCGTGGCCGGCTGCTACGTGCTGGAAGGCAAGATCACCCGCAACAGCAAGGTGCGCCTGATCCGCGAAAGCATCGTGGTGTACACCGGCGACCTCAGCGACCTCAAGCGCTTCAAGGACGATGTGAAGGAAGTGACGCACGGCTACGAATGCGGCCTGAGCATCAAGAACTTCAACGACATCAAGGTAGGCGACCACATCGAAGCCTTCGAGATGGTGGAGGTGAAGCGGACTTTGGCGGATTGAGGTTGTGTTTGGTGAATGGGGTGATTGGTGACTGGTGAACAGTGACTGGGGCCACCTGCCCGTTGTTGCTCCTTCCAACCCGCTGCGGCAGTAGGGCTATTCGGAACACTACTCCACCACCAACCGCAGCACCCGCACCGCATGCGGTGACAGGATGCGCACGGTATAAGCGCCCCGCGCCAATTGCGCGGTGGGCCAACTGGCCGGTTCTCCGGCCAGGTTCAGTTTCATCGTTTGCACCACGCGACCGCGTGCATCCAGCACGGTGATGGATACCAGCCCCAAGGGCGGTGCCTGCAAGTACACGTGGTCCTTGGCCGGGTTGGGCCACAAGCGCCACAGGGTGGCATCCTGCTCCAGCACGGCGGTGGGAATGCCCATGCACTGGCAGTTCACGTCCAGCGTATCGTTCACCGTCCAGGCCAAGCCGTCATCGCAGGGGCTGCCAATGGTGCCGGGTACATCGGGGCAAGCATCCCCGGCCACGGTCACGTAGCCCGGTATAGAATCGCAGCTCAGCAGGCTGTCCAAGGGATTGCCCAGCCCGTCGCCATCGGCATCGGCATACCACGGGAAAGGGCCGGGGGTTTCGGTAACGGTGACCACGGCAAGGTCACCACAAGGAGAATCCGATCCGACCCCATACTTGAAAATCCAAGTGAAATTGCCAAAGAACTCATCGGGGTCGTAGATCCCGTTGGAAGGGTCGCCTAGCGCGTATATCCATGATCCTCCTGGTTCGGCATTGGGACCCAGCAAAGGGAACAAATCCACGGGATCCGAATCAGAACAGATTTGGATGGAGGCATCCATTCCTGCGTAATGGCTTGGATAGTCTTTTATAAAAACCCGTAGTCGATCACATCCATTGGGAAGGTTATAGAAAAACGTTCTACTGGAATCAATTACGGGTTGGTATATCCCATTTACCGGATTGCCATCAACCAACCATGAGCCACCATCTACCATATAATCCGAATAAACTTCATTGAGATTGATCTCATCATGTTCCCCACAGAGGTTTAATTGGAAATAATTCATCGGCGTATATGGGTCGATATAATCGGCAGTTGCGCTTCCGCACGCATTTGTTACATAAAGCGTATTAATTTGGTTAGGCAAACCATATAGGACCCACTCCGGACCTTCCGAAGGCCAGTATCCGTTCCAGTAATAGCTTAAGCACGGACCAGTAACTTCATTCATTTCGGCCTGCACTAAAATCGTATCACCCAAGCAGGCCCCTGGTGCGCTTATCGAGAGTATCTCAGGTGGCACGCAATTGGCCAACCCAGCGGTGTCCAACTGTACAGGATAATAGGCCGAATCCAACCCACAACTGCTCGTGGCTAGTACCTTGTACAGGCCCTCTTGGGGAGGAGCCAGCCAAGCGCTGTCCCCAGTGGCCACCACGGATCCGTCAGGGGCAATCCACTCGAAGTAAGGCGGCGGCATTCCACTGCCTTCTACGTGCAGTGCAAAGGGGTTCAGGTTGCAGATCTGGTTGGGCGCACCGCTGGATACCAGGGAGATTTCCGGCGGCAGGCAGAGCATGTCCGGGGTCAATTCCAAAGACAGCGTATCGTTTCCGCATGGGCTGAGCAGGATGAAATAATAGGTTCCTGGAGTTGCCGTCATGCTCATGCTTGCGGGGTCGGGCCTCACGTGAATAGTGCCTAATGGATCGATCCAATTATAGTAGAGGCAACTTCCGGTACCGAACGTATGCAAGCGCACCAGGTCAGCCGCAGGCGGGACCACTTCAAACCAGACCGAATCGATATGGGCTGGTGTGCAAATGTTGGTATCCACGGGAGCATAAGACGTATCCATGGCGATGCCGCAGGCATTGCTGATGGTAACCACATACGGGCCGGGCATGCCATAGGCTAAAACACCTTGGGGGCCATAGCCGATCAAAGCTCCCTCAGGAGAGGTCCAACTATAATCCAGGTCAGTGCCCGTGGCCACCACACTGAACCCAACGGGTCCCATGGCGCATGCAGCTACACTGTCCACCTGCATGGATTGGATGGCCGGGGGAACACAGCCCGAACAGTCCCCTTCAGTGATCGGCGGCGAGGTAATCACGCCGGTGACGTCGCTTCCGCCCACGGAGAAATAATAATCCAGGTTGTTCATGCCGGTGTACGCGTTCTGCACGATGGCAATATGGCGGCAGCCGCTGAGTTCACGGATGCGAACCCCGCACAGCACGGTGCCGTTGGTATCAATGGGGCAGATGTCTCCCATGTTCCGTTCACCGGTCATGACCAAAGGGAAGTAACGGTACGCACCGATATCCTGTGTGCCGACATAGTTGTACACCGGAAACACGCCGCATGAATGCCGCACATCACTGTTGTTGGCCACGCCGCCACTGGCCAATTCCCAACGCAGGGTGAAAACGGCGCTTGGGAGATATGTGAAGACCCCGCTGGTGGCTGTAGCTCGCACCTCGAAGGAATCCGGCACCGCCGTGGGCACCAGGCTCAAGTTGATCTGCTGGGCGGAAAGACGCACGCCCAGCAAACCGGAGAAGGTTAACACAAGCAGGGCGGGAATCCGGGAATTCATGCAGACAGGACTTGGCCAAATCTACGAAAAATCCAATGTTCCGGAAACGGCTTATCTTGCGGCTGGTGGGTGATCCCGACCCGGACCAGCCCTTTCAAGCAATACCTCTCTTGTAATGTGTCATTCAGATCAAATCCGGAAAGTCCTGTCAATTTTCGTGACTACAGTGGCCAGCGTTCTTGTCAGCAATAGAGTGGCCGCGCAGCCGATTACCCCGGCGCGTAATGCCTCGATCATGGTGAATGCCACAGTGACATCAAGCCCAGTCCGGGTCAATCTTAGCTGGCCGGCATGGCCGGCTGCCACACAATATGACATTTACCGTAAGTTGCGTTCATCGACCAATTGGAGCACATTGACCAGTATTACCAACAATGCAGGCTCAGCAACAAGCTATCAAGATGCAAGCATTTCATCAAACACTGAATATGAGTACAAGGTTATCAGAACAAGTCCGGGAAAGGTTGCCAGTGGATACATAGCATCCGGTATCAATGTCACGCCGGATGTGCTAATCGGGAATGCGGACCACTACATGGGGAAGATCATATTGGTCACTTGGGAGGGCATCGCTGATGATCTATCCTTGGAGCTGGCCACGCTGCGCAGTGACCTGCAAGCGGACGGATGGGTGGTGCTGGAGCACAATCTGGACGGCACCGAATCCGTTGCCGATGTCCACGCCCAGATCGTTGCGGATTACAACAACGACCCAAGCCATGTCAAGGCGGTGTACTTGCTGGGCCACGTGCCGGTGCCCCATAGTGGCAACATGGCTCCTGATGGTCATGGAGACCATTGGGGGGCCTGGCCCTGTGACGGGTATTACGGGGAAATGAACGGCACTTGGACGGACAATACGGTGAACGTGACCAGTTCGCAGAACACGCGCAACTACAATGTTCCCGGCGATGGCAAGTTCGACCAAAATATCTTTCCGAGTGCGGTGGAACTGCAAGTAGGCCGCTTGGACTTGAGTGAGCTGGACAATGCCTTTTTTTGGTCATCTGAGGCTTCACCGCCTTTGGATGAGATTGAGCGCATGCAACTCTACATGGATCGTGCACATGCCTTCAAGACCAAACAATTCATACCGGATTTTGAGGGCGTGGTGTTCGACAACTTCAGGGACACGTTGTATGACTTGAGATTCGCTGCAAACGGATACCGCAATATCGGGGCTTTGGTCGGCTACAATAGTCCGGCTTACACGGACGAGACACCTACCTCCAATGCAGCTTGCACTTCCACCAATATCTACTCCTTCGGAACCTACATTACCGGAGCCAATAAATTGTGGAGCTATGCCTGCGGCGGTGGTTCGTGGGGGTGTGCAGCGGATGTGGGCAGTACAGACAACCTTGCACAAGGCTTGATGGACATGAACAGCGTGTTCAACATGAGCTATGGCAGCTATTTCGGTGATTGGGACCACGATGGCAGCTTCCTGCGTTCCCCTTTGGTAAAGGGAAATGCGCTCACCAATGTCTGGGCGGGCGTGCCCAATTGGTGGTTCCACACCATGGGCATGGGGGAACCGATCGGCCGGAGCGTGCTGATGACCATGAACAACCAAGGTGGGTCCCCATTGTACACGCCGCAATCTGGCGACGGCAACACCGCGAATTGGACCCAAACCGCACTGATGGGCGACCCCACGCTCCGCATGGTGATGGTGGCACCACCTTCGAACGTGCAAGTCACGAACGTTTCCAATAAAGCCGCTTTCTCATGGACTGCGTCCCCGGACATCGCAATAGGGTCAGGCAATGGCTACAACGTATATGCCTTCAATGACCTCGGAGAGCCTGTGAAGATCAACTCCGCCCTGATTACTTCAACTTCATTTGCCAGCACTCTTGATTTCTCATACACCGAGCGGTATATGGTCCGGGCCGTGAAGCTCCAAACATCGAAGACCGGTACTTATTGGAACCTGTCCCTGGGGGCCTTCAATGCAATGACTTCATTGGAGGCCAAGGTCTTTTTGGGCGGTCCCTACAATGCGGGAACAGGAACTATGAATGACGAGTTGAGGCAGCATGACCAATTGCCGACCAATGAGCCCTATTCCGCATTGGACCCGGCCACGAATGATGTGTGGCAACCCGTTGGGGGCGGAGGTGAGATTGCGGATGCTTCGGTCTTCACAAATAGCGGCCCAAACGCAATCGTTGATTGGGTGCTGCTCGAGGTGAGGTCAACCGCAACATTCAATGTAATCGCCTCCCAATGTGCCTTGCTGCAACGGGATGGTGATGTGGTGGGAACCGATGGGCATAGTCCGGTACGTTTCAATTTGACTTCGGGCAGCTATCATGTATCCATCCGCCATCGGAACCACTTGGGCTGCATGTCTTCCTCGACATACACCTTCAATGGTTCCACTGTTTCCGTGGATTTCACTAACCCATCAACCTCCACCTGGGGTACGAATGCCCAGAAAACGATCGGGAGCGTTCATGCACTTTGGCCTGCGAACTCCTATTTCGCAGATCATGTGGTGAAATATACCGGGGCGAACAACGACCGTGATGCCATTCTAAACAGGCTCGGTGGCACCGACCCCAACGCCACGGTCACGAATATCTATGCCGTGGAGGACGTGAACATGGACAATGTGGTGAAGTACACCGGTGCGGGCAACGACCGGGACATCATCCTGCAAACAATCGGGGCCAGTGACCCCACTGCTGTGCGCGTTGAGCAGTTGCCTTAAAGCGCCTCAAAAAGGGCTGGAGTTTCACTGCGCCGTGCCCGGCAGCCTCGGCGGCTCAATCTGGTCCGGCACCACATAAAGCCCAGGGAATTCCCCGCGCAGCGTTTCCCGCAGGTTTTCCGCCTCCACGCGATCGCGCAGGTCGCCCACGCGCACCCGGAAGTTCGGCGCGAGGTAGCTGAGGTAGGCGGGAATGTCGGCGTGCTGCACCAGGAAACTGCGGCGGATGGTTTCCGCCTGGGCGCGGTCGCCCAAGAAGATCTGGATGCGGTAGCCGTCCAGCGGGCGGCGGCGTGCCGCATAGTCCGCCATCAGGGCCTTGATCTGCGTGCTTTCGGCCACGTTCACCTTTCCAGGTTGCGGAAGGCTGTCTTGTTGTGCCGGGGCTTTCGCAGCGGGCTTTGTACTGTCGGCCTGCCCGTTCCATGGGGTGAACAGGCGCGTATCGCCTTGCTGTGCCATGCCCGTGTTGCACAGCACAAGCAAAGTAAGGAGGGGGAGCAAACGCATGCGGCGGCCAAAGGTATCGGTGGCGGGAAACCGGGCAACTTTCGCGCCGTGATCCCTGCATGGCATTCCAACGGCAGGCAGCGGAAGATCCATGGCTTTTGGCTGCCGTGAATCTTACACGCCCATGACGGTTGATTTTCCAATGGCACTACGGCTTTGCAGCGCGTCGCCTGTTTTTAGAACGTTTCTAAATAGGGCATTTCCGCGCTATCCGTTGGCTGTATGGCTTCCGCCGTATTGCTCCGCGTCTATTTTTGCGCGGCGATGATCCACGGTGATCCGCCTTCAAAATTGTCCGGAATGTCCTTTGTATCCAGGCTACTAACGCGCACGGCCAGGCTGTCCGGTCCTGCGGTTCTCCTCGCCTTCCTGCTCACTTCCGCCGGTGCTTCGGCCCAAGTGGACAAGGCCCAATACGATCAGGGCGAGAAGCTCTTCAAGGCCAACTGCGGCAGCTGCCACAAGCCGGACAAGGACATGACCGGCCCGAAGCTGCAAGGGGCAAAGGCCCTGTGGGAGGGCAAGGGCGATGTGCATGAGTGGGTGAAGAACAGCCAGGCCTACATCAAGAGCGGGAACGAATACGCCAAACAGCTCTTTGCGGACCACAACCAGATCGTGATGCCGCCCCAAGCGGTGAGCAACGAGGACATCGATGCCATTCTATACTACGCCGACAATTTTGCTCCCCCGGCATCGGCCAAGCCGAAGGAAGCGGCCCCCGCCGCCGAGGCACCCAAGAGCAATTGGGAATGGTGGGTGATCACCGGCCTGGTGCTGCTGCTGGTGCTGCTCTCCTTGGGCGGCGTGCGTTTCCAGTTGAACAATGCGGTGCGCGAGAAACAAGGTCTTGCCGCCGAGCCGGCCATCGGCACTTGGGGCCGCATCGTGCGCTGGGCCAAGCGCAACAAAGGCTGGGCCTCCGTGGCCGTGCTCCTGCTGGTGGTTTGGGGTTCGGTGCTCACCTGGAACTTCCTGTTCCGCATCGGCGTGTACGGCGGCGACAAGGTGGCGCACTACAAGCCCAGCCAGCCCATTGCCTTTGACCATACGCTGCACGCGGGCAAGGACAACTTGGCCATCAACTGCCAGTACTGCCACAGCGGTGCGGAAAAGAGCCGCCACGCCGGCATCCCCAGCGCCAACGTGTGCATGAACTGCCACAAGGCCGTGAGCGAGGGCAAGACCACCGGCACGGCGGAAATCGCCAAGATCTACGAGGCCGTGGGTTGGGACCCGAAGACCAACACCTACACCGGGCATGAAAAGCCCTTGGTGTGGAACAAGGTCCATAACCTGCCGGACCTGGCCTACTTCAACCACAGCCAGCACGTGGCCGTGGCCAAGCTGGAGTGCCAAAAGTGCCATGGCCCGGTGGACACCAAGATGGACCAGATCGAACAGTGGGAGCCGCTCACCATGGGCTGGTGCATCCAATGCCACAATGAAACCGAAGTAAAGGTGGCCGGCTCGGACAACGGCTACTACCAGGAGATCCACCGCCGCCTTACGGAAACGCCGATGGGGCGCATGGAGCTCAAGAAGTACTTGGAAGACGAGAAGATCACCGTTCGCGAGCTTGGCGGCTGGGAATGCGCCAAGTGCCATTACTAAGACCGCACAGCGCAGACAACATGTCGAGCACGAAGAAATACTGGCAGGACATTTCCGAGACGGACCCCGCCTACACCCCGGCCACTGGCAGCGCCAACGAGTTCAACGAGCCCATGCCGTTGGACCAGGTGCTGGCGGACGGCAGCATCACCGGCTCCACCACCAGCCGCCGCGATTTCCTGAAATTCCTGGGCTTCTCCATCGGCGCCGCCACCCTGGCCGCCTGCGAGACGCCGGTGATCAAGAGCATTCCATACGTGAACAAGCCGGAGGAGATCACACCCGGCGTGGCCAACTGGTATGCCAGCACCTACTATGACGGTGAGGATTTTGCCAGCGTGCTGGTGAAAACCCGCGAAGGCCGCCCCATCCACATCCAGGGCAACCCGCGCTTCGGCGTGAACCGCGACCCGCAAGTAGGCAAGGGAACCGCCAACGCCCGGGTGAACAGCAGCGTGCTCTCCCTGTACGACAGCGAGCGCCTGGCCGGCCCGGTGGAAGTGAAGGGCGGCACCATGGCGGAGCGGACCTGGGCCGAGGCCGACAAAGCGATCGGGGACCAGTTGGCTTCACTGAGCGCAACGGGCAAGCGCATCGTGATCCTCAGCGGCACGGTGATCAGCCCCAGCGTGCAGGCCGCCATTGACGTGTTCAAGGCCAAGCATAACCTGAAGATCAGCGGCAACGACCCCGCTGTGAGCGCAAGCGTGGGCGGCGCGGTGGAACACGTGCAATACGACCCGGTGAGCTACTCCGGAATCAACAGCGCCAACCTGAAGAGCTTCGGGAAGTGGGCCTTCCCGGCCTACGATTTCTCCAAGGCGGACGTGGTGGTGGGCATCGGTGCCGATTTCCTCAGCAACTGGGGCAGCAACAACGAAAATGTGTGGCAATATGCCCGTCGCCGCAAGCCGGAAAGCGCCACCAAGGAGCTGCCGATGAGCAAGCATTGGCAGTTTGAGGCACGCATGAGCCTTACCGGTGCCAATGCCGATCAGCGGGTGGCCGTGCGCAACAGCAACATCCCCGACGTGGTGATGGGCCTGCACGATGCCATTGCCGCCCAAACTGGCGGCACCGCCGCCGGAGGCAAGAAGATCGATGCCGCCACAGATGCCGCTGTGCAGCAGTGCGCCAAGGAACTCCTGTCCGCCAA
>JAFDZY010000213.1 GCA_018266685.1 Bacteroidota bacterium
GAGTGGAGCGGCCAGTACGAGAACATGCTCCGGGTCCAGGCGCGCCTGAAGCTCGTCGTCCCCCTGGCCCTGTTGCTCATCTTCGGACTGCTGTACCTGAACACGAAGTCCGTCTTCAAGGCCGGGCTCGTCATGCTAGCCGTTCCCTTTTCCGCCATCGGCGCCCTGTGGCTGCTGTGGATCCTGGGCTACCACGCCTCAGCGGCCGTTTGGGTAGGCCTCATCGCCCTGATGGGGCTGGATGCGGAGACAGGTGTGTTCATGCTGCTTTTCTTGGATCTCGCGCACGATCAGGCGAAGCGGGAGGGCCGCCTGAACTCCCTGACGGACCTGCACGAAGCCATCATCCACGGCGCCGTGAAGCGCGTACGACCCAAGGCCATGACCGTGTGCGCGGCCTTCCTGGGCCTGCTGCCCATCATGTGGTCCTCAGGCACGGGCGCGGACCTCATGAAGCGCATCGCCGCGCCCATGGTGGGAGGCCTCGCTACCTCGTTCATCTTGGAACTGCTGGTCTATCCGGCGGTCTACTACCTGTGGAAACAGAGGGAGATTGAACAGGCACCCCAGGACCTTTCGCCCGGATTGACTCCACCATTACACTGATTGATGTAGCGTTCTGATGCCCAAGCCTCCGATGAAACTCCCCGCGTGCGCGCCGAAGGCGGCGCTGGAGGTTCGTCCGCTCCTGAGCGACGGGAAGGCCGACGATCTCGCACGGCTGTTCGAGGTGCTGGCCTCCGGCACGCGGCTCCGGATCCTACACGCCCTGGTACTTAAGGGTGATCCATGCATGAGCGACCTCGCGGAGACAGTGAACATGAAACCGCAGGCCGTCTCGAACCAGCTTCGGCGGCTGGTGGACTTGGGCATCCTCGACACGCGCCGCCACGGCAGCCATGTCCACTACCGCATCGTGGATCCTTGCGTGGTCAAGCTCCTCCACCACGGCCTCTGCCTCCGTGAGGAGACCCAAGCCCGCCACCATGTGGACGCGGGATGAGGTGCTGGGTCGCGACCTTGTTCCTGCTGCTCATCGCCTTCTACCTGGGGGCGGCGAGCAAGGACCGTTGCGACAGCGGCCCGAGGCCAGAGGGCCAGGTCTGCCACATCCTCTGCGCGGATGGCTGTGCCACGGTGCCGCTTCCGGTGGCGCCCGTGCCGCCTGATCCCGATCCGCTTCCACGCGAGATGCACCCGGCCGAACGGCCCGTCAGCCTCGTCACGCTCGACATCGCGCCGGAGAAGGACCCTCCAAAAGCCTGAGAGGACCTTGGCCCATGAACGCAAGGCAGAGCTTGGCTCCGCCCTGCCGCCCCTTCATCCCTTTTCGAGGTCTTGATGCGCACCTTTTTGATCTGGGCGTTGCCCGGCCTGCTGCTCGCGCAGGCGCCGCCGCTCACCCCTCCGCTCACCCCTCCGCTCACCTATGACGACATCCTCGCGAAAGCCCGCACCAGTCCGGAGCAATACCGCACCGAGGCGCTGCTGGCGGCGAACCAGCGCGCCCTCAGCGGCACCAAGGGATTCCTCCGGGAGGGTCCATCCCTCAGCGTGTCCGCGGGGCCGAGGACGAACCCTGTGGCGCCCACCACCACCGATCAGACGGTGGAGTTGGACCTGCCGCTCTTCCTGTCGAATGGAACCCGCCGCAGGTTGGAAGACGCCCTCGGCAAATCCGACCCGGTGTTGCGCGAAGCGGCGCGGGTGGATGCCCGTTTCCAGCTTCGGCAGGCCTATCTTGATGCCTGGCTTGCCGAGCGGACGCTGTCCCTCAGGGAAGCGGATCTCGATACCGTCTGGGCCTGGCTGAAGGCCGCGAAAGCGCGGCTGGAGGCGGGAGCCGACCCGGCCTTTCAGGTGAGCCTCGTGGAAGGTGAGATCCTTCGCGCCCAGCTCGACTTCGATGAAGCACGGAGACAGCGGCTGTTGTCCTGGGCAAGTCTCCGGACCTTGGCGGATGTCCCAGGAGTACCGGTGCCCCTGGCGGATCCAGGTGAAGCCCGGATGCCCGCGCTGGAAGGGCTTGAGCCCCGCTTCGAGCGCAGCACGCTCCGGCAGGCGCTCCAGGACCGCCTGGAGCTGGAAACCCAAGCGATCCGCCAGCAGGAGGCGCTCTCCACTAGCCGCTGGAGCCTCCGGGGCAGCTACGGGAAAGAGAACGAGGATCGCATCAGCAAATTTGGCGTCGCCTACCGCTTCGCGAGACCCGGCGAAGGCCGGGCCATCCGGCAGGAGGCGGAAGCCAATGTCCAGGCGACGCGCAGCGAGATCCAGATCGCGCTGCTGGAACTGGACGCCCGCTTCCAGTCCGCCTTGGCACGCGCGCAGAGCCAGACGCAGCCCGGACCCTTCAACAATTTCGACAGTGCGCTCCAGGCGGTCAGCCTCCGCCTGAGTGAAGGGAAGGAGCGGCCTTCCGAGGCGCTCCCCATCCGCCGGCAGCTCCTGGAGGCCCAGCTCTCCTCCCTCCGCCGCATCGAGAACGCCCATCTCCTATCCGCCGAACTTCAGGCCCTCACCGACGGGGTGAATCCGTGAACCGCACGATCCAGCTTTCCCTTCTAGGTTTCACCCTCGTGGCAGCTGTGGCCTGCGGACGCAAAGCAGTGCCGCCGTCCGAGCAGGTTGCCACTTCAGAAGCGAGCGAACACGCGCCTGAGGCAAGCAATCGCCTCCCATTGGAGGGTGTGCGGGGGCTCCGCTTCATCCAGGTCCCAGAAGCCCGGACCGAAGGTTCCTGGTATCCGGCGGAGGCCATCGGGGATGAATCCGCGCAAGCGCTGCTCACCGCGCCTGTGAAGGGCATCGTCTCCGCCATCGCGGTGGCCCCTGGAACTCGCGTCGGCCCAGGCGCGCGGCTCCTGGTGCTCCAGAGTCCGGAATTGGCAAGACTCAAGGCCGACTGGCTCTCCGCCAAAGCCAGGCGCGCATCGGCCGA
>JAFDZY010000214.1 GCA_018266685.1 Bacteroidota bacterium
GCGTTCTTCTCCGGCGATACGTTCAATGCGGTGCTGCGCGCGGTACAAGCGCAACCGAAGCGCTTCAAGGTGTACGAGAAGAACGGCACGTTGCGGATCTCGGTGGCGGCGGTGAAGAACATCGGGGAGGCGAAGCGGGCGCTGGAGGGGGTGGTTGGAGTGGTGGGTTGAATGATGGTTTGGGCGTGCCCCCTGCCCAAATGCGGCAGGGGTCGGGTCCTACGCTATAGCCGGACTTGTCAGGGCCAGCATCCACGGCGCTGCGGTGGCTTCCTCCGGTCGCCTCCTCGCTGCTCGTGGCTGCAAGGCCCTTCCTGCGCCGGGCTGCCGCTGCGGCCCCTCACGCGGAGCGCGCGCCTGACGATCTGTCTTTTGCTGCGTAATCTTGTGCCCGGACAACCCATTTACCCCGACCTTCACATGAGCACGCCCGCCACCAAGACGCCGGAATGGGTTCCGCTGGACAACTTATTGTTCGACCCGGAAAACCCCCGCTTGCCAACGTCAAAGACGAACGCCACCGACGAAGAGGTGTTCCGGTACATGTTGGAAGAGGGTAAGGTGACCGATTTGATGCAGTCGATTGGCCAACAGGGATACTTCTCCGGCGAACCGCTCATGGCGATCCCCTCGGCCAAGGAGCCGGGCAAATTCGAGGTTGTTGAAGGCAATAGGCGTTTGGCCGCGTTGAAGCTTTTGAGCCATCCGGATCTGGCTCCGATCAAACAGACCTCGGTGGAGACGATCGTCTCCGAAGCTCGATTCAAACCGGACTCTGCACCGGTCATCGTATATGACCGCAGGGCTGATGTGCTCCAATATCTGGGCTACCGGCACATTACAGGAGTTGACCAATGGGATTCTTTGGCCAAGGCCAGATACCTCAACCAACTGCTCGGCCTCTACCCCGGCATGGACTATGCGGAACAGCTCCGCAACCTGTCCAAGACAATTGGCAGCAGGTCCGATTATGTCCACAAGCTGCTTAGCGGGTTCGCCCTGTACAAGAACATTGAGGACTCTGATTTCTTTGGAATACCGGGGATAGGGGAAGAGTCCTTCTCCTTCTCCGTACTCACTACTGCACTCTCCTACAAAGGCATATCGGATCACGTTGGCATAGGAACGGAGATATCCCGGTTCGACACGGCCAAGGTGAATAGCGGCCACCTGAAGGAGCTTACAGAATGGCTGTTCAAGGAGACACCAGAGGGACGAACTCGCCTTGGCGAATCACGGAACCTCCGTACGCTGAACGCTGTTGTTCTCAGCAAGAGAGCACTTGCAGAATTCCGCAAGGGGCGGAGCTTGGACGAGGCACGGTTACTGACCGATGAGCCCAATCAAGTATTCACAGCAGCGATCGACCACGCATTGAGGCGCTTGAAGGATGCAAGGGACCAGTCGCACTTGCTGGATGTGCCGTCGGAGCATGACATCGAAGCCCTGCTTGAGTTGGCGCGGATGGCCAAAGATCTCCATGACGTGATGAAGGTCAAACGCAACAACCCAAGCGATTTGGACCAGCTATGAGCAATCGCTTGTCCGCAATACCAGACTATGCGCTGTTCGACGTGCATCAATGGGTGGACTATGCAGAGTTGATATGCCTGTCGTCGCCGGATCGCTCCATCACCTATGGCGACCTTCTGGACCGGATCTCTCCGTCGCTTCGGGACCTTCGATCGGACCTTGTTGAAGAAGATGTGGAGGGCGGTATCTATTCACTCTCACAGGCCGGCCATTCGCTCGAACTGGACTCAAGCACTGCAAAAAGCGACGAGCTATGCCAGCGCATCTTTGAGTACCTGAACTACCGGGCCGCTTCCTATGGCCCCAGCTATCCTTTCAGCATCGACAACAAATCACTGGTCCGATGCAGTGCATTGAATGGACGCCAGAGGCTGTACGTGTACTGCCTCATGTGTTCTTCGCTCCACTACTTCCCGGACCATAAGAACGTGCTTACCAGTGAATTCGAGGACGTATCCCGGTCCGTATTGCAGTCCGTGGCGGGACCACGCATGAAGGTGTTACGATTCGGAAAGAACACGTCGCATAGTGCTGATTTTTCCGGGAACATTGCCAAGAAGATCCGGGACCTTGCTGCAGCCATGGGAGAGCTGAGCACCGTTCAGGATGGCGACTATCCGAATACAAGCACGGGGGATGACGGCCTCGACCTTGTTGCCATTGACCACTATGGCGATAATCTAGGGAGCAGGCTTTCGCTCTTCGCCCAATGCAAATGCTCTCCCACGTGGCATGAGTCGGTCCATTCAAGTTCATACAGCGCGTGGAACCAGAAGATCAAGATCCGTTGTCCGAATGTCAACGTGGCCATGATCCCGTTCTGCATGAGAGGCGCTGATGGCTCATGGCATCGGCCAACTCTCATCAGTGGGTTCATGCTCATCGACCGCCAGCGGCTCATCGCGCTCTGTCCGGATAGCTTCCTGCCCGGGTTTACCCCACTTGCTCCAACAGGGGTCGTGGATCAATTCCTATTGGAAACAGAAGCTGTAGAATGAAGCCTCTGAAAGCAGTCTCCCTTTTCTCTGGCTGTGGTGGCTTCGACCTTGGCGTGTCGAAGTCCGGCGTCGAGATCGTCATGGCCAATGACATCGACCATGATGCGGTCGTGGCCTATCGGTCCATCTTTCCGGATACGGAGGTCATCGAGAAGGACGTCCGTGAGATCACGACGTTCCCTCAGGCCGATATCCTCATCGGCTGCTATCCCTGCACGGGTTTCAGCAGCGCGGCCCGGCGTCGCTGGAAAGACCGCCACGAGGAACGCGACCTGGCGCAGAACGACAAGAACTTCCTGTTCCAGCAGTTCCTGCGTGCCATCGATATCGTCAAGCCCAACCTGATCTTCATTGAGAACGTCAGGGGCATGTTGAGCGCCAAGGGTGGCTTTTTCCTGAACCAACAACTGGACGGCTTTCGATCGCGCGGCTTTGAAGACATCAAGCCGATGATACTGAACGCTGCCGATCATGGTGTGGCGCAGACGAGGGAACGGGTCTTCTTCGTGGGCTTCCACAAGCGCCTCGGCAAGATTGATTACACCCCACCGAAACCGACCTTCGGTGCCGACACGCACCGTGCGCATAAGAGCCTCCATGACGCCATCGGCCATCTCCCACTTTGGCCCGAAGGAGAGTTCTTCGATGGCCCCTTCCATGGCCACTACCTGACAAGGAACCGGAAGCGCCGGTGGGATCAACCCAGCTTTACCATCGTCGCGGATGGGCATCACGTTCCCCTTCATCCTGCCGGTGATCCAATGTCCTTTGTCAGCAAGGACAAGTGGAGGCTCAATGGCGAGTTCAACCGTCGGCTCTCGTGGCGTGAGTGCCTGCATATTCAAGGGCTGCCCGCCAGAATGAACGCTGGCGAGACGCTTTGGGACAAGTATCGGGTCATAGGGAATTCCGTTCCTCCACGGCTTGCAGAGCGCCTGAGCAAGTCCGCCATCGCCATACTGGAAGATCTCTTGTAAGAACGTCCAAATGGTAGCTCCGGACGAAGCTCGCACGCGGATCATGCGCGCGAACCGCTCCACCGGGACTTCCTCCGAAAAGGCTTTGGCCAAGCTGCTTTGGAGAGCGGGCCACCGCTACCGCCTGAATGACAAGTCAGTACTCGGCAAGCCGGACATCTGCTTCAAGCGCCATCGTGTGGCCGTCTTCTGCGATGGTGAGTTCTGGCACGGCAAGGATTGGGCGAAGAAGCGCAGGAGGATCGGCCAGAACCGAGCCTATTGGATCCCCAAGATCGAGCGCAACATGGCAAGGGACAAGGCAGTGAACAAAGCGTTGCGCAAGCAGGGTTGGACGGTGCTACGTTTTTGGCATGCGGACATCAAGCGGGATCCGCAGAAGTGCGCAGATGAAGTGCTACGGTATTTTCGCTGACACCTTCTATGGCCATATGATACGCCACTGCCGCAAGCCCGAAGAAACGAGACGCTCAACCACCATTTCATGAATCACACACCCGGCCTTTGGAAGAAAATGTGGAGCCTCTGGCAGGAGAGCGAGGTCCCACCGGTTCGCATCATCGACTTCAGGTTTGGCAAGGACATCATCCAATGGCCATGGTACTCACTGGCTCAGAACAAGCAAGTCGGATATGTCAATACACCAATGCAGAGCACCGCTTACCATCTATGTTCCTACCTAAAGGACAAGGATCAGGAACTTATTGCCGCGTATAAGATCCATGCCTTCCTAGTTGCTAACCACATGGCGGAGTTCCCCTATCACGACCTCGATCATGCCATGAAGAAGCACGGCGAGAATCTGCATGGGTGGTGGAGCCCGAACTCGATCCATGTGCTGCCGTATGTCCAAAAGGACGACTATTGGGTCCGGGCAAGGCCATACACCAACAGGATGTGGCGCGAAGTCGTCACGAGGGCTGCAACGGAATGGCAGGCCATCTCTCAGGAGTGGGCGGTTATCAGGATCCCTAAGTTCATGGATACTGATTCGCCGGAGTATCGTGAAATTGCGGAGCACTCACGCAAGCTTCATGAAGAGCGAGAACATCAGGAATATTTGAGGCTGAAGAAAAAATTTGAGCAGAAGGGCTGAGCAACGCTTGCCGTTTCCCCGGAACCCATCCACCGCCAAGCATGCCTCACACTCCTTTCAGCCTCTACGAGATACCAGATGCACCGAAGAAACGTTTCGAACGGGCGTTATCCTTGTGTGCCGAGTTAGGCTCGAGTGTTTCTGTCGAGCTGGTCGAACTGTTTGGCAAGACTTGCTCGGCCAAGGCGGAATTGCGCCAAAGTGGCCGGGGAGCAGAAATACTTGTTGAGCTCCCATGGGACATCATCGACACCCTTGATCGTGGTGGATCAGGAACGATGCGGATGATGATGGCAGGCCATGAACTCATCGTTCCGAATGTATTCCTGAACAGGGTGGGGATACCATGCAGGCTTTCGTTCAACGAGTACAGGAGTGCGGATGCCAAACTTGATGAGCCAGTGCATTTACGAAAGGTCATTCCCGTACCCAACGAACGGCATAATGACATGCACTGGTTGGTCGAACAAACTGTTTTCAACCATGAGAACGGATGGTCCATTGCACTCACATGCGTGAAGCTGGGAGGTGTGTCCATTGATCTCTGCTGGCATGGGTCGGATGGCGGGACATTCCTCATTCTGGACGCACACGCTCCAATATGTGCAGGGGCTTTTGATGAGGCATGCCATTCCATCATGGTGGCACTGGCCTACCTCATGGGTGCCTTTTTTCCCGACACTTCCTACACACTTGCGTATGCTGACTTGAAGATGGATGCGCCGATATGGGTACGCCGTACTGCGTATGGCCGTATCCATGAAACCAGCTATACCCCCATCTGGGCCAATGCCCATGCATACTTGAGCCGGAAACCGGAAGTGGCCGACCGGATACATTCCACGCTGCGGCCGCTGAGTACCATTGAGTTCTCGCGTTTATGCAGCCGTGTGCATGGATCCCCCTTGTTCAAGGCCGCATTGATCAGGATAGTGGAGTCCATGTCATCCTCATTGGTACTTCTGCCTTCAGGCCTATACGTTGCCTTGGAAGCCATCACCAAACTGGATATGGGTGGCACAGCAGGGCGATCAACGATCGCAAAACCCATAAGGAGGAAGGTCAGAGCGGCACTGCAAGCGGCGTTGCTACCATTCAAGGACAACGTTACCCCTGACGAGTACCAGAGCATGGTGAACAAGCTCGACAATGTGGCATCTGTTACAAACAAAGACAGGCTTTCCAAGCCATTTGCCAAGGCCGGTGCAACGCTGACCGACGAAGAAAAGGAGGCTCTGCTGAAGCGTGATTTTTACCTGCACGGATCGGGGGACCATGAAGAAGGTGACGACCGGCAGGCCGACCTTGATGCCTTTTACTGGGGCCTTCGCGTGTATTGCCTGTTGGCTATCCTGATCCTCAAGCCGCTTGGATATGATTCGCGCATCGTGAACTATCCGAAGATCCATGAATCCGTGCATGGCCGTACGCTGGAGGAGGAGTACTTCCGCTCCATCTGAAGGGGGGCAACATCGCCCTTCATCATACGCGACTGCACTCCCTCGTGCGGTTTCCCCTTTCGCGCTAACGATGCCCCCTCACCCCAACCTCTTCTCCA
>JAFDZY010000215.1 GCA_018266685.1 Bacteroidota bacterium
CGTCAAAGGGCCAATGGGCAAGAAGCAGGGTCACCGGGTCTACCTCTCGGACTTCTCGCTGCGCCAGTTCCGGGCGCTCAAGGTCCTCACCGGAACATCGCCCTACTGCTTCCCGGCCCGCAACCACAAGGAAGGCACCCACATCGACGTCAAGACCGTGTCCAAGCAGGTGGGCGACCGACAGATCCAGTTCAAGGTCCGCAAGGACCTGTCACGCCGTGCCAACGACAACGCGCTGGTGCTCAAGAGCGGCAGCCATCGCGAATGGACACCGCACGACATGCGGCGCACCGGCGCCACCATGATGCAGGCGCTGGGCATCCTGCCCGACATTATCGACCGCTGCCAGAACCACGTGATGGCCGGCAGCCGGGTGCGGCGGCACTACCTGCACCACGAGTTCGCCGATGAGAAGAAGGCGGCATGGGAGAAGCTGGGGCAGCGGATTGACGCCATCCTGGCGCAAGACAACACCTCGACGCCAGTCGTGCCCACATGAGAATCTGCGCAGATGGTCAGAGACTCAGAGAAAGAGTGAAACAACATCCATCTGCACGAGAACAAAGGCAAAGTTATCTTGCGAATCCGTTGTTATCCACTGCTCAGAGCTGACGCCGGCATCTGACGGCTGCAGTCAGGACCACGGCAGTGACCGATACAGCGCGTGAACTCGCGCCATCGCCTCGTCGAAGTCGGGCAGCTCGCCGTCCACATCGTCCTGAAGACCGGCATACCCTTCGCGCGCCATCTCGACCACCACCTTGTCGTCCATGGACGCGGCGGTCGGTTCAATGCCCTTGCTGCGACAGGAGTCCACCAGCATCTGGTGAATCTGGGCCTGTTCCTCTGCCGTAAACCCTTCAACCGATGCCAGCAGAAGCCAGATGTCGTAGACATCCTGGCGGCGCTTGCGCTTGCGGATGGGCTGTTGCAACAGGGAACGCATCTTTTCTGCCAGGACGTTGTGCAGCGAGTACGAGTGGATGGTTGCTCCACCCTCCAGCTCCAGCAGTTCGACCTCGAACACTGCTTCATTGAAGCTGTAGTCGATCTCCACCACGCGTGGTGAGTTCTTCGCCTGCAGCCGGGCCATTGCACCCGCGTTGGTCCTGTCAGCGAACCCGATTGTCAACGCCAGGTTGTGGTGCGTCCGATCCTCGCCTTTGGGCTGAACCTTGCGCGACTGCAGACGACAGGCCGTCCCGTAGGGCAGCCGGTCCTCGGCCGCTACCAGCCCTGCTTCGAACTCGGCCAGCAAGGCATCTGCGTTCTCTGCCGTGTACCTCTCGCTGGTCGAAAAATCCAGGTCACGAGTGAATCGGGTGCTGTCGTAGCGGATGGCCAGCAGCAGGCCTCCCTTCATCACCATCCGGGCCTTCAGGTTCTGCGAATGGCCGATGCTGTCCAGGATGATGTGCACCGCTTCGCGGAACCCGCGCTGATCGGCCGGCGCCGCCTCCACCCAGGCTTCAATATCGATCTCGTTCACAAGGCGTCCTCAGTACCACCTGGCATCAGGGACGCCACGTTGATCGAGAGCCTCCACTTCTCCGAGTAATGAGGGACGTACTCCCCGAGGGGGTCCAGCAGCCTGGAGCCGCCGCGCTGGGCCTTCTGCGTCCAGCCATCCACCAGCGGGTGGCTAAGCCGGCAGACCTCGTCGAGCAGGTAGCCCGCACGGACTTTTTCGACCGCGTTGCCATGCTGCTCCACCTCATCGGCGATGAGCGCCAGGTACCTGGCGCCATGTTCGCGGTACGTGTCCACGACGTGCTGCATCCCGCCACAGTTGCCAGGCTCGCGCACCATGTCCAGGAAGGCCCTGCCAACCATGGCGACCCGGATCGTGGGTGACTTGATGGTCTTGAATGCCCCTCGGCTGGAGCGACGCATGAGCTCGACACGTACGCCCTCGACACGATCAAAGACGGGGCGCCTGAGCTGCGGCAACCTGGCCCGCTGAAAAGGCTCCAGATGCTCACTCAGGTCTTTCAGCATCCGGTCCTTCGCCAGCTCCTTCCACTCAGTGTCCGGTGGCGTGGTCAGGTACAGGATCTTGGAGAACCGGTCCGTCAGCCCGTGGAACTCCATGGCGCTGAGGTGAGAGATGTAGGCGAACGGGTCGGCCGCACACGCCACCTCCGTGGCCTTCGGCTTCGCGCGCCCGAACAGGTGGTACACCGTCCCCGGCTTGAAGTCCTTGCTTGGGGAGATCAGGCCAAAGGAACCCAGGCTCTCGACGACCTTCTCATAGAAGCGAAGGGTTGGCTGCTCTTCAAGATGTGCCATCTGTGAAGTCATCAGCACAGCCAGCTCGTAGTCGGTCACGACCGGACGCTCCCAGCTGCCCAGCTTTTCCTGGATGGCCTTCATCACTGATGGCAGATACACGGAGTGATTGACTTCGACCGCCAAGAGGTATCCTTTGTGTCCTTAGGACACAAAGGATACCTCTTGGCATCGCAACTTGTCAAGTCAACGATTTGACGAAGTTCATGGATCGTCATAAACTGCGTCCTAAGGACGCAGTTTATGACGATCCAGATGGAAATATGAGCTGTCAGCAATCCTAAGCAGGTGTTCCGTTGTCTCGTCGAATAGTTTGATTCGACGAAAAACGGAACATTCCCGTAGTGCAGTCCGGTCGGGAAGAGGTGCCCAGGATGCATAGAAAAATCGCCGCAGTTGACCCAGGAGGACAACTGTCGCAAGAAAAACATCCATCCAGTCGACCGGACAAGACGGCCCATCGATTCACAACGCCTCGCCCAGAGACGTACCCTGCCCTCACCGCATCAAGCCAGAAAATCGCCCCAGCGCTCACGGCCCAACGCTTCCTCTTCAAAAACCAGCCCGAGACCTAGGATGATCGGCACATGGAAGCGTCCGACACCACCACACAACGCAACTACTACGACGACCTGGCCAGACGCGCCGTGGGCCACGGCCATCCCCTTGAAGCGGCCATCGAGCAGGCTGCAAGCGCCTATCTGGATGGGAAGCCTGCGACACAAGGGAAACGCAAGCTCACCAGAAGGGAACGCGACAGCCAGTTCTGGTTGAGTCGCACGGTGAAAGACTGCCCCACCAGTGCCTGGTCCACCGAACCCATGGTGCTGGCCCTGGCCCGGTACCTCAGTCAGGAGCAGCTTGCGGTCGAAGGCCTGATCAACGCGGTCGCTCGAATCGCGCCCGATGTCCTGATCCGGGCGGTCAGGTACTCCGGGCTGGTCCTGAACCAGGAATCACCCCGGCGAGCGGAACTCACGCTGGCGGGAGAAAGCTGCCCGGCAGTCAGAGAGCTGTGCAGCGTGCTGGACATCTTTGATCAGGCGCATCGGCTGCGAGTGGCGGCAGTGCAGGCCGAAAAGGATCGATTGACCCACCTATCGGCCTTCGACTTCCTGCTCTATGCGAGCCTCTACGCCTTCGAATGTCTGGTGGGCAAAGACATCGCAGCCATGAAGGCCGGGCAAGGGGACGAAAGCCGCACCGAGCTTGCCTGGCATGCCATCAACCATCTGCTGGCCTGGAAGCTGCAGACGGCGGATGAGTCGTCACTGAAGCTGAACGATGCAAGCATTGGCCTTTCCCTGGCCCGACATCTCCGCCCCATTCTGTTCGACGAGGAACGTGGCGGTGCAAGCGAGGCAGTACAGGCCTTCCATGCGTTCCATGCGCTGCTGGACACGCAGATCGAGCTGAACGAGTTCATCAGTCGGTCTGCGGATGCCTTCTGCTACGACGATTCCATCAGGTTTGTGCGACAAGAAGATCGCCTGGAGATCGTGGAGGTTGACCAGTGCCGTGGCCTGCTTGATCGTCTGCGTCAGGTGTTCGTCGGCTCGCGACGGACGCGCTTCGCCACTGGGGTGGTTGTGCACCAGGACCAATGCGCTGCTGTTGCGCAGAAGAGCATCGCGCACCACCTCACGTGGGTAGACCGAGGTCTGACTCACAGTCCCCCGGAACATCTCGACGTAGTCCAGCACACGGTTCTGTGAGTCCAGGTGCATCACCGCAAACACTTCGTGCGGCAGATGGCCCAGGCGAGAGCGCAGGAATTCCTTGACCACTGCAGGCGAGTCCATCAGGTCGCTGCCACGCACTTGGGCCGCCAGCAGGCGCTGCGCGGCCAGCAAAACCTCGTCGGCCTCAGCCGGACGGTACTGCCCGGTTACATCGCGGATGAGCAAGCCGCCAGAACCAGCGGGCACCGACAGGAACGAATCGAGGGAAGAGAACAGATCGTGCTGCATGACCAACTCCGATGATCGGGCGGGATTGCCCGAGACCGGAACCGGCACGCCGCAGCGCAGCAGTCACAGGTTCGAAGACGGCCGAGAGGCCGCCAGCGCACAAGGTGCGCGCAGACCTTGACGGCGAGAACGGTGTGCAAGGATGAAGGGACCAGCAAGCCAGCCCCACCACACCAGCAGGCGTGAGACAGGCAAGCGCAGCGCGCAGGCCGGGACGGCCGGAGGCGTCAGGGATCGGAGCCTTATGGCCGCGACCTGCAGGGGCGCGGGGCGCAGCCCGCAGAGCCCGACGGCGGTACGCCGGGACGCTCAGTCCCCCAAGGGCAACTCCGCACACAAACCGAGCGCAGATCAAACGTGACCCCGTTAGCGACACGTCACCAGAACATGTCGCCAAAAACCCATTTCGCGAACACGAACTTTTTTGTCGTCCGGTGGCGCAAAGACCGGCAGGCGTTGCTTGACCGCCACAGGCGCCTACATGCAAGACCCTGTGAGAACAAAAAGCCTGTTGCTACGACGTGGGTTCTTCGTGAGGCCGTCATCAGAACGGCCTGCGCAACGGCGGTTTACCCCCCGGTTTACCCCCGGAGCGCCAAAAAGAAAAACGGGCTAGCTCATTTCTGAGCTAACCCGTTGATTTTATTGGTCGGCGTGGCGGGATTCGAACTCGCGACCCCTTGCACCCCATGCAAGTGCGCTACCAGGCTGCGCTACACGCCGACAAGCCTTTGATTATATAGCGCGAAAAAGCCTTGAATGCGCGTCGTCACCCTGCAACCGCGACATAAAAAAGAGCCTGAACGTCGTTCAGGCTCTTTTTTTCAATAAGTGGTGCGGCTGGCAGGATTCGAACCCACGACCCCTTGGTTCGTAGCCAAGTACTCTATCCAACTGAGCTACAGCCGCACAGGAAAGCACACGAGTATACAACAAGATTTCCGCGCGGCGCGTGGGCGCCGGCACGCCACGCGCTTGCGGCATCATGCCCATCCATGCCCGCCGATCTGCACGCCCTCGCCGCCTTTGCCCGCCGCCATCCGCGCCTGCTGGTGCTGACGGGCGCGGGCTGCAGCACCGACAGCGGCATCCCCGATTACCGCGACGCCCAGGGCCAGTGGAAGCGCGCGCCGCCCATGACCTACCAGGCCTTCACGGGTGACGCGCACGCGCGCCAGCGCTACTGGGCGCGCAGCCTGATCGGCTGGCGCGTGATGAGCGCCGCCCGCCCCGGTCCCGCGCACCGCGCGCTGGCGCGGCTGGAAGCGGCCGGCCACATCGAGCTGCTGCTGACGCAGAACGTCGACGGCCTGCACGGCGCCGCCGGCAGCCGGCGCGTGATTGACCTGCACGGGCGCATCGACACCGTGGTGTGCCTGGCCTGCCAGGCGCGCCTGCCGCGCGCCGACTGGCAGGCGCGGCTGCACG
>JAFDZY010000216.1 GCA_018266685.1 Bacteroidota bacterium
GCAGGGCGGGGTGGTGCATTCCCCTCCCCTGGAGGGGTGCCCGCAGGGCGGGGTGGTGCATTCCCCTCCCCTGGAGGGGTGCCCGCAGGGCGGGGTGGTGCATTCCCCTCCCCTGGAGGGGTGCCCGCAGGGCGGGGTGGTGCATTCCCCTCCCCTGGAGTTTCCCCCTCTCGCAGAGTAAACGCCGGATGCTCCTCCAGCCACGCCATCGTGCCATCCAAGTGCTGCAACACATCCTTTGCGGGGATATGGATCACCGTCAGCCCAAGCGACTGGAGGTATGCGTCCCGTCTTGCATCGTACTCCTGCTTGTCATCATGGCTCTTGCCATCGATCTCGACCACAACCTGACAGTTGGAGCAGTAGAAATCGACGATGTAGTTCCCGATGATCTTTTGCCGGTCGAAGTCGTAGCCCTTGAACTTCTTCCGATGTACCTGCTGCCAGAAGAGAACCTCGGCCAGGTTCCCGGCTTTCCGGAGTTCCTTGGCGCGTTGTTTCAGGGCGGGGTTGAAGGGAAGATCGAAGTATCTCTCGCTGTTGCGGGGGATCTTGGGATAGGGGATGGGCGAATTCCCCTCCCCTGGAGGGGTGCCCGCAGGGCGGGGTGGTGCATTTCCCCCCGCAAGTCGAGCTCTTGCAATTCCTGCATTCACCACCCCGTCAGCTTGCGCAGGGGTAGGGACCACCCCGGCCTTCGGCCACCCCTCCCCTGGAGGGGAATTAAATCCCGCCGCCCGCAGCGTGCTCGCCACCGCCCGGTTCACCGCGTAGTACTGGTGGTAGGCGGCGATCTTCTTCACCGTGGTGATGGTGTTGACGCCCGTCCTCGGGTCTTCCTTCTTGCTGCGTTCGAACACGATGAAGTGGCGCACCAGGTCGAGCAGGGTCTCCTTGTTGAGCATGCCCACGATCAGCGTTTCCAGCTGCCCGATCAGCGGCGAGGCCTCCACCTTGCCATCGCTGGTCTTCCAGCTCATGTACCGGCTGAAGCCGCTGCTCACCGTGCCGGCCCGGGCCTCCAGGCCATCGCTGATCACCACCACGCAGTTGTAGGTGAACAGGCCAGGGATGGTCTCCTTGTAGGTCTCCACCTGCTTGTAGGCGCTGCGGATGCTCGCCTTCTCATCGGCGGCGTTCTTCAGCTCCATCAGCACCAGTGGCAGGCCGTTTACGAACAGCAGCAGATCGGGCCGCTTGTTCTTGCCGTTCACCACCACGGTGTACTGGTTCACCACCAGCAGGTCGTTGTTGGCGGGGGTGGCGAAGTCCACCAGCCACACCAGGTCGCCGCGGGTGTTGCCGTCCTGCTGGTAGTCCACCTTCACGCCTTCGGTGAGCATGCGGTGGAAGACCTCGTTGTTCACCAGCAGCTCCGGACTGGCGATGCGCGCCACCTGCTTCACCGCCTCCTCCTGCGCCGCTGCCGGTATGCGCGGGTTGATGCGCCGCACGGCCGCCCGCAGGCGCTCCAGCAGCAGCACCTGTTCGTAGCTCGCACGCTCGGGGTGCTCGCCATCGGGCGCAATGCCGGGGCCGTGCTGGTAGGCATAGCCCAGCTCACTCAGGCGCGCAATGGCGAACTGTTCGATCTGGTCTTCGGTCATTGCTCAGGAATGGAAACGCTCCTTCACATAGGCGGACATTTCACCCAAGGGTATCTCCTGCGATGAGTTACCGCTCCGGGCGTAGAACTTCTCCGAGGGCTGGCCATTCTTATCCTTCACCGAAACGATCACTGGCTCCTTTGCTTGCTTCGTGTCCACCTGACAGACCTCCTTCTCTTCCACCTCGTGGAAGGTGATGGAAACCTTACTGGTCACGAAGCCGGTGCCGAATTGCTGGTTGAGCAGGTTGCGTAAGTGCAACTCGAACTTGTCCCTATCCACACCGCCCAAGGAATGATAGTCGGCTTCCAAGCCCAGCACCTTTCCTGCGTCATCCACACCGATTAGCAGCGTGCCGCCTTGGGAGTTGGCGAAAGCGGCAACCGTCTTCATGATCACCTCTTCCAACTTCTTGTTCACAGTACCTTCCTTCAGGTCCCAACGCAAGGTGGACTTGAACTCCAACTCATCGCTTTCGCCTTCAGTGATCAGGTCTTCCAAGGATACCGGTGCCACGGTCTCTTCCGTGTCGGTGATCTTTTCCAAGAAAGAATTCAGATGGCTGGCCAACATCTTCCTGCGTTCCTCAAGGAACTGCTCATAGTTGTCGATCTTCCACAGTTCGGTGTCTTCCGGTATGCACTGCAGTGCCAAAGCCTTGGGGAACTGTTGCTTCACTTCGGCCAAGTAGTCCTCTGCCAAGGTCGCTGACTTACGTCGGTTAGCCACTTGGGTCAGGATGGCGCGGTTCGTGAACTCCTGTGCCAGCGCGTACTTCACACGGTTGCCCATGCCGTATCCGAGTTTCTTGAGCTTTGAGTATGGGAATATGTGGTCCAATTCCAGCTGGTACTTCTTACCCATGTTCTGGCGGATGCTCATGCCTGTAGTGAAACAGACAGCGCCACGGCTTTTCAGGTACCAGCGCACCATGCTGAACAGCGGATGCTGAATGGCACGGCCGGCGAACTCCGAAGGGCTGATCTTCAATTCACGCTCCTCGGCGATGTCCTGCAACAAGGCATCGAAGGGATTCGTGGATTCCGCCACGGTGCGCAGGTCTTTGTCCAGTTTCTGCGGCAGCTGACTGACGTACCGATAGCGGATCTGCGAATAGTAGAACCACTTCACCAGCTTCCGGATCTCCGTATCGGTCAGGTGCTTGCCGTTCTTGTCGAAGCAATACACGATGATCGGAACGAGCGCGTACGGAGAGTTGATCTCCGCCGTATGGTCCACATAAGCGTTCGTGCGCATTAGGTTCGCTACGTAGTCCAGCACCTGCTTATCCAAACGATCCCATGCCTCGCGCAGCTTTGTGTTGTTCGAGTCATCGTGGAGTTTCCGCATGTCGGAGCCCATGTGGTGCAGGCAGCCCAGCAGCACATACACCACGAAGTCCAGTTTCAGCACGAAGCCATTCTTCTCCAACTCGGTTAGCTTGGCCTTGAACAGGTCCCTGGCTTGTGGCCAATAGCCGGAGATCTGAGCGAGCGCCAACTCCGCATCGGTAAGCGCCACGCCACTCGCATTCACCTTATAGAAAATGTCGATGGCTTCCCGGATGTTGGCCTTTACGGGGATCGTCTGCTCCGGGAAGTCCCGATCGCGTATCCGGGTAATGGCTGCTATGTTGTCGTTCAGTTTCTTCAGCTCGTCCATGCTCAGGGAGCGGCCTGCTGAAGCATAGAGCGCTTGCAGATCGAAGGCGCTCACCTTGCCCTTGAACACATCCGTGATGTTCTGCCACGATGGGTTGTTCTCCATGCGGGTCTTCATGTAATAGGAGAGCTCCAGTGTCTCCACGTTCACATGCAGGCCGCGCGTGTCGTTGATGATCTCTGGCAAGGTGTAATACGGCGGCACCTCCCCGTTGA
>JAFDZY010000217.1 GCA_018266685.1 Bacteroidota bacterium
CCCGTCATCGGTTTTGTGGGCAGCAGCAACCTCACCTTCAGCGGGCTGCAAGGGAACGGCGAATTGAATGTGGACGTACTGGAAAGCGATGCCGCGCAAAAGCTGGCCAAGTGGTTCGAGGACCGTTGGAACGCCGAGTGGTGCATCGACATCAGCCAGGACCTGTTGGCCATCATTGAAGAAAGCTGGGCAGGCCTGGACCGCACGCCCTACGAGGTATTCCTCAAGATCGTCTACGAGCTGAGCAACGAGGCCCGCATCGGGCTGGCCACCTATGAAGTACCACCGATGTTCAGGAACCAATTGCTGAAGTTCCAAGCCGAGGCCGTGCGCATGGCGGCCAGGATGTTGGACAGGCGCGGTGGTGTGCTCATCGGCGATGTGGTGGGCTTGGGCAAGACTTGGACCGCCGCCGCGCTCATCAAGCTCATGGAGCAGACCGAGTTCCGCGGCAGCATGGTGATCTGCCCGCCGAACCTGGAGGAGATGTGGAAGTGGTTCAAGAAGGAATTTGAACTGAAGCTGGAGATCGTTTCGCTCGGCGCCGTGCGCAATGCCGAATTCCTGGAACAATTCCCACGCCCCAAGTTACTCGTCCTGGACGAGAGTCACAACCTGCGCAACCCCGAGGGCAAACGCTACAAGGCCGTGCGTGAATTCATCCACCGCGTGGAATGCAAGGTGGTGTTGCTGAGCGCCACACCTTACAACAAGACCTTCTTCGACCTGTCCGCGCAACTCGGCTTGTTCATCGACCCCGAGGAGGACATCGGCTTGCGGCCGAACCAGTACATCGCGGACCTCGGTGGCGAGCATGTATTCCAGGCCGAGCACCAGACCCAACCGCAAACCCTGCGCGCCTTCGAGCACAGCACCTTTACGGACGATTGGCGCGACCTGATGAAGCATTACACCGTGCGGCGCACGCGCAGCTTTGTACGTAAGCACAGCCCTATCGACGCACTGGACGGCAAGCCCTATTTGGAGTTCCAGGACGGGTCGCGCTTCAAATTCCCGGAGCGCGTGCCCAAAGCGTTCAAGTACGGCTTCAGTGCGAAGGACCCGAACGACCAATACGCCAAGCTCTACAGCAGCGAGGTGGTGGACACGATCCGCCAATTGCACCTGGCCCGCTACGGCCTGCGCCGATACATCGATGGCGCGGCCGAGGCGCAAGCGAGCCAGAAGGAACTCCGCATCATCGACGACCTGAGCCGCGCCGGAAAGCGCATGGTGGGCTTTGCGCGCACCAGCCTGTTCAAGCGGCTGGAAAGCAGCGGCTGGTCCTTCCTGCTCTCGCTACAGCGCCACATCCTTCGCAACCACTTGTTCGTCCACGCGCTGGAAAACGACTTGGACTTGCCCATCGGCATCCAGGATGGCGAAGGCATTGACGAGATCCTCGGGGATGAGGACATGGAACAACTCGCCGAAATGAGCGTGGAGGAACATGGCCAGCGCTATGCGGAGAACGCCGCACTGCTCTACAAGGCCTTGGACATCCCCAAGAACAGGAAACGCTACAAATGGCTACGGGCCGGGCTCTTCACCGGCCTATTAAAGGACCATTTGCTGGCGGATGCCGCGCAACTGCACCGCATCTGGTCCACCGGAAAGGAATGGGACCCCGCGAAAGACAAGCAATTGAACGCCTTGCACCGTTTTTGCACCAAGGAGAACCCGGACAAGAAGGTGCTCGTGTTCACGCAATTCGCCGACACGGCGAAGTACCTGTACGAGCAGTTAAAGGCACGCCAGGTGAGCGGACTGGACGTGGTGACCGGCAACCTCAACGATCCTACGCAGGCCGCACAACGCTTCAGTCCGCGCAGCAATAAGGAACCCGAGATAGCTGGAACGAGCCACGAGACGCGGGTGCTCATCACCACCGATGTGCTCAGCGAAGGCCAGAACCTGCAGGACTCGCACATCATCATCAACTACGACCTGCCTTGGGCCCTGATCCGCTTGATCCAGCGCGCGGGCCGTGTGGACCGCATCGGCCAGGCAAGCGACAAGGTGTATTGCTACAGCTTCCTGCCGGAGGAAGGCATCGAGACCATCATCAACCTGCGCGGAAGGTTGCGGCAGCGCATCACCGAAAATGCGGAAGTGGTGGGCACCGACGAGGTGTTCTTCGACGGCGACCCCGTGAACTTGCACGACCTATATGCCGAAAAGAGCGGGCTCCTGGACGAGGAGGGCGATGATGAAGTGGACCTGGGCAGCTGGGCCTACCAGATCTGGAACGAGGCCACCAGCAACGATGCCGAACTGCGCAAGCGCATCGAAAACATGCCCGATGTGGTTTACAGCACGCGCCACCTGCCACAGCACGAGGCCAAGGCGCCGCCGGGTGTGGCCGTGTTCGTGAAGACCGCACAGGACAACGACCTGCTCACCTGGGTGAACGGCAATGGAGAGGTGGTCACACAAAGCCAGTTCCGCATCCTGAAGGCGCTGCAATGCGGGCCTGATGAGGCCATCGCCGAGCGCTTGACCCACCACCACGAACTTGTGAAGAGCGCCGTACGGCATATCCACGAGAACGAGAGCAGCACCGGAGGAGGACAACTGGGCAAGAAGAACGGCGCGCGTTACCAGACCTACAACCGGCTGAAGGTGCTCTTTGAGAAAGACCGCAGCACCTTGTTCGAGAACCGTGCCTTGAAGGAAGCCACCGAGGAGATCTACCGTTTCCCGCTGCGCGCGCGTGCCAAGGACCTGCTGAACCGGCGCCTGCGCGAGGGCATCACCGATGCCGAACTCGCCGAACTGGTGCTGGCCCTGCATGAGGACAGCCACCTGGTGAACAAACCGGAGGACGGCACCACGGAACTGGCCCAACAGCCCCACATCATTTGTTCCATCGGCTTGCGCACCCCGCAATGAGCATTACCAAACAAGACCTGAAGCAACGCCTCGAAGCCGGGGACATCCAAGGCATCTTCGTGAAGCTGGGCTGGAATCGCAGCAGTGGCAAGCGCCCGCTGAAGGTGGCCGAGAAGGACATCGTGCAGGCTGAATTGGTGGCCGAGAAGAAGGACTTCTTCGTGGCGGTGGTGAAGACCAACCAGCCCACCGACAAGGCCCGCCGCCAGAAGATCGAGAAGCAGTTCACCAAGTTCCATGCGGAGCACCTGATCGTGTACATCGATGGCCACGGCGGCCAGGTGTGGCAACTGGCTGTGCGCCGTCCGCAACAGCCCATCGGTTACCACGAAGTGCCCTGGCACAAGGGACAGAAACCCGAACTGCTGTACGACAAACTCACGGGCCTCTTCGTGAAGCTGGATGAGGAGGACACGATCACCGTGATCGATGTGACCGATCGCGCGCGCCGCCAGTTCGAGGCCAACACCAAAAAGGTCGTCAAGAAGTTCTACACCCAGTTCGGGCAGCAGCACAAGGCCTTCGTCAAGTTCATCAAAGGCTTGGAGGGTACCACCGACAAGGAGTGGTACGCCAGCCTGATGCTGAACCGGCTCATGTTCATCTACTTCATCCAGAAGAAGGGTTTTCTGAACAAGGACCACCACTACCTGCGCACCAAGCTCACCGAGAGTCGCGCGCGCAAGGGCAAGGACCAATTCTACCAAGGCTTCTACCGTAGCTTCCTGCTGCGCCTGTTCCACGAAGGGCTGGGCAAGTTGGACCACGCCAAACTGGAGAAAGAGATCGGGCAGGTGCCCTACCTCAACGGCGGCCTCTTCGATGTACACCACCTGGAGAAGCACAACACCATCGACATCAAGGACGAGGCCTTCGAAGGGCTATTCGACTTCTTCGATGGCTGGCAGTGGACGCTGGACATCCGCCCCGATGCGCCCGGCGACGAGATCAACCCCGATGTGATCGGCTACATCTTCGAGCAATACATCAACGAGCGGGCGAAGATGGGTGCCTACTACACCCAGGAGGATATCACCCACTACATCGGCCGCAACACCATCATCCCCTGGCTCTTCGACAAGGCCAAGGAGAAGGATGCGCAAGCCTTCAAGACCGAAGGTGGTGTATGGGCGCTGCTGCAAGAGAACCCCGATCACTACATCTACGAGAGCGTGCAGAAGGGCATTACGCCCGCCATGCGCGAGGCGCTGGATGCCGAGGACCCGACATTGCCTTGGTGGAAGAGCAGCCTCTTTGCCGACCTGCCCGCCGATGTACGCAAGGGCCTGAACCCCGAGCAGAAGGACCTCTGGAAGATCCGCAAGGCGTGGAACACCAAGGCCCCGGAGGACATCGCACTGCCCACCGAGATCTACCGTGAGCTCATCGACCGGCGCCGTAAGTACCTGGAGGTACGCCGCACACTGAAGGCCGGTGAGGTGACCGCCATCAACGACCTGATCACCTACAACCTGGACATCGTGGAGTTCGCGCAGGACGTGCTGCGCGAGACCGAGAGCGGCGACCTGGTGTGGGCCTTCTACGATGCCATACGGCAGGTAACGGTGCTGGACCCCACCTGCGGCAGCGGCGCCTTCCTCTTCGCTGCGCTCAACATCCTGCAGCCGCTTTATGCCGTGTGCCTGGAACGCATGTCCGAATTCCGCCAGCAGGCCGTGGAGCAGAAGAAGCCGCAGCGCTACAAGCAGTTCCAGCCCATCCTGGACGATATCGCGCAGCACCCCAGCCAGCGCTACTACATCCTCAAGAGCATCATTCTCCGCAACCTCTACGGCGTGGACATCATGGCCGAGGCCGTGGAGATCGCCAAGCTGCGCCTCTTCCTGAAACTGGTGAGCGTGCTGGAGCCCAACTACGATCACCCGAATGGCAACATGGGCATTGAGCCGCTGCCCGATATCGACTTCAACATACGCGCGGGCAATACGCTGGTGGGCTTCGGCACCAAGGCCGAACTGAACAAGGGCCTGCGCTATACAACGGATGGCGCTGAGTTCATCGCACCCGTGGAAGAGAAGTGCGAGCAAGTGGCCAAGGCCTTTGAACACTTCAAGGCAATCCAGCTTGGTGAGGGTGAGGACTACTCAAGCTTCCGCGAGGCAAAAGACGAACTTCAGAAACGACTTGAGGCGCTGCGTGAACAGCTGAACGTCTATTTGGCAAAGAGCTACACCATCACCGACCTGCCCAAGCAGCAGAGGCAGTACGATAAGTGGAAAGAGAGCCACAAGCCCTTCCACTGGTTCGCAGAGTACTACAGCATTGTGGAAGGCCGGGGCGGTTTCGATGTGATCATTGGGAACCCGCCGTATGTGGCGATGCACAAGATTGATTACGAGATCAAGACAGATCTCAAAGCAGCGGACCTCTATGCGCATGTGATGAATCGGTGCTACTCGGTGCTAACCGATTCTGGGAAGAGCGGGTTGATTGTGATGCACAATTTGGCTTTCAGTAGGGACTTTGCTCAATTGCGCAAGAAGCTTCGAGAACAAGGTGGACACCAATGGTATTCCTTCTACGCCAGGATACCTTCTGGACTGTTTAGCGGTGATGTCAGAGTGCGGAACTGTATCGCTTTGCTGCACCGTGATAGAACTGCCAAGCGCGGCGTATCTCACACGACGAGAATTCATCGATGGTTTTCTGAGAATAGGCCCTACCTGTTCGACGCGCTGAGGTACACATCGTTCACCTTTCGTGATGTGGTACCGATGTATGATAGTTCGATACTCCGTGATTTCTTTGAATCGTCGAGCGGTGAAGAGGTTGCTCGATTCATACGACCAACTTCCTCTTCCAAGCTCTACTTCAAGCAGAGCGCTTATAACTGGGTCGCAATCAGCCATACTCCTGCACCTTGCTACGATAGTCGCGACAAGCCTATTGAACAGACTCAGGTGGCGCACTTGGGCTTGGACTCGGAGGACATACGCTGCATTCTACTCGCTGCGATGAATACGCGTTGGTTCACAACGCACTGGTTGACATTCGGCGATGAGTTCCACGTCACAAAGGACGACTTGGCATCATTTCGACTACCCATATCCAAGTTGTCTGCAACCGAAAGACGTGTGCTTGTGAAGCTTGGCAAGGAGATCGAGAGCGAACTGCCATCGACCATACAATACAAGCTCAACGCCGGGAAACGGGTCGGCACCTTCAAGACCTCAAACCTCTGGGACATCAGCGAGAAGGCAGAATTTGTACTGCTGGAGCAATGCACTCCAAACACAGGAGAGGTCTTGGAAGCTATGGAACTGCATCTCTCAAGAACCTTACTCACAGAACCCGACGACGATGAGGAATGAGATCGACGCGTTGCTTGGTGCGCATTATGGGTTGAGCGCGGAGGAGCTGGACTTTGTGATCAACTACGACATCAAGTACCGGATGGGGGAAGAGTTGGAGGGGGAGGAATAAGCTAAGAGATCATACGTATGAAAATCGCTCACGCGCGCATGGAACATTCACCCCGTTTGGTGGTGTTGCTAGCATTGCTTCGGTACATGAAGCCTGAGGAAGTCGAGCGCATGAAAATAGACCTGGCGAAGCTGAAGGCCGTGACCGATCGCTTGTTGGTGGACCGCTTCCGTAAGTATCTTGACATCGAGCGGTTGCGCACCGAGCCATTGGTGCCGGAGGACATCATGGTCTATAATTATCTGCAATATGAGTTCACCGGCAAGTTCATAAAGACTAAGCTCCTGGCCAGGTACGAACGCGAGGTGATGAAAGGTGAAATTGCTGCGATCAATGAGCTTCGGAGCATTTTACGATCGATGAAGATCGACCTTTGAATGACCCCTCATAATGATCACCCATACCGCCTTCATCCTCAACGAGATCAGCGAGTCGGTGGTGGAACTCGTCTGCCAAAGGACGTCAACAACAAGTACCGGATAGGGAGAAGTTGCAGTGGGGTGAATAAGCAGTTACCAACAGCGATCATGGAATTCGAACACTGGGGCAACGCGTTGATCTGGGATTTATCCAAAACCGCATTCCTATGCAGCCGCAAGGTTCCAGCCGCTGTGGTGCTTAAGTGTTACGACTGGGCCGTTGCGATGCGCGAGGCTGGCACCTGCGTGATGCTGGGCGCCCACAGCCCCCTGGAGAAGGACGTGCTGCATTACCTGCTCAAAGGCACGCAACCGGTGGTGCTGGTGCTGGCGCGCGGCATGAAGAAGAA
>JAFDZY010000218.1 GCA_018266685.1 Bacteroidota bacterium
CCCTTTCTGGTGCATGCCAAGGTGCCCCTGCTGAACCACCACACCAGCGGCGTGCGCATGAATTTCTACCGCAGCGAGGAGAACCTCGCCGAACACCGCAAACGCGATCCGCAGCCGCGCTTCTTCCAACAATTGCTCGACCTGGGCATCCAGCACCAAGGCTTGAAAGAACTGGAGCGCAAGGCCATCGCCCGGGTGAAGGCCGACTTCGAGGAAGCCCGCCAAGCCGAAGATCCGCGTCCGGAGGACCTGTACACGCATGCATTCGCACCCACACCAGTGACGGAAGAGCAGGGCGAACGCTCCCCCAAGGACAAGGAGCCCACGCTGATGGTGGACTGCGCGCTCTTCGCCATTCGCGAACTCATGCAGGCAGATCCGCGCTGCCTGCTTTACGGGCAGGACGTGGGCGCGCGCTTAGGCGGCGTGTTCCGCGAGGCCGCCACGCTGGGCACCACCTTTGGCGACCACCGCGTGTTCAACACGCCCATCCAGGAAGCCTTCATCGTGGGCAGCACCGTGGGCATGAGCGCCACCGGGCTGAAACCCTTCGTGGAGGTGCAGTTCGCCGATTACATCTGGCCGGGCCTCAACCAGCTCTTCACTGAAGTGGCCCGCAGCTGCTACCTCAGCAACGGCAAGTGGCCAGTGAGCTGCGTGGTGCGCGTGCCCATCGGTGCCTACGGCAGCGGTGGCCCCTACCACAGCAGCAGCGTGGAAAGCGTGCTCTGCAACATCAAGGGCATCAAGGTGGCCTACCCCAGCAACGGCGCCGACCTCAAGGGCCTGATGAAGGCCGCCTTCCACGACCCGAACCCCGTGGTGATGCTGGAGCACAAGGGCCTCTACTGGAGCAAGATCCCCGGCACGGAAGAGGCGCGCACCATCGAACCGGCATCGGATTACATCATCCCCTTCGGCAAGGCGCGCACGGTGCTGCAGGCCGATCCCAACAAGGTTGAAAATGGCGAAGCGGCAGTGATCGTCACCTACGGCATGGGCGTGTACTGGGCAAAGACCGCCGCGAAAAAATTCCCGGGGCGCATCACCATCATCGACTTGCGCACACTGGTGCCTTGGGATGAACAAGCCGTGCTGGAGGCCGTGCGCAGCCATGGGCGCTGCTTGGTGGTCACCGAGGAAAGCATCAGCAACTCCTTCGCACAAGCCGTGGCCGGCCGCGTGAGCGACCAGTGTTTCGAGCACCTGGATGCGCCGGTGCGCTTCATCGGCGCGGCAGACATGCCAGCGATCCCGCTGAATAGCACCTTGGAAGCGGAGATGATCCCCAGCGCGGAGAAGGTGGGCAAGGTGCTGGGGGAATTGCTGGGGTATTGATCCGCAACGGGGCAAGAACCTTGGCGTACGGAGCTACCGCTGCTCCAACTGCTTCCGAAGGAACTCCACTTCGCCTTCCAAATGCCGGATGCGCGCCCGGAGGGCCAGCACCAGTTCGTTATCGCCGCGTGCCCCGGATTCATCTCCACCCCTCCCTTGGAGGACTGCGTATTCGTTAAAGCCCAGCAGTTCGAGCAAGGTCATTTCAAAGACCTGCGCCACCTGCTCCATGAGGTCAACGGTCAATCGCTTCTCCCCGTTCTCCAGCCGTCCATACTCCCGTACATCATGGAAGCCCAGCCGATCGGCCATGTCCTGCTGGGTGAGCCCCTTTAGCTTGCGCACGGCCTTGATCTTCCTCGTGTACTTATCTCCTTTTTCCATGGAACAGTCGGCTCTGCGACCATTGTGGTCGGAAAATGTCCTTGGATGGACGAATATAGCACTTCAGATTTGTCCTGCGGTTTGAGAACCGGCTGCCAGTTTCCCACACACTTTTCGGGATAGGGCCCCAACCCACGGAGCAGCCACTGTAACCAAGCCGTGAGCGAATGCCGAGAAGCGCGAAGGGAGTAGAAGGTTAAAATTCGGGAACAAATGAAAAGTACTGACCCCAATAAGGTCCGGTCCAGCGTAATTCATTTGGCACCGGTCATCTGCCTGCCTTTGCTTTTTGCAATCACATCCTGTACCAAGGATACCTCCGCAGTGGCCGATGAAATAACAAATGATTCCAATGGCACACCAAATTATGGTCTGCAAGCCATTGGCTCACATCAAATGGTGCTCCTCCCCAAGACTGATGCCGCCGATTCCATTATCATCCTCGATTGGGTGGACATGCCGACACCCGTGGTCAACGTTCCAAAAGTGGTCGCGCATTACCAGATGGAGAACAACGGACAGGACCTGATACTGATCGGCAGCGGCAAGCCGATAGCCAGATTCTCCACGCGGGACAACCCACAAAGCACGCGGGGCGAGCTCGTATATCACGTGAACGGCATTTCAAAACTCACCGATCGCGGTGGCTTCGATGCAGGCGCATTAACGACCTCCTCCGCCTCGGATGCCTTTGATGCAGCGAACAGTGTCCGGTTGGGCAGGGCGCAGGGCAGTGAGAAGATCGGCGGTGGCGGTGGTGGAAAGACGCATCCGGAGGCGCTCTGTTATTCCGGAGGGCCAGGAGCAACTAGTTGTTCCACGCATGGCACCGGGGGATATGGCTGCTCCGTCTCGTGCGGCTCCGGTTACTACGCATGCTGTGACATGGACGGGCTTGAATGCAAGTGCGTGAAGGAATAACCACTTCCGGACCCAACTGGCTGCCATGATCACTACCAATCGGGATAAATATACCATGCACAAGACCTTCATCATCGGAACCTGCATGGCTCTCCTTATAGCAGCCTGCGGAAAGAACATGGTACCGGATACAGGGTCCATTCAGGGTGATTGGAAGATCGTGCAGATCGATCCGCCTTTCCCGCATTTCCAAATGGACACTGTGGGACTGGAGGGGCTGGCGCTTTTCCTCCTGGCAAGCAAAGGCGATAGCCTCATGCCGTCAAGGGTCACAATCGACGAGCACAACATGGTGTTGAAGTCGAACACTTTCAGCTTGGACACGGTGAACTATTCCATGATCGGCAATGACGGCGAAGGTTACAAGTTGAAAACGGCGGACGGCACCTTGCACATGAAGCTCGGTCCGGCAAATGAGGCAACGTTGTCCATTGAAGGAATGACCTACCGGCTTACGCGTACGGGCCAACAAGAGTGAGCAGCCCGCAATTGCGATCCGGAAGACCGAACGGGCAGCCAAGTACATTGGTCGCCCGTTCGATCTTCCATGCACGAACACCACCTCACCGTTCCGCGCACCGCCCGCTACCACACGCTGGGCGATGCGGCCAACGCACGTGCCATCTGGATCGTGCTGCATGGCTACGGCCAATTGGCGCGCTATTTCCTGCGGAAATTCGAGGGTATGGAGGATGGACTGCTGATCGCCGCGCCGGAAGGCCTTTCCCGCTTCTACACCGATGAGGCCCACAGCCGCGTGGGCGCCACGTGGATGACGCGCGAGGACCGCGCACACGAGATCGAGGACCAGATCACGTACTTGGATGCCTTGGCGGACGTACTGCTCGGCACCACCGGCGAGTTTCCATTGAACGTGCTGGGCTTTTCGCAAGGCGTGGCCACGGCCTGCCGATGGAGCTTGCAAGGCCGCACCACCATCCACCGCATGGTGATTTGGGCCGGCGGATTGCCACCGGAAGCGGGCCCGGAGCAATTGCACTCCGCCTGGAACAAGTTGGACCTCCACCTTGTGTTGGGTTCACATGACCAATACGCGGGGGACAACGAACTTCACGCGCAGTCGGCCCGGCTTCGCATGGCCAAAGTACCCCATC
>JAFDZY010000219.1 GCA_018266685.1 Bacteroidota bacterium
CGGTCTGTTCCAGTTCGCCACCAAGCAGGGTTCCCATATTGTCAATGGTGATGGTGCAGCTGCTCGCGCAGAAGCCGCTGTATGTGTCTCCCACGCGGACGTTCAACTCCACATTGTAGGTGGAGCCGTTCACCAAGGGCGGGGCCACGCTGGTGTTCCACTTCAGTTGCAGGATGTATGTGCTGCGGATGAAGGTTTCGTCGTAGCCTTCGCTGGCGTTGAAGATGCGGAACTGGTACTGCGAGGCGCCCACCACCGGCGTGGCGTATATAAAGCTGTTGTTGGTGACCGGGTTGAAGGCGCGCGTCTCGTTGCAGCTATGCCCATAGTTCGGCGCGGGGATCAACCCGCTGCAAGGTACCGTGGCCGCCAGGCCCATTTCGCAACCACTGCCCCAATGCGCGCTGGCCACCGGGCCTGCCACGTTGGTGCGCACGCGGCCGAAGTAGTGTACACCGGGCACCAGCGGGTTGCTCACCATGTCCCAGAACTGGACGTAGTTGGTGGTGCGCACGATGCGGCGGATGAAGCCCGCATCGGGGTCGCTGAACTCAAACTGGTACTGCGTGGCACCGGTCACCTTGTTGCAATAGACCTTGTTGCCCTGCAGGTTGTTGAAGATGCCGCACTCCGTGGCCGCGATGTTGGCCGGGCCTTCGGGCAGGCAGAAGCTGTGGCCGCTGCCGTAGCTGGGGCTGGCCGTTGGCAACGTGGGTGATGAACTGCCAGCGGAAAAATCATCGCGCAGCAGCAGCTTGCCGCCGGTGGTGCGCAGCTCCCATCCGCCACCGGTGATGCCATCACCGAAGCTGTCGTACAGGTTGAAGGTGTAGCAGGCGGAGGCCGGAGCGTTGTTCAGGCAGGCGGTCTCGCTGTTCAGGCTATTGGCAACGGTGGGCGCGCCGGAGGCCACAAGGGCGTTGCCGCCGTCGTGGATCTGCCAGCTCAGGTCGGTCGGGTTGCCGTCCGTGGTGATGTTGACCACCACTTGGTCGCCGGTGCAAGGCCCGCCGTTGGGCGTGCCCACGCAGGTGCAGCTCGCATCAATTGCATCACCGGTAGTGTTCGGGTTGCCGTCGTCGCAGGCGTTGCCCACGGTACCGCTCACGCTGGGGCACAGGTCGGTGTTGTCGGCCACGTAGCCCGGAGGCTGGATGCAGGTGTAGCCCGCTACGCTGTTGTTGGGGTCGCCCAAGCCGTCGCCATCGGTGTCGGCATACCAGGTGGTGGCCACATCGGCCACGCCGCAGCCGCAGGCACCGGGTGCGGTCTTGTTGGCATCACCATCGCACAGGTCGGTGTTGTCGGCCACGTAGCCCGGAGGCTGTATGCAGGTGTAGCCCGCTTGGCTGTTGTTGGGGTCGCCCAAGCCGTCACCGTCGGTGTCGGCATACCAGGTGGTGGCCACATCAGCCACGCCGCAGCCGCAAGCACCGGGGGCGGTCTTGTCGGGGTCGTTCACGCAACCGTCGTTGGCATCGCAAGTGCCATCACCATCGGCATCCTGGAAGGTGTGTACGCACTGGAATCCGTCCCAGCTGTCCACGGTGCAGGGGTCGCCGTCATCGCAGCCCATGGGCGTGCCCACACAGTTGCAGGAAGCATTGATCGCATCGCCGGTGGTGTTCGGGTTGCCGTCGTCGCAGGCGCTGCCCACGGTGCCGGTCACGCTGGGGCAACCGTCCGTGTTATCGGCCACGTAGCCCGGAGGCTGGATGCAGGTGTAGCCCGCTACGCTGTTGTTGGGGTCGCCTAAGCCGTCACCGTCGCTATCGGCGTACCAGGTGGCAGGTACATCAGGGTTGCCACAACCGCAGGCCCCGGCGCTGGTCTTGTTCGGATCGTTCGGGCAGCCATCGTTGGCGTCGCAGGTCAGGTCGCCGTCGGCATCCTGGAAGGTGTGGGTCACGTCGCCGTTGAGGCACTCATCGAGCGTGCAGGGGTCGCCATCATCCACGGTAACCTGCGAGCAGGAGCAGCCGTTGGTGTTCACGCCTTCGCCGTTGGGTGTGCCGGCGCAAAGGTCAAAGTAGTTGCATGTGCCGTCATTGTCTGCGTCATTGCAATTCATACGGTAGCTCATGCCGCACGTGCTCACGCTTTGCAACAGCAGATAGTACGTACCTGCGGAAAGACCGTTGAAGGCCACTGGTGTGGTGATCGGGACGTGGCCGGCACCAACGGGCAGGTCCTGGTAGGCCAATTGGCCGCCACCGCCGTTGTATAGGTACACCCTCAACGTTCCCCCTGCCGTATTCTCCGCATCCAAGGTGAAACTGATGTTTCCGGCCGCAGGGAGCGCGAGGCGATAGTAGTCCGTGTTGTCACCATAGAAGGAGAAATTAAGGTTTCCCGTTGCAGTGGCAGAGTCGGGATTGAGCACGGTGGCCTGGCCGAACCCATTGTTGGGCTCGGTATCGTTGGCGAAGGTTGCCGCCAGGAGTTCATACTTGAGCCTGTAGCTGATACCGCATCCGGCAACGCTTTGCAGCAACAGGTAGTAATCACCCGGGGCATAACAATCAAAGTCCATTGAAGTGGTGTCATCATCGCTGCTGCCGCCAACACTGGCATCATAATACCCGATCTGGCCACCACCCATGTTGTACACGTACACCCTGAGCGTTCCCGCCGCCGCCGGCACCCGCTCCGCAATGGTTGTGAGACGCAGCACGCCTGAGGCCGTGGCATGCAGGCGGTAGTAATCGGTGTTGTCGCCATAATGGGCGAAATTGATGTGCCCATCAGAGAACATGGCGGGGACAAGCAGCGGGTTGGCATCGGCATCGCCAGTGGTATTGTTGGGTTCCAGGTCGCTGCCAAATATGGCCGGAAGGGTTTCAAATTTCAGTTTGTAGCTGATGCCGCATCCATTGGTGCTTTGGGCCAAGAGGTAATAGTCTCCCTGTCCGTAACAATCGAAGTTCATGATGGTGGTATCATCGTCACCGCCGCCGCCCACGCTTGCGTCGTAGTAGTCGATCTGGCCACCGCCGCTGTTGTACACATAGATGCGCAGGTTCCCGGCCGCGGCAGGCACGCGCTCCGCGATGGTGGTGATCCTCAAGGTGCCTTCCGCAGGTGTTTGGATGCGGTAGTAGTCATTATTGTCCCCGTAGTGGTTGAAGTTGATGTGGCCTTCAGCAAAGGTGTTTGGGGCCAGCACCGGGTTGAGATTGGCATCACCAAATCCGTTGTTCGGCTCTGCGTCGTTCGCGTACACGGCGCCGGTCACCGTGTATTTCAGTTTGTAGCTGATGCCGCATCCATTGGTGCTTGCGGCCAACAAGTAATAGTCTCCCTGTCCGTAACAATCGAAGTTCATGATGGTGGTATCATCGTCACCGCCACCGCCCACGCTTGCGTCGTAGTAATCGACCTGGCCACCGCCGCTGTTGTACACATAGATGCGCAGGTTCCCGGCTGCCGCAGGTACGCGCTCCGCGATGGTGGTGATCGTAAGCGTGCCTTCCGCCGGTGTTTGGATGTGGTAGTAGTCGTAGTTGTCGCCGTAATTGCTGAAAAAGATGTGGCCTTCAGTAAAGGTGTTGGGGGCTAACACCGGATTGAGATTGGCGTCGTTAAAGCTATTGTTCGGCTCCGTATCGTTGGCAAATACCGGCGGTGTCAACGTGTACCCAAGTTGGTAACTGACGCCGCAGGGGCTGGTGCTTTGCACAAACAAGTAGTAAGTGCCTTGCGCGTTGCAGGAGGTCGACTGCGAGGTGGACACAGGAGTGCCAGCCGTACCCACTGGGGCATCGAAATAGTTGACCGTGCTCCCGACATTGTTAAACAAGAAGACGCGAACACTTCCGGCACCTGCCGACTCCGCGCCAATGGTTACGTTCAACTCCCCGTCATCCCCTGTCTGTAGGCGGTAGTAATCACCGTTCTCCGAATTATCATACAAGAAATTTACATGTCCCTGGGTGGTGGTGGCAGCGGCCAGCAAGGGGTTGGCATCTGCATCGCCAAATGAGTTGTTCGGCTCCAGGTCATCGGCAAACACCGGCGCCGTCACCGTAACGGTGAGGTCATACGTGTAGCACACGCCACCATCCAG
>JAFDZY010000021.1 GCA_018266685.1 Bacteroidota bacterium
ATTAATGAAATTAGCATTCCTTCAAATTTATTGGTTTAATAGTTTCTTTAAAATGAATTGTCATGAAATGTCGTTTTAGTGAATTTTCGTTGTCAATTTCTTGTCGGTCAGTTTGATGTTGACTGGTCGTCCAAGCATTGCCGATAACGTTTTCGGGCTTTGCGTTCGGGCGGGTTTCGGAGCACAAAACTGTCAACCTGCACTGAACTTGAATAGAAGCACAAAGCTCCAAGTGATACGTCACCCCGCCTGACGCAAAACCCGTGTTAGCGGGTCGTTGTTCTTGTTTACTTTTCACTGTCAAGAGTTAATTTGTAATAGAAATGTCGCACTTTCTCTTCTTCTGTCGGATTTGTAAGACGGTAGAAATCAAGAGCATAATTGTCAACTTCATCTGCTTGCACAAAAACTTCTTCAAATCCCTTTTCTTTGAAATATTGATTTGTAAACGCTATTAACTTTCGCCCCACGCCTTTTCTTTGGTAATTCGTCAATACTGCAAGGTCATATATATAGGCTAATGGTTTATCTGAATAGTACTGGTCAAGCACATAAACTGTCAGCCCACCTATAACTTTGTTGTTTGCCCTAGCCGTAACTACATAAAAGGTTTCTTGGTTTAATAGTTTCTGTAAGTGCAATTCACTTGGCAAATTGAAATTTTTCATTTCAAATACATTTTCAAAAATAACTATTAAGTCCTTGAACTCTTTAATATTGTCAGATTGTAGTATTTGCAATTCTAAGTTCATACATTTCTCAGTTTTCTTTTTTAGAGATAGTCCTTTACAATGCCCGCTAACGTTCGAGTATTTGCGAAGGCAGGGAATTCATTGATTGTCCAGCCCGGTACAAATGCCCATTTGAAAATATGTTGTTGAAGTTAAGAACTAAAGCTGAACATTGAATGTCGAGCCCGAACCGCTGCTGATGCCTGCACATAGCTGATGTTACATTGTCCAGCCCTGCTTTTGCAAATACTTTTGTTGTATGCAGCCCTTTCGAGGCTATAAAGAACTTAATATGTCCTATTTTTTGAAATATTTTTAAAAAGTGTGTAACAAAAATGCAACTTACACTACTACTATATTAAAATGAAATAATTATTGAAAGCAAAGGAATTAGAAGCACAATTTGAAAAGCAGATAAAGGAACATCAATTGTTAATTTATAAGGTCTGCCGAATCTATGCATATAATGAAGTTGATAGACAAGACTTGTATCAGGAAATCATTATCCAGTTATGGAAAGCCTACCAAACCTTTAGGGCAGAGTCTAAATTCAGTACATGGTTGTATCGTGTGTCATTAAATACAGCCATTTCAGGATTAAGAAAGAAGAAGCATTTAATACAATCCTATGAACCTTATAATCTGCCAATCGAATTGGGCGATACTGATTACGATAAACAGCAAGATGAAAATCTAAAAGAACTATATATAGCAATTGAAAAGCTCAATGAAACAGAAAAAGCAATAGTCATGCTCTATCTGGAAAATAAGACTTATGAAGAAATGGAAGATGTGCTAGGCATCAACCAGGGAAACCTAAGAGTTAAAATGAATCGAATTAAAGACAAATTACGAAACCTCACTAAAAATTAAATGTATGGAACTTGACAATTTAAAACAAACATGGCAGGAGTCATCAAATATTTCAAAATCTTTAAAAAATAATACTATGGAACTTATCCGGAACAAAAGTTATGGACCCTTGGCTTCACTGATTTCTAAATTCAAAACGCAACTACTTGCTATCCCATTATTTATTGGCTTGATTATTTATCAAGTAATTACCAAACCGCAATTATTTCATAGTCCCTCAATTTGGGTGCTTTATTCGATTGGCTTAATGCTGAGTATCTACTTTGGCTATAATTATTTATTAGCAAGCAAATTGCAAAACCCGTCAGATGCCGTCAAACATAATATGGAAATACAATTAAAAAAGCTGGAGACTGGGTTTAAGTGGTTTTATGTAGTAACATCCATTTTTTATGCCCTTATACCTGTTGCTTTAGAACTTGCTTTGTATTTTAATATTGAAAAGGACTTTCAGGAATGGGGGCAGGTAAGTATTTACATCCGCGTCTTAACTTATATCGCCGGATTTGTGTTTATGATATTGCTAAGTAAGAGGAGGTTTAAAAAAGAATATGGGCAGCATTTACAAAATTTAAAACGCCTGATTGAACAAATGCAATAAACAAATATTTCATTTTGTATTCCATGCTTTTGAAGGAGTTGTCTTATAATAACTCCTTTTTTGATTTTATAGAGTTGCCTATGTAATAATGAAATGATTGTGGTCAATAGGGTTGCATACAACGGATTAGGTATTTGCGAAGGCGGAGAATTTGAAATACGTCAGCTTGGAATTTGCACAAATGTTGATAGAATTACAAATGCTCAATTACTTCCGTCAGCCCTGCTTTTGCAAATACCCTGTTATGTGCTGTGCTTCTTTTCACTCGAATAAATTTAGCATTTTCACTTGTCCATTTGCTGTCTCAATTCCATTTTTTTGTTTTATAAAGTCAAGTCTATAACTTACATCAATTGCTCCATTATTGTCAAGTCGGTCTAAAATCATTTTGTAATAGTCTGGGTGTAACTCACAACTAATAAAGTTTCGTTTTAGGTTTTTACAAAGCACTAATTCACTACCACTGCCACCAAATAAAATTAAGCAGTCGTCATTTTCTTGTGTGCAAGATTTGATAAGCATCTCAACTAATGGTAAAGGTATTTGGCAAGAATGAAAGGTTTTGTCTTTGCTAACATTTTTCACAAGGTCATAATAAAACCAACTATATGGCATACGCCCCAAATGTCCTGCTGCAATTCGTCCCTGAATACGTTTGTCAGTAGGGTTTTGGTAGGGAACAGCAACATTGTCCTTATAAAAATTATTGTATTTGCTTTTCGTAACGTGTAAAATACTTCTATGAGCAGTCGTAAATCTTCTATGACTATGCCCAACGTTGGTATTATAAATCCAAACATAATCCTGCACATCAAACGCAATATCATCAAAATACTTTACTCTTAAATGTGCATTTTGTTTTGGGTAGTTCATCATAAATAAACTGCCTGTGGGTTTCAAAACTCTATAACACTCTTTTGATAATTCAATATACCACTCAATATAATCGTTCCATTTGGTTGTATAGTTTTTGCCTGCATAGTTAATGCCTACATTGTAATCAGGGTCGCCATAAACCATATCCAAACTTTCGTCTGGAAGTTTTCTTAATACTTCTAAAATGTCTTGATTGAAAACTTTGTTTCTATATTTCTCTATGCTCATAAAATTAGTTTTGGTTGATTAATTTATATGAACAAGATTTGATAAACTTGATTGAAGTTATATCAAGTGGGTTTTTGAAAGTATAAGCCCACAACTTAATTGTATCGTATGTTTTACCTTTTTCTCTAACTACATAAACGCAATAAATATCTTTAATTTTTCCTTTTAGTTCTGTCTTTTTGTTGGCGTTGTAGTAGTATAAAAATGGGTGATAAATTTGATAAATGCTAAAACTGTCGGGTTTCCCATTTTTGCCTTCAAATACTCCAATAGTTCCTTGAAATTCAATAGTCAAATCCACTTCAATTTGAATGTTTTTCATTTCAAGTTTAGCGTCTTTGCCAAAATTGTATTCAAAAGAGGTTTTTGTCCTGTGTGGAAAATAAGTTTTAGGACGTTTTGTAATATCAACGTCTTCAAATTCTGTGTCTTGTCCAAACAAAAAGTGATGTAAAATTCTTTGGTTGTTTGCAACAGATAAAATGTTGCTTTCACTTGAATTGTATTGATTTAAAAGCGATTTTTTGTAGTTCCATCCTACTGTCTTTTGCACAGGCTCAAAGTCGTGAAATACTTTTTCTATGCCTTTGATAAACTTATGAGAACCACTACCAATATGAATTATAGCGTAGTTGTTTTTTACTAAAATGTCAGGCAATTTAGTTTTATTGTCTAGTTTGGTAACATCAAAAGGATTTCCAAAACCAATTTTTTTACAAATGTCTTTTACCAAATCGTTGTGGAACTCAAAATTATTTTTCTTCTTGCAAATTTTGAAAAGTTCTTCAATAACTTGGTCTTTTTTGCTTTCACGTTTTATCTTTTTATCTGCCATTCTTTAATTCGTTAAATGTTGTCCAAATTTAAACAGAAAATCTCAAAGTATGTTCGTTTGTTGAAAAATGGTAGGCTGTCTGTTAGCATAGCACATAACGTTTCGGGTATTGCCGAAGGCGGGGATTTTTAGCACCCAAGCTCAATAGAAATGCCAATGTTCAAATATAGCAAAAAGTTCATTAGAATTCCGTCAGCCCCGCTTTTGGCAATACCTTGTTGGTGGCAGTTTTTATTTTGTCGTGTAGTTGTCCCAAGTTGCTTTAGTTATGTCTGCTATTATTTCTTCGCCGTCTTTAAATTTTTCAGTCGTGTTATGAACAAAGATAGAAATGATGAAATACTTCCCATTAGGAAGTCTCACAATTCCAATATCATTTATTGCTCCCGTTAGTCCTGCATCGTTTGTAAAAGAACTACCTGTTCTATGAGCAACTTCAGTGTTTGTCGGCAATTTTCCTTTAATTCTATTTTGTCCAACCGAAGTTGATACCATTGTTTTATATAGAAATTTTGTAGATTTCTTTGTCAATAGTTTGTTTTCAAGAAAACGTTTTAAAAGTTGATTTGAAAAGTTCGGTGTCGTTGTGTTTAAAAATTGTGCGTCCCAATTTTGGTGCATTCCTTCTTCGTCATTTTTAATTATGAAATCAGCACTGTTTATAAAATTGTCAACTGTTTTTACACCTCCAACTAGTCGAATTAATATGTCACATAAATTATTGTCACTTACCGAAATTGTCCATTGTAAAGCCTCTTTGAGAGTAATTGAAACATCTCCGTTTGGATATTTCTCTCTGAATGGACTCCAAGTATTTTCTAGTAATTCGCTTTTTTTGATAAAAAGTTTTTGGTTTAATGAAAGTTCTCCTTTATCAACTTTATCCAAAACAGTTAGAGCAATATGAAATTTAAAAGCACTAATCATTGGATAATGTTTGTTTCCATTAAAGCTCAAAGTGTCCCCATTTTCTAAATTCAAGATTGAAACTCCTACATCGGCTTTTTTTGTTGATATAATTTGCTCAATTTTTTCTCGAAGGTCAGTTTGTCCAAAAGTTTGGGTGTAAAAAACTGTCACAAAAATTAGTAGGAAGAATTTTGTCATAAAAAAGTTTAATATGTTTGTTTGTTTTAGTTGTCGGTTTGTAAAATTGCCACCAACGTTTCTCAGCTATACGCAGGCAGGGATTTTAACCACTGAACTTCCTACGAAGAACTGAACTTCAAATTTACCACTTTCCTGTCTTACGAAGCACGAACCCCCTGCTTGCGTATAGGTGATGTTATGC
>JAFDZY010000220.1 GCA_018266685.1 Bacteroidota bacterium
CAAGATCGTGCTCATCGACGGGGATGAGCTCACTCAACTGATGATCGACCACGACCTCGGCGTCACACCCCAGCGCACCTACACCGTCAAGCGCATCGACAGCGATTTCTTCGGGGAGGAATAGGCAGCTACCGCTCGGCACCCGCCCTCGACCCTTACGACTCACAGCTCACGCAGCCCACCAGGTCCTTCACGGCGGTTTCCTTGGACACGCTTTGGCTGCGTTGGTAGTAGAGCGTCTTCACGCCCAGTCTCCACGCCTCAATGATCAGCTTGTTCACCTCCTTCACAGGCAGGTTTGCGGGGATGTTCAGGTTCAGGCTCTGCGCCTGGTCCACATACCGTTGGCGGATGGAGGCCTGTTGGATGATCTCCAACTGGCTGATCTCCTTGAAGGTCTTGAAAACGGCCTTCTCCCGGTCCGAAAGCTCGGCGATGTGGGCCACACTTCCCTGGTTGAGCATGATGCCGCGCCAAGTTTCCTCATTATCGATCCCCTTATCCTCCAGCAGGGCTTTCAGGTACTTGTTCTTCCGGATGAAATTGCCCTTGGAGAGGCCCGCCTTGAAGTAGTTGCTGCTGTAGGGCTCAATACCCGGTGAAGCCTGGCCCAGGATGGCGGATGAGGAGGTGGTGGGGGCAATGGCCATCACCGTGGTATTGCGGCGGCCGTAGCCCTTGAGCACTTCCGGCTCGCCATAGATATCAGCCAGTTCGCTGGTGGCCAGGTCCGCCTTTTCGCGGATGTTCTCAAAGATTGCCCTGGTGAGCTGCTTGGCCTCCAGCCCCTCGAAGGGGATCATGTGGCGCTGCAGGTAGGAGTGCCAGCCCATAACGCCCAGGCCCACGGCGCGGTGCCGTTTGGCGAAGCGGTTTGCGTTGAGCAGGTAATGGTTGCCCTCCGTTTTGGCGATGAACTCCTGCAACACCGCATCCAGCAGGTAAATGGCGGTCTTCACGGCATCGGTGTCCCTCCACTCGTCGTACAGCTCCAGGTTCATGGAGGAGAGGCAGCAGATGAAGGATTCCTCCCCATTGGATGGAAGCATGATCTCCGAGCACAGGTTGCTCGCGTTGATCTTCATGTTCTTGTCCTTGTACACCTGCGGCTTGGCGCTGTTCACGTTGTCGGTGAAGAACAGGTAGGGCAGGCCTTTCTGCTGGCGGGATTCCAGGACCTTGGCCCAGACCTCGCGCTTGTCCATGTCGCCGTCGATCATCTCCTGCATCCAGTAATCCGGCACGCACACGCCGTAGAACAGGTTCTGCAGGGGGTTGCCGATGTCCTTGATCTGAAGGAACTCGCGGATGTCCGGGTGATCGATATCCAGGTAGGCGGCGAAGGCCCCGCGCCGCACGCCGCCTTGGGAAATGGTGTCCATCACGGCATCGAACAGCTTCATGAAAGAGACGGCGCCGCTGCTTTGCCCGTTGTCGGTAACGGCGGTGCCGCGCCCGCGCAGGTCCCCGAAGTAGCCCGAGGTGCCGCCGCCAAGCTTGGTCTGCATGATCACTTCACCCAACTTGTGGGTGATGCCTTCGATCTGGTCGGGCACATGCACATTGAAGCAGGAAATGGGCAGGCCGCGCTCGGTGCCCATGTTGGCCCATACCGGCGAGCTCAGGCTCATCCAGCCGTTCTCGATAAGTTCCACAAAGGGTTTCTTCAGCTCGGGCCGGTACAGGCGCTTGCTGGCTGCGGCTGCGATCCGCTGAATGGCCCCGTCCACGGTCTCTCCCTTGAGGAGGTACCCTCTGTTGAGCATCTGCTCACTCTCTTCGTTAAGCCACCATGGTTTGTTCATCGTACTGGTTCGGTGTTATCGTTGCCATTGCCGCATGGAGGCAAAGGCCATTGTGGGAAATTGGACCGGCCATTGCCTGTGCCCGATCGGGAAATTGTGGTTACGGGCCTGGCCGCCCCGGTGAGTTCCAACTGCATGGCAAGCGGTTACCGCAACAGGGATCAGAAAAGGTCGGCCGCGCAGATGCTCTTGTCGTGCTTGGTATAGGCGGTGGGGCGCTTGGCGAAGAAATCGTCCAGCTCATTGGCGAACACTTCTTCGTCAAACCACTTCATGGGCGCGTATTGGGCATCGGTAACGCCGAACGCCTTGGGTGCGCCGATGCGCACGAGGGCATCATCCACCCGGTATTTCATGAAGTTGAGCATATCCTGCCGGGTGAAGAAATCCAGCTCGCCCTTCTCGTAGATCCAGTCCAGCAGTTCCTCTTCGTACTGCAGGTAGCGCCGCACATCGCCCACCATCCGGTTCAGCATTGCAGGGGTGAGGTGTCCTTCCTCCTTGAGCAGGTTGAGAATGTAGATCCCCGCGCTGGCATGGGTCTGCTCATCGATGGAGGTCCATGCGATGATGTTGGAGGTGTTCTTCAGGTAGCCCTTGAAGCGGGTAAAGGAGAGGATGTTGGCGAACTGGGAGAAGAGGGATGCATTTTCAATGACGATGGTGAAGAACAACAGCTTGGAGACCACATCCTGTTGGGCGAACAGGCTGTCCTCGATCAGGGCCATTTTCTTCCGGAAGATGGGGACCTCGGCCAATTTGGCGAACTCCTTTTCATGGCCCAGCACTTCCAGCAGGCGGGAATAGGCCTCGGAGTGCCGGAACTCCGACTCGGCGAAGGTGCCGGCCAAGCCGTTGAACTCCGGCTTTGGGAAGTGCCGGTACAGGTCGCCCCAGAAGAGCTTCACGCCCACTTCCACTTGGGCAATCCCCAGTAGGCTTCGCTTTACCACCTCGCGTTCCACGGAGGTGAGGTGCGCCTTGAAGTCCTGCACATCGGCGGTGAACTCGATCTCGGAATGCACCCAAAAGGAGCGGTTCATCGCCTCGGTGAACTGCAGCACGCCAGGATATTCGAACGGTTTATAGCTGGTGCGTTTGTCAAAGAGTCCCATGGTCGGTTTGCTTATGATTCATTGTACACGGGCATTGGGAGCCTGGCCGCAAGTGCGTGCTGATGCGTGGCATCTGCGAACCTCGTTCCTTTTGCGAAAACGAAGCCCATGCTGGTGAGGAAGGTGATCTGGCTTGCAGCTTTTGGCCGCTTACAGTTGCGCAACAGCTCATGAATTACACATGATTCCCCTACGTTCTGCCCCCGTACGGAGGCAGCCCCACCAGACAATGAACTGGTGCAAAGAAGGAGAGCGGACAGGCGCCTCCCGCAGCCAGGACCCACAAGTTTTGCACTACGGCTGTTGACCGTTTTCCTACGCCTTGAATCCCAACGGGATCGCCCCAGGGCAAAAGTTCCCAACGCCTGTTGATAAGGGCCCGTTTTCATATTGATGCGGTCATCATGGCTTCACTTCCCCCCATACCGCGGATCCGCCTTCCACGGCAGTTTCTCCAGGCTCTGCGTGCGCAATGAGCAATGCCCGAACTCCTCTTCCACCACGCCGGTGAGGCGGTACACCCCGCGCCCGCGGAAGGGGAAGCGCGCCGCCACCGAGGGGAACTGCGTGCTGTCCCACAGCTCACCTGCGGTGTCGATGAAGGAACCGAAGCTCATCCACTCGCCGGTGCGCGTGCTGGCGGGTTTCACATGCACCATGTAGCCCAGCATGGCAACGCGCTTGCCGATGTGGTGGGGCATGTCACGCTTGAGGATGGTTGGGGGGTA
>JAFDZY010000221.1 GCA_018266685.1 Bacteroidota bacterium
CCCCATGCGCATTGCCGTGAACACCCGCCTGCTCCTGCCCGGAAAGTTGGAAGGCATCGGCTGGTTCACCCATGAAACGCTGCGCAGGATCACCGCCGCCCATCCGGAGCACCAGTTCATCTACTTCTTCGACAGGTCCTACAGCGCGCAGTTCATCCACTCCAACAACGTAACGCCCGTGGTGCTGCCCCCGCCCACGCGCCATCCGCTGCTCTACCGCATCTGGTTCAACTGGATGCTGCCCCCTGCATTGCGCAAGCACCGCGCGGACCTCTTTCTCTCACCGGACGGATTCCTCAGTCTTCGCACCGGCGTGCCCCAGCTTGCGGTGATCCACGACCTGAACTTCGAGCATTTCCCGCAGGACCTGCCCCGCGCATACAGCCAATACTACCGCAGCTTCTTCCCGCGATTTGCGCAAAAGGCCGCCCGCATCGTCACCGTATCGGAGTTCTCCAAGCAGGACATGGTGAAGACCTACCGTGTTCCGCAAGCCAAGATCGATGTGGTGCACAACGGCATCGGCGATGTGTTCAGGCCGCTGGCCCCAGAAGAGAAGGGTGTGGCCCGCGCACGCCTTACTGCCGGGAAGCACTACTTCGTTTGTGTCGGTTCATTGCATCCGCGCAAAAACATCGCCAGGCTGTTGAAGGCGTTCGACCGCTTTGCGGAACAAGAGCCGGAGGCCCGATTGGTGGTGGTGGGAGAGGCGTTCTGGTGGGACGGCCGCATGAAAGCCGCATGGAATGCGATGCGCCATGCGGACAAGGTGGTGTTTACCGGCAGGCTGCAGCAACAGGAGCTGCACCAGGCCCTTGCCGATGCCCTGGCCCTGGTGTTCGTTTCCTATTTCGAAGGCTTTGGGATCCCCGTGGCCGAAGCCATGAAGTGCGGGGTGCCGGTGATCACCGCCAATGCCACCAGCTTGCCCGAGGTGGCGGGGGAGGCCGCCGCCTATTGCGATCCGTTCAGCGTGGAGAGCATTGCCGATGCCATGGCCCGCGTATGGCGGGATGGCCAGTGGCGCAGCCAACTTGCCGCCGCAGGCCTGCAACGCGCCGCGCGTTTTACGTGGGACCGCACGGCGGAGGGCCTCTGGCGCAGCATGGAACGCGTGATGCAGCAACTGGCCTGATCATGGCCCGCCTCGCACGTTACCACGATCCGGATTTGCTGGAAGCCGGCTGCGATGAGGCCGGGCGCGGTTGCCTGGCCGGGCCGGTAGTGGCCGCTGCGGTAATCCTGCCACCCCGGTTGCGCCTGCCGGGATTGGACGATTCCAAAAAGCTTACGCCTGCCGGCCGCGAACGGCTGCGGCCATTGATCGAGCAAGGCGCATTGGCGTGGGCCGTGGGGGCCGCCTCCGTGGAGGAGATCGACCGCATCAATATCCTCAATGCCGCTTTCCTGGCCATGCACCGCGCCATTGCAAGCTTGCGGGTGCGGCCGCAATCGTTGCTGGTGGACGGCAACCGCTTCAACGCGTACGCAGGCATACCGCACCACTGCATCATCAAGGGCGACGCCAAGTTCCGGAGCATCGCTGCGGCATCCGTGCTGGCCAAAACGCACCGCGATGAAATGATGGCCGCGCTCCATGCCGTGCATCCTGCCTACGGCTGGCAAGTGAACAAGGGCTATCCCACCGCCGACCACCGGGCCGCCATTGCCGCCGGTGGCCCATGCGTGCACCATCGCACCAGCTTCACGCTGTTGCCCCTGGAAGGTGAATGATCCCATGCGTCCACAGCCGCTTGTGTGAAAGGACCGTGTGATCGAAGGCATCCTGCCCTTGCAATGGTGCAACTTTGGAACTTCCCATGCGGCGCGTGTTCATCGTACTTCTTCTTCTGGTGATCCTGGGTGCCATTGGCTGGTGGCTGTGGAGCTGGCGCGCCGTGGAAGCGCCCGTCGCCGATCCGTGGAACGCCATTCCTGCGGATGCCGTGGCCGTGATGGAGGTGCCGGCACCGCTTGCCGCGTGGGGCCGGTTTACCGGTACCAGCCAGTTCTGGGGCGATCTGGAGGGCACGCCCTTGTTCAGCGGCCTCAACGCCGTGCTGGCCCGCCTTGCGGAAGCTGATCCCGCACTGGCCGGGAAGGGAAAGGCCGACAAGCCCATGCTGGTTTCCTGGTGCCCCGTGGGCGGTGACAGCCTGTCCTGCTTGATTGCTTGGCCAGTGGATCCCACGCCCGAAGCCTTGCTCGCATTGGGCACGGTGCTCCGCAGCCAGCTTCCTCCTTCGCTCTGGGCCGGTGGCATTTTACCCGTACAACCGGACAGCCTGTTGCCCGCCATGCACATGGCCTGGGACAAGGGCCTGTTGTTGCTCTCCACCGATGAAGCCCTGCTGGGGGAAGCGCTTTCCGCCAGTGGCAAGGCACCCGTGGACCAGCTTTTTGCCAAAGCACGGACCAGCCTGAGCGCTGGTGCCGACGCCCACCTGCTGGTGAAGCCCGCCTACGCTTCCTTGCTGTTGGGCGCAGGCGATGAAGGCATCTTCCCCCAAGGAGAACCCGTGGACGGATGGGCCGCGCTGGATGTGCGCCTTCGCCCCGGCGCGGTGCTGATGAACGGACTGCTCTTCCCGGCCGGCACAACTGGGGCGGTAGCCACCATTCAGCACCAACAGCCCGGTACCATGGACATCCTGCGGATCCTGCCGGCGGACGTGTGCCGTTTGCGTATGTGGCAGGTGAACGACCCTGCCGCATGTGTGGCCGACCTGTCCGGAAAACAACCGGACCCTGCGTGGTTTGGCGCGTATGCCGCCTGGGTGCATGGCACCGTGGGCATTGCCTCCGCGCCGCAGGCCGGGGACAGCACCGGCAACCGCTGGGCCGTGTTCACAGCGGATGACCCCGCAAAGGCCATGGCTGCATTGGCCGGGCGTTGCCCCGATGGTGGTTGTGCCAGTGCCGACTACCGC
>JAFDZY010000222.1 GCA_018266685.1 Bacteroidota bacterium
CCTCAAGGAAAACACCGGACTGTAAACTTTCATCAGTCCCATTCCCAATGGCCAGTTTGATGTGGTACGTCTGGCCGCATTGCACTTGGGCATAGGCCGTTAAAACGGTGGTGAACCCATTAAAGGCAATCGTTGAACCCGAGCCATTGTCCACATAATAAATCGAATTGTTTTGCCAATTGGGGTCTGCATTGTTACAGTCCGTGGGATCACCAGTACCTGGCACTCCGGAATTAATCGTATTGATCGTGATGGGCACGGAAGTGCCCGGAACCAAGGCAATGTTGACTGCATTGTTAGTGAAGGGACCGCTCAGCCCTGGACCACTGAGAAAGAAGCCGAATGCATCATTGTACTGGCTGCACACAAAAGTGGGATACTCCTCCGAAGCAAAGACATAGCGGAACTTCAGGGAATCGCCCGTGGGGACGAAATCAAACTCAAGTATGGCGGCATTATTGAGAAACTGCTGCCCTGACAATGCCAGCAGGTCGTTGTCCGTAATATTAATCGGACTTGGGAAGACACCACTCGTGGCCATTCCGGGTATCGTGGTGGCATCCCCGGTACAAAGGATAACACCCGCATCCAAGCCCAGATTGGTACCAGCGGCCGTAAAGGATGCCCGTGAGCTGGGGGCCCCGGTGGAGGTAATGTTGCTGGCGGTAACCCCGCCCCCGAGCAACACATTCTGCACCAACTGTGCAGGTGTCATCGCAATGCTCACGTTCAATTGCGCCTGTGACAGCGATGCAAGGAAAATCAAACTACAGGCAACGAGTATGCGTGGGTTCATGGACGGGATTGCATTCGCCAAGATAGGCACTGGAACAATGACCCCAAAGCGCGTACATGGGTTGCCTGTGCCACAAATTTCAGTGGAATGGCCGCGAAAATAGGGGCCTATCTTTGGCCGCAACCAATCGAACCTCCTTGCATCATGGCATCCGTGGACGCACACATCGAGACCCACAAAGACCGATTCCTCAACGAACTCCTCGATCTGCTGCGCATCCCCAGCGTGAGCGCCGACCCCAAGTACAAGGCCGAGGTGGCCCGCTGTGCCGAGGCTGTGCAGCGGCGCATGGCAGAGGCCGGGCTGGAAAAGGTGGAGATCTGCCCCACGGCAGGGCATCCCATTGTGTACGGCGAAAAGATCGTGGATCCGGGGAAACCCACCGTGCTGGTTTACGGCCACTACGACGTGCAGCCGCCCGACCCGCTGGAACTGTGGGACAGCCCGCCGTTTGAGCCGGTGGTGAAGGACGGCCTCATCTACGCCCGCGGCAGCGCGGACGACAAGGGGCAGTTCTACATGCACGTAAAGGCGGTGGAAGCCATGGTGAAGACCGGCAACCTGCCCTGCAACGTGAAAATGATGATCGAGGGCGAGGAAGAAGTGGGCTCCACCAACCTCGGCATCTTTGTGAAAGCCAACAAACAGCGCCTGGCGGCGGATGTGGTGCTGATCAGCGACACCTCGATGATCGCCAACGACACGCCCAGCATCAACACGGGCCTGCGCGGCCTCAGCTACCTGGAAGTGGAAGTAACCGGCCCCAACCGCGACCTGCACAGCGGCGTGTACGGCGGGGCCGTGGCCAACCCCATCAATGTGCTGTGCGACCTTATTTCCAGCCTGCACGACAAAGACCGGCGCATCACCATTCCCGGCTTCTACGATGCCGTTCGGGACCTCAGCGATGCCGAGCGCAAGGAATTAGCCAAGGCCCCCTTTGACGAAAAGGCCTACATGAAGGACCTCGGCGTGGATGCCTTGATGGGCGAAAAGGGCTACACCGCACCCGAACGCGCCAGCATACGGCCCACGCTGGACGTGAACGGCATTTGGGGCGGGTACATCGGCGAAGGCGCCAAGACCGTGCTTCCGTCCAAGGCAAGCGCGAAGATCAGCATGCGCTTGGTGCCCGACCAGAAGAGCGATGCGATCACGCAGCTTTTCGTAGATCATTTCAAGAAGATCGCACCGCCTTATGTAAAGGTGAAGGTGACGCCCCACCACGGCGGTGAGGCGGCGGTGACGCCCACGGACAGCGCGGCCTACCAAGCAGCAAGCAAGGCCATGGAGGAAACTTTTGGAAAGAAGCCCATCCCCACGCGCGGCGGTGGCAGCATCCCCATCGTGGCCCTGTTCGAAAAGGAGCTGGGCCTGAAGACCATCCTGCTCGGCTTCGGCCTGGACAGCGACAACATCCACAGCCCGAACGAACACTACGGCGTGTTCAACTACATGGCGGGCATCCGCACCATCCCGAAATTCTTCAGCCACTACGCTGAAACCGGCAAGTAGCCGCCATGCTGTACCGGATCCAATTGCCCTGCCTGCTGGCCGCCGTTTTCCTTGCAGGATGCATGAGCTACAGCGACGTGGAGTTCAAGGGGATACAGAACGCGCAGATCAAACGGCTGGATGCCAAGGGCCTTTCGGCAACCGTTACCGTGCTGGTCCACAACCCGAACAACTACCGGATCACCGTGAGCGACCCTGACATGGACCTTTTCCTGAACGATGTTGCCGTGGGCAAGGCCACCTTGGACAGCGCTGTTACGCTGGATGCAAGCAGCGACCGCGCTTATGCACTGCCGTTACGGGCCACCTGGGCCAAGGACCAAAGCGGCCTTTTGCCTGTGTTGATGGCATCCGCACTGACTGGAACCGTGAAGCTCGGCGTGAAGGGCTCGGTGGCAGGCAAGGCGGGATGGATCCGCAAGCGCGTTCCGTTTGAGGTGCAGCAGCAAGTGGAGCTGGTGAGGTGAATTGGCCGGGGGACAATACAGGGCAAACGCATCTAAATTCAAACAATCAATTCATCAACATGAAAATCAAGGATTTGAGGTTAGCCCTTCGGCTCCGCTCAGGGCAATGTATCGTTAGTGACTGGATGATAATCATGAACTGCCCTGAGCGGAGCCGAAGGGCCAACC
>JAFDZY010000223.1 GCA_018266685.1 Bacteroidota bacterium
CCGGTACAACTGGCCGCCAACGTGGCCAACGCCACCGGCGGTACCTGGACCACCAGCGGCACCGGCACCTTCTTCGATGCCAATGCCCTGGCCACGCTGTACTACCCCAGTGCAGCCGACAGCATCGCTGGCGTGGTGACCCTCACGGTGTCCAGCACCGGCATGGCCCCGTGCAGCGCCGTCTCCGATGCGCTCACCATCACTTTCGGCGGCGGGCTAAGCGCACAGGCCGGACAGGATGTGATCACCTGCAGCACCAGCCCGAACGTGACCTTGGGCGGCACCGTCGCCGGCACCACCACCGGCGTGTGGACCACGAGCGGCACGGGCTCCTTCAGCCCCAGCGCCACGGACCTGAATGCCACCTACATCCCGGGAGCGGCGGACTTCGTGATCGGCAACATCAACCTGGTTCTCAGCACCACCAACAACGCGGGCTGCCCGGCGGGGCGCGACACCCTGGTGGTGAGCTACCATGTGCCGCCCACCGTGAACGCCGGTGCCGACCAGCTGATCTGCAACGGCATTGAACCGATCCAGCTCAACGCCATCGCACAGAACGACAGCGTGGTGCATTGGGTCACCGCCGGCACGGGCACCTTCAGCCCGGATGCGAACACAGCCAATGCCACCTACCAGCCCACCGCACAAGACAGCATCAACGGCGGCGTGTACTTGATCATCACCGCATACGGCACAGGCACCTGCGGCAACGCTTCCGATTCCCTGTGGATCGGTGTGGGCCCCACGCGCATCGCGAATGCGGGAAATGACATGGACCTGTGCGCTGACGGCAGCCCCATCGCCTTGGCGGGCAGCATCACCGGTGTAACCGGTGGTACCTGGACCACCAACGGCACGGGCAGCTTCCTTCCGGATGCCACCTCACCCACGGCATCTTACGTGCCCAGTGCCCCTGACCTCTTGTTCCCGCAGTTGAGCTTCGTGCTCACCACCACGGGCAACATGGGCTGCCCGGCGCACAGCGACACGGTGCAAGTGAACCTGCACCAACCTTCCACGGTGAACGCCGGGCAGGACATCACCACCTGCGATGCCAGCGCCGCCGTGCAACTGGCCGGTAGCGCAAACGGTGGAACGGGCGTGCAATGGAGCACCTTGGGCAGCGGCACCTTCACGCCGAACAACACCACTGCCAACGCGGTGTACCAGCCCAGCGCAGCGGACAGCGCCATGCAGCACGTGGACCTGGTGCTCACCACTACCGGCGAGCTTTACTGTGCAGCACCAACGGATACCGTGCGCATCTCCTTCGTGAACCCGCTGAGCGCGGCCTTCACCACCGGCGCAGCATGCGCAGGGATGCAGACCGCCTTCACCGATGCAAGCACCACCAGCGGTGCACCCATCATAGGCTGGAACTGGGACTTCGGCAACGGCACCACCGGATCCGGCCAACAGGCAGGAACTCCGTACGGTGCGGCCGGGTCCTACACGGTTACGTTGACCGTCTTTGCCCAGAACGGCTGCAGTGCCGTTGCCAGCCAAGTGGTGAACGTGATGAATTCGCCCACGGCAGGTTTCAGCATCAGTGGTGATGCCTACGTGGATGAGCCGGTGGTGGTCACCGACGAATCCAGCGGCGCCAGCGCTTGGCAGTACGACTTCGGCGACGGCACCGGCTCCTTGATGCAGCAGCCCAACCACAGTTACGGCGAGTCCGGCCAGTACATCATTGTGCAAACGGTGAGCAACGCCGCAGGATGCAGCGCACAGGATTCCATCCTGGTGAGCATCAAGGACAACAAGATCGTGCCGCCGAAACTGCCCGATGCCTTCAGCCCGAACGGTGACGGCGTGAACGACATCTTCTATGTGCGCGGCGGGCCGTTCGAGACCATCCACCTGCGCATCTACAACGGCTGGGGTGAACTGATATTCGAGACCGAGGACCCGGAATTCGGCTGGGATGGAACCTACAACGGAAAGCCGGAGATCAACGGGGTGTACGTGTACTCGGTGGTGGCCACCTCGGTGGACGGCCAGGACTACGACCGCTCAGGCAAAGTGACCTTGATCCGCTAAAAGAGAACAGACCAAAATGCAAACGAAAATCTCCCTTCTGCTGGCGGTCACCCTTTTCGGGGCCGGCGCTTTGCGCGCACAGGATGCCCAGCTCTCGCAGTACGAAGCGGCGGCCGTAATGCTGAACCCCGGGCTCACCGGAATGTTTGAGAACAGCGACTTCCGCGTGAGCAGCAACCTGCGCAGCCAGTGGAGCAGCCTGGGCAACAACTTCCTCACCACGGCCTTCGCGGTGGACATGTCCAAGGACCGGCAATATGGTTTCGGGGCTTACCTGAACAACTACAACATGGCCGGCACCATGAACAATTTCACGGCGGGCATTACGGGTGCGTACAACGTTTCCTCCAGCAAGAACTACACGCTCTCCGCCGGGGTGAACCTGGGCCTGATCTACAAGAAGGTGAATGACGACAAACTGGTATGGGACGCCCAATATGACCGGGACCACTTTGACAGCGACCTTCCCAGCGGCGAACTGTTCCAGAAAATGGGGCGCTTGATGCCTGACCTGGGAGTTGGCGTGGCCTATCGCTCCACCAACCGCAATAAGATGGTGAACCCGTTCGGCAACTTCGCGCTGTTCCACGTCACCACCCCGGATGAATCCATCTTCCGCACGGAGGAAAGCGACCTGCCGATCCGTTATTCGGTGAATGCCGGCGCCCGCATTGCGGTGAACGAAGGCGTGGACATCATCCCACAGGGCCTCTTCATGCGGCAGGGCGCTGACCAGCAAGTGCAGGTGGGCGTGATGGGCCAGGTGGCGCTCATGAACGGCATTTACGGCGTGGTGGGCGGCGCGTCATACCGCTTGAACGACGCGATCATAGCGCAACTCGGCATCAAGCACGGCAACAACTACTACCGCGTTAGCTACGATGTGAACACTTCACCGTTGCGAAGCTACACGCACAACAACGGTGCCTTCGAGTTTTCCATCGTGTACATGGGCACCGTGTCCGGCCGCGCACGGAGAATGACGAGCAGTGCATTCTGAGGAGCTTGTTGCAAAATCTTCACCAGAGGCCTTTCCCCCAATAGCAGCGCGCCCGGCAAATGCCGGGCGCGCTGCTATTGGGGGCGGTCATTGGGGCGACTGCCGAAACCCCGAAACAATCACTTTGCACCAAGGCTCCGGGAAAACTACACCGCGCTCAATTTGATCATGTTGGCCATGCCCTGCTCGGCAATGGGCATGCTGGCGATGTTCGCCACCAGATCACCTTTTTCCACCAGTTGCTTGCGGCGCAGGATGTGCTTGATGTCCGCAACGGTGTGGTCCGTGCTCACGGTTTTGTCATAGTACTGTGCACGCACGCCCCACACCAGGTTAAGCATGTTCAGGATGCGCTTGTTGCTGGTGAACGCGAAGATGTGCGCCTTGGGGCGCATGCTGCTGATCTTGAAGGCCGTGTAGCCGCTGTGCGTCATGGTGATGATGGCCTTGATGTCAATGGCATCCGCCATGCGCACGCTGGCCATGCAGATCGTATCCGTTACCATGCGGTCGTTCTTTGCCAGCGCAGGCTCCGGCACATTGTACATCACCTCGCTCTTTTCCATTTCAAGGAGGATCTTGTTCATGGCCTTCACCACCTCCACTGGATACTTGCCCACGCTGGTCTCGGCACTGAGCATCACCGCGTCGGCGTGGTCCAGCACGGCATTGGCCACATCGTTCACCTCAGCGCGGGTGGGCGTGCTGTTCTGGATCATGCTCTCCATCATTTGTGTGGCTACGATCACTGGCCGGTGTTGGAGCAGGCAGCGGCGAATGATGTCCTTTTGCAGCAGGGGCACCTGTTCCATGGGCACCTCCACGCCGAGGTCGCCGCGGGCCACCATCAGCGCATCGCTTTCCCGGATGATCTCGTCGATCTCCAGCATCGCCTCGGGCTTTTCGATCTTGGCCACCACACGTGCCGCACCGCCCTCCGCTTGGATCTGGTGCTTCAGCTCAATGATGTCGCGTGCGCTGCGTACAAAGCTGAGGCCCACCCAATCCACGCCTTGTGAAAGCGCGAAGGTGAGGTCCTTGCGGTCTTTTTCGGTAAGGCAGGGCAGGCTCACCTTGGTATTGGGCAGGTTGATGCCCTTGTTGCTGCTGAGCATCCCGCCGTTGAGCACGGTTGTGGTAACGCGCTGTTTGCCATCGGTGGCCTTCACTTCCAGGCGTAGCTTCCCATCATCCAGCAGCACCATTTCGCCCCGCTTTACATCCTGCGGGAACTGGGCGTAACTGGTGCCTACCAGGCCGGGAACGCCTTTCACGGCTTCGGTGGTGATCACCAGTTCCGTTCCTTCCTTGAGCTCAATTGGGCCATCGGCCATTTCGCCCACGCGCAGCTTTGGGCCTTGCAGGTCGGCCAGGATGGCGGTGGTAAGGCCAAGTTCTTCGTTCAGGGATCGGATAGTGGCGATCAGCTCCTTGTACGCATCGTATTTGCCATGGCTGAAGTTGAGCCGGCACACGTCCACGCCGTTCAACAGCATTTCGCGCAGCACCTCGCGTGGGGAACTGGCCGGGCCCAACGTGGCCACGATCTTGGTTTTGGGGTCTTGTGCGGGGATCATTGCAAAAGCTTGTAGGCACCTTTGATGGTCTGTATGTCCAGGGTGTATGCGGTAAGCACGAATTCCGCCCTCCGCACGCCGTCCAGTAGTTCGGCTGGATCCGGTCGGCCGTCACCGTCCGCCACCAGGAAAAAGTCGGCCTGCCGCTGGCTGGCGATCAATACGCCCTCCGGCGCATGGTTGCCGACCAGTGAAAACAGGGTGTCCCCGTCCTCCGCCTCATGGCTGAACACGGGAAAGAAGGCACGCTGCTCCGGCCCATCGCTCCCGATGTCCCGGCTGCGCCGGGAAAGTGCAATGCCAAGGCTTCGGTTCAGCGACCAGCAAAGGCGGTAGTCGTTCACATGGCTGCTGATTGCGATGATCTGTGCATCGGGCAGGATATCGTTTTCGAGCTTCAGCTTGGCCATTCGGCGGGGGGCCGATAAAGGTAGCGTCGAAGCATGCCCCAGGGTCGGCCTATTCAGCATTCTTGGCCGCGTCATTCCGGCGGGCGGCATCGGGCTTTCCGCTCCTGCCCCTTTCTTTGCCATCCCGGCGTTGCTTGCCCTGCCTGTCGGCGCCGCTCCCTCTCCGTGCGGATTCATGCCCGCTTTCCCGGGCATCGATCTGCAGCTTCCGCTTGGCGTTGTGCGCAGCCTCCTGCTCGGCTTTCTTCTTGCTGTGGCCGGTGCCCGTACCAAGCAACTTTCCGTCTACATGCACCTGGGCGGTAAACTTCCCGCCCCTCCCCTTGTGTTCCTTGTCCTCGTTGATGACAAACTCCACCTTGCGGTGCAATTTCTGGCCCCACTCCAGGATGCGGCTCTTGCTGTCGCGGTCCTCCTGTTCAACGGTCTTCAGGTCAAAGTGCGTGGTAATGAGCTTGAGGACGATGGCATTTGTACGGTCGAAGCCCTTGTCCAGCAGCAGCGCGCCAAAGAGGGCTTCCATGGTGTTGCCCGGCACGGAAGTGTCCTGGTTGCGGCCGATGTTGCTTTCCATGACGCGCTCCACCTCCACGCGCTTGGCAAGGATGCTCAGTTGGTGGCGGCTCACCAGCTTGCTGCGCATGCGGGTAAGGAAGCCTTCGCCCTGATCGGGATAGGCGCGGTAGACAAATTGCCCAACGATGGTGTCCAGCACGGCATCACCGAGGAATTCCAAGCGTTCGTTGTCAGGCAGGTCGGGCCGGTCGTCCGGTACTGAGCTGCTGTGGCGCAGGGCTTGGCGGTAAAGCGGAAGGTCCTTGGGGTTGATGCCGAAGGTTTTTCGGCACCAGGCCCGGATGCGGCGTTCCTCCGGCGTGGAGGCTCTCTTGAATAATGCGGAGAACAAAAGGGGTCAACGGTACTTGCGGAAGATCACCGAGGTGTTGTGGCCGCCAAAGCCGAAGGTATTGCTCATGGCGGCGTTGACCGTGCGTTGCTGCGCTTTGTTGAACGTGAAGTTCAGCTTGGGGTCGATCTCGGGATCGTCTGTGAAATGATTGATGGTGGGCGGCACCATGTCCTTGTACACGGCCATGATGGTGGCAATGGCCTCCACGGCGCCGGCGGCACCGAGCAGGTGGCCCGTCATGCTCTTGGAGGAACTGATGTTCAGCCGGTAGGCATCTTCCCCGAACAGCCGCTGGATCGCTTTCACCTCCTGCGGGTCACCGATCGGGGTGCTGGTGCCATGGGTGTTGATGTAGTCAATCTCGGAAGGCTTCATCCCCGCATCCTGCAGGGCGTGCTTCATGCACAGGAAGGCACCGAGCCCTTCCGGGTGCGGGGCGGTGATGTGGTAGGCATCGCTGCTCATGCCGCCGCCCACCAGCTCGCAGTAGATCTTCGCGCCGCGCGCCTTGGCATGCTCCAGTTCTTCCAGCACAATGATGCCGCCGCCCTCGCCCAGCACGAAGCCATCACGGTCCTTGTCGTAGGGCCTGCTGGCGGTGGCGGGATCCTCGTTGCGGGTGCTCATGGCGTGCATGGCGTTGAAGCCCCCCACGCCGGCCTCGTGGATGGAAGCCTCACTTCCTCCGGATACCATGATGTCCACCGTGCCCAGGCGCACATAGTTGAACGAATCGATCAGTGCGTTGTTGGAGCTGGCACAGGCGCTTACCGTTACGTAGCTAGGTCCGCGCAGCCCGTGCCGCATGCTGATCAGCCCCGAGGAGCTGTCAGCGATCATCTTCGGGATGAAGAACGGATTGAAGCGCGGGGAACCGTCGCCCTTGGCGAAGTTGATGCACTCTTCCTGGAAGGTGAGCAACCCGCCGATGCCTGAACCCAGGACCACGCCGGCACGTTCACGTTCGGCATCGGTCTTGAGTTCCAAGCCTGCGTCGCGCACCGCCTCGTCGGCAGCAACCACGGCATACTGGGAGACCGGGTCCATCTTGCGCGCCTCCTTCCGGTCCATAAAGGCCGTGGGGTCAAAACCCTTTACCTCGCAGGCAAATTGGGTCTTGAATTTCGACGCGTCAAAATTGGTGATGGGCGCAGCTCCGCTGATGCCGTTCACCAACCCTTCCCAATACGCCTGAAGCGAATTGCCCAAGGGCGTGAGGGCACCCAGACCGGTGACTACCACTCGCCTGAGCTGCATCCTTCAGGGGGGTTACTTCGCGTTCTTCTCCACGTAATCCACGGCTTGGCCCACCGTTTGGATCTTTTCGGCCTGGTCGTCGGGGATGGCGATGTTGAACTCCTTTTCGAACTCCATGATGAGCTCGACGGTATCCAGGCTGTCAGCGCCAAGGTCGTTGGTAAAGCTCGCCTCCGGGGTTACTTCAGCTTGGTCCACACCGAGCTTGTCCACGATGATGGCGATGACCCTTGACTTGATATCGGACATATCCGTTGGTTGTTGGTTGAACAGGCTGCAAAGGAAAGATATTTTCCAGATACGCAACGCACCCCTCCCTGATTCCGCCCTCCCCCGGCAGCATTCATCACCCCCCGGTGAGGTGGCAAATGTGCCCTGCAGGGGCTAATTCCGTGCTAACCAGCAGGATCGGGGCAGCAGTTCGCATGGCGGACGGCCGTGGTGCCAATGCCGGAATTGTCCCGTGGTGCGGGAAAATCGCACCTTCGCGCCATGATCCGCATGGCCATCCTCGCCTCGGGCTCCGGCTCCAACGCGCAAAAGCTCATGGAACATTTTTCCTCCCATCCGGGGGCGGAAGTGGCCTTGATCGCCTGCGACCGCCCCGGCGCCGGCGTGGTGCAGCGCGCTTGGGACATGGGTGTGCCTTGTTTTCTGTTCAGCGGGGCGGAACTGCGCGAGGGTACACTGCAACGGGAACTGGCCGGCGCCGGCATCGACCTGGTCATACTGGCCGGTTTCCTGCGCTTATTGCCGGTGGACCTTGTACGCGCCTGGCCGGACCGCATGCTCAACATCCACCCATCACTGCTGCCGAAGTATGGCGGCAAGGGCATGTACGGCAACCATGTACATGAAGCGGTGCTGGCGGCGGGTGAAAAGGAAAGCGGCATTACCATCCACTTGGTGAACGAGCGCTACGATGAGGGGCGGGTGCTGTTCCAAGCCAAGTGCCCGGTGCTGCCGGGTGATGATGCCGGTGCGTTGGCAGGGCGCATCCATGCCTTGGAGCACGCCTATTATCCACGTATTGTTGAAGAATTTGCCCTGGGGTTGGGCGTAGGGTAGTTCTCCCGGCGACCTTCGCACCATGTTTGAGCTCGCCCACGTCGGCAAGGCTTTCCTGGTCCTCTTCGCGATCATCGACATCATCGGCGGCATCCCCGTGATCTTGCAGGTGCGCGAAAAGGCGGGCAAGATCTACCCGGCCCGGGCCACCTTGGTGAGCTTGGCGATCATGGTAACCTTCCTCTACCTCGGCGAATCCATTTTGGCCCTGGTGGGCATTGATGTGCGCTCCTTTGCCGTGGCTGGCTCCTTTGTGCTGTTCTTCATCGCCCTGGAAATGACCTTGGGCATCCGCTTGTTCAAGGAAGACACCTCTGCGCCCGGCTTGAGCGATGACCCCAAGGTGTACAGCATTGTGCCACTGGCATTTCCGGTGATCGCGGGTTCCGGCACCATAACGGCCATCCTCTCGCTGCGCGCCGAGTTCAGCCGGCCGGAGATCCTTGCAGCCATTTGCCTGAACATGGTGGTGGTGGTGGTGGTGCTACTGCTCACCAACCGCATTGAGCGCCTCCTGGGGCGCGTGGGGCTCATTGTGCTGCGCAAGGCATTCGGAGTTATTTTGCTTGCCATAAGCGTGAAGCTCTTTGCGGGCAACATCACTTACCTTTTTCCTGCAGCCTCGGCCCATTGATTACGCCTAACCATTGCCAAGCGGCAAGGAACCCCTTCCTCCAAAACGCCCCGCATGGAACTTGATGAGGCAGGCCCCGACCGGTTTCGCAGCAATGCACGCGTTTTGATCCCTGATGGTGACAGTCCATTTGCGCTGTTAGTGGCCCAATGCATCAAACGGGCGGAGCCGCGGATACGGGTGGAGGCTGCCTATGTTGACCGCCGCGCATTGTCCCGTTTTTCCCGCTTCGTTTCCCGCACCCATCCCTTGGACCCGTCCGCACCCGGGGATAGCTTGGCCGCCCTGCTCTCCAAGCATCGCGACATTGTGCTCATGCCGGTGTCCGGTCCTGGCATAGCAGCGATGGCGCAAATGGCTTCGCGTTTAGGGCATTTGGTGCGCATGGTCCCTTTGCCAACACCCGACCAATTGACGTGCGTGAACGATAAGTGGAGATTCCACTTGGCCATGCAGGCCACAGGCATTGCCGTGCCGCACACGGTACTTTTCGATTCAGTGGAATGCATTGATCAGTTCAACCCTGCTGAACCCGTTTTGGTGAAACCACGCTCCGGCAGCGGGGGGTTGGACATTCACTTGTTTGAGGAAGCCGGCAAGCTGCGGAGCCAGGCAAACAAATTCCTCCGTCCCGGGTATCCGTACGTGGTGCAACGTTTTGTGGAAGGACATGACATCGACTGCAGTGTGCTGTGCAAGGACGGCAAGATGCTGGCGTGTTCCGTGCAGCGCGCCCTTGTCACCACCAGCAAATTCGGTCCCGGCAGCGTGCTGCGATTTCTCCGCGATGAACCGGTGGAGCATGTCGTCCAACGGGTCATGGCCAACTTTCATTGGAACGGCGTAGCCCATGTGGACCTTCGTTATGGCAGGAACGGAGGGGAGCCAATGGTGATAGAGATCAACCCGCGGTATTGGTCCACCGTGATGGGTTCGTTGGTCGCGGGGGTCAACTTTCCGTGGGCACAACTTTGCGCCGCCTTGGGTGGTCCAATTAGCGGTCTTACTAATCATGAGACCTATTATTCCGGGATCAGCACCTGGCCTTCGTTGTATAAGAGATACCGGACGCCGCTGTCCCACACCAGTCTGTTTTTCAACTTTTCGGACCCCTTTGCCAAACTGATGCAGCACCTGCGGCCCAGCACAAGCATGGCTCAAGGGGCTGCCTAGGAGGTCCCCACAGGCGCATGCACATCACCATCCACACCGACGGCGCCGCCAGCGGCAACCCCGGCCCCGGCGGCTATGGCGCGGTACTGGAATCGGGCAAGCACCGCAGGGAGCTGTGGGGGGGCTACCGGCGCACCACCAACAACCGCATGGAGCTGCTGGCGGTGATCGCCGCGCTGGAGGCGCTGAAGGGAACAGGCCACGACGTTACCGTGGTAAGCGACAGCAAGTACGTGGTGGATGCGGTGGAACAGGGCTGGCTGTTCGACTGGGAAAAGAAGGGGTTTGCCAAGAAGAAGAACCCAGACCTCTGGAGGCGTTTCTTACTAGCCTTCCGCAAGCACAAGGTGCACTTCCAGTGGATCCGCGGGCACGCCGGCCATCCCCACAACGAGCTGTGCGACCGCCTGGCGGTTGCCGCACGGGAGCAGCCCGGCTTGCCTGCGGACGAGGAGTTTGAGCGGATGGAGGGCGAGGGCAAGCTTTTCTGAACGCAACGGACCAATACCTTCGTCCCCTTGTGCGGCAGCGAACAATTGCCCGCACCAACTGTTGCTTTATCCGTACAGCGCATGTCCGCCAAACTCTACGCCACCGTCAATTCAGCATCGGAGCCATTGGTGCTTGAGCGGTCCGGCCCCAAGGCATCTTGGGTCTTGGAAGGCGAAAGCACACCGGACTTGGTGCGCACGGGTCCGGGCATGTACAGCTTGGTGCACCGGGGCCGTTCATTCCGCATTTTGGTATTGAAGCACGACCCCGAAGCCGGCACCGTGCGCCTGCGCATCGGTGCGCATTGCCACACGGTGAAACTGGAGGGGGAGCGTTCCCGCCTGTTCCAGTTGCTGGGCATCGACCAGGCTGCACGCACCGTGATCCGCGAACTGAAGGCACCCATGCCCGGCCTGGTGCTGAAGCTGCTGGTAAAGGAAGGAGACGCGGTAAAGAAGGATGACCCGCTGCTGGTGCTGGAGGCCATGAAGATGGAAAACGTGATCAAGAGCACCGGCGAGGCCACCGTGAAAAAAATCCACGTGCAGGAACGTGCGGCCGTGGAGAAAGGCCAGCTCCTGCTCAGCTTTGAATAGAAAATTCCCAACTCCCATGAAAACTTTGTTGCTCCCTTCCCTGGCGCTGGTGATGCTGGCCGCCTGCAGCAGCCCCGAACCCGCCCCCGCCCCTCCGCCGCCCCCGCCGGCCAAGGATACCGTTGCGGCCGTGCCGACTGAACGCCCTGACGTGGTAGCCCCGGCAAATGCCACGCTGAAATTGTCCGTGGCTCCGCCTGCCGCTGCGTTCCCGGATGCTTCGCTCACCTTCGACACGTTGGTGCCCAACAAGAAGTCCATGGACGTGAAATACAAGTTCACCGTGAAGGGCTTCGAGCTGAAGGCCCAGACCCCGGATGCAACCACGCGCGGCTGCGCCAACAGCAAGGATGGACAGCACATCCACTTCATCCTGAACAACAAGCCGTACAAGGCCGAATACACTGCGGATTTCACCGAAAAGGCGGATCCCGGCAGGAACATCGCCCTGTGCTTCCTGAGCCGCAGCTACCATGAAAGCCTGAAAAACAACGCTTCCGTGGTAGTGAAGGAATTCACCATGCCCGGAAAGGGTGCAGATTCCGCAGCCATCAACCTTTCCAAGGACCCCACCCTCTTTTACAGCCGCCCCAAGGGCGATTACAAGAAGCTGGACGGCGACAAGATCCTGCTGGACTTCTACTTGCTGAACACCGACCTGAAGGACAAGGCTTACAGCATACGCGCCACCATCGATGGGGAAGTGTGGATGCTGAACAAGTGGGAGGCCTACTTCATCGAAGGCCTGCAGCTTGGCAAACACACCGTGCGTTTGGAACTGCTGGACAAGGACGGCAAGTTGGTGCCCGGCCCCTTCAATGACAGCGGCATCCGCGAGTTCAACTACTTGGGCAGCTAAGCATCTGCCTGGAAGGAAGCCCCGGTGCGCCGAAATGCCCCGGGGCTTCGCCATTTCCGGGGGCAATTTTTCCATCCGGGCACAAAGCAGCCACGGAGCCTTAAAGCTTGCGCTAGCTGTGGTATTTCCTCGATCCCTGTAGCCTGGAAAAGTTCACTTCAGCACCTTGCATCCTTGGCGCAAACCACCCGACTTCAGCATGTCGCCAATGGCTTTCACGGGATCGGCCATCGTGCCGCGCGTGCCGCAGTCACATAGCGATTCCAGCGGGTCGCGGTCCAGCAGCGCGGCTTCCAGGTCCGCCACGGAGGGCGCTGCGGGAAGTGCAGCGTATTCCGCATAGGTCATCTTCAGAAAACCCGTGTTCAGGCCAATGCCTTTGTTGTCCAACCAGTAACCCTTGGCCAATTTGGTGGGCAGGCGCAGTTTGCCTTCCAGCATCAAGTCTTTCGGTTGCGGATAGGAAATGATGTGCTGCTTGTCATCGCTAAGGCCCACGGGCACCTTGTCATGCACATCCTGGCGGGTGCTGTACACCATCAGCGGGCGGGTTCGTTCCGCAGCCATGTCGGCCGGGGTCACTGCATTGCGGCTTCCACAGCAAGCGGAGAGCCCCAGAAGGAGGAGGGCGGCTGTGTTCTTCATCGCGCAATGATCAGGCGTTCCGTGCGCACCGCTCCGGGCGTGGCCATTCGCAACAAGTAGGCCCCGTTGCCCAAGCCGCCCAAGCTTAGCTTTAACAAATTGCCCGAAGCCGCGGATACTTGCTTGTGCAGCACGGACCTACCTTGGGGGTCCAGCAGGTCCATGGTTATATTCTCACGAGGTGCGTTTCCAAGGTCCACGGTCACCTCGTCCTTTGCCGGGTTGGGGAAAAGGCGCAGCCCTGCGGACCAAGATTGGTCACCCACCCCGCTCCAAGACGTGCGGCTGATGTCCAACTGGAGCAAGTATGTGCCCGTATAGCCTTGGAAATATGGCGCTACGTGGAAATACACCGTGCCGCCGTTGTTCGCTTGGATGTTGCCGGGCATAATGTCATCATATACCGCGGACCACGTGTTGCCGTCCATGGACCAGGAGAACATGCCGTCCACGGTGTAGGTCTGGCCATTGCCGCTGTTGTATGAATCATGCAACCGGGCAGTGATGGCATAGTTGTATCCGGCCGGGAGCACCACTTTGTAGAAATCCTGGTCATCCGCATTGTGCAAGTTGGACCCGGTGGTGGCCGTGCTGGCGTTGTTGCCGGAGAAGTTCACCGGCAGGCTGTACGCCTGTCCCGCCGTGTTGTTCACCTCGTAGGGGTCTGGCTGCAGCGTAGGTGCGGTAACGGTAATGAAAATGGGGTTGGCGTAATAACTGGACCCCGTTAGCTGCCACCCGCTGTTGTTCGGGTTATGCTGCACCGCCAAGAGGTAGGTGCCCGGCTCCACTGTTACGGCAGCGGGGCCCAAGGTGAACGGACTGTTGTAGGTGTACCCTCCCGGCAGTCCGTTGTTTTCGTTGATCACGCCGATGTCCTGCGCCCATGTACCGTCCAAGTTGAACAGCCCCGCCCCGTATTGCCCGTAAAAAGTTTGCGATCCGTCATTTACGATATTGGTGCTCACCGAGATCTGCGCTCCTTGTGCAAGGGAGGTTCCCGGGCTCACGTTCAGTGCCGCGTTCAACTCTATGTCGTTCGGGTTTACCACGTCTATCTGCGGGAAGTTGGTGTAACCGCCGTTGTCGCCTACCAGCACCCACTCCCCGTTGGTGGGCCGGTACAGGATGCCGATGTAGTAGGTGCCGGGCAGCATGGTTAACAGGCCGCTGGTGGAGAAGGAAAGGTTGTTGTTGTACACATAGCCAGCGGGCAGGCTATACCCCGTAAGCGTTTGGACAAACCCGTAGAAATTGCTGTTGTCATCAAATACGGCGGCGCAATAGTCACCGTTGAAATCACTGCTGCTGTTGTTGATGATGTTGGTGCTCACCGAAAAGGCACCGCCGTAGTAAATGGTGCTTGCCGAAGGAGTCACGTAATCATACAGGGCCATGTCGAACGTCTGTTGTCCGCCACCACCACCTCCTCCTCCGGCCGGCTCGATGCCGAAGATGGCCTCCTGGCCTGAATTGTAAGAGCCGGTACCACCGCCCGTTCCCTGTCCGTCCGGGTTGAGGGCGCTAATGGTGAAATTACCGTTGTAGGCGCCGCTCCATCCCCAGTTGAAGTGGAAGTAGTTGTTGTCGTCATACCCGTCAGCCACAAAACAGTGCCCACCACCGCTGCCGAACCCGTCATAAATGATCGGGCGTGAAGCGTCAAGGTCCGTTTTCATCTTGGTGATCCACTGGCTATCGCTGTAGCTGGCCCGCTGCAGGCCCTGCATGTTGGTGCTGTAATTGAAGTAGTTCTTCAGGGCAAACTCAGCGTTGTTCTGTGTGCCTTGGCTGTTGGCCTCGATCACCCACGCGCCGCTCACCTGGGGGCTGTAGTGCATGTCCACGCCCACCCCGCAGTGGAACATCAAGGTGGCCACCGCCGTGTTGGAACCGGTCACATTGTTGGGCATGGCCGCCCAATTGTAGGTGGTGGCGCCGAAGTTGGCGGAGAGCGTGCCGTAATTGTCCGATTGGTAGGAATGGAACCCGATCCCTTGGGCGGGCCAGTTATGGTACTTCATCACTTGGGCCATGGCCGTGGCCACGCAACCGGTCACCGAGCCGCCGGGGCATAGGGCATTGTAGGGTGCGGGTTGGTCCCACGTGGTTTGGAGCAAGGGCGCCACGGAAGCCCGCTGGTTGGCCTCGTTCGCCACGGTGGCATTTTCCCAACGGTTCCATTCTTGTAGCGAGGTCCGTGCGGGATTGTCCGCCACGCCCAAAGCTGTCCGGATCTCCGTGCAGTACCCCTCCAGCCATTTGGCCACATTGATGGGCAAGGTGCCGTTCACGAAGGTGCGCTCCGTGGAATAACCGAGCACAGGCAATACCCGGTCGTCTCCGCTCACGATCACAAAGCCTTGGTCCGGCACATTGTACACGCGGTAAAGCACCGATGCAGGCTGGCCGCCAATAGCGGGATCGGCCACTTCACGCGCCAAAGTGAGCTGCTCGCTGTGCAGCCCGGAAAACTGGATGAATTGGCTGGCCAGAAAATGCGCGGCCACGGTACGTGCCCTATTATCTGGAACCTGGGCTGCAAAGGCGGATCCTGACGCAATGAGCGTGCAGAACAGGGGGAATAAACGAAGAAGGCGTATCCGTGAAAGCATGCTGGCCGTGCCGAAGGGAAAACAGCGAGATGGCCGTTACTTCAGCACCTTCAAAACTAAATAAATCCGCAAGGCAGCAACTATCCCGAAAAATGGGGACTCCTATACCAGTTCGATATCGAAATCAACCAGCTCCACAAATTGCCGGATCCGGTGGTCAATATCCTCCTTGGTAATTTCCAGCAGGCGTTGCACGCCGAATTTCTCGCAGCAGAAGGAAGCCAGCGCCGATCCCGCAATGATGGCGCGCTTCATGTTGTTGAAGCTGTGGTCGCCGCTGCGCGCCAAGTAGCCGATGAAGCCTCCCGCGAAGGTGTCGCCCGCGCCGGTGGGGTCTATCACGTCGTCCAGCGGCAAGGCCGGTGCAAAGAACACGCGCTCCTTGCTGAACAGCAGGGCCCCGTGCTCACCCTTCTTCACCACCAAATACTTCGGCCCCATGTCCAGGATGGCATGGGCCGCCTTCACCAGGCTGTGCTCGCCGCTGAGCTGGCGTGCTTCGGAATCGTTGATGGTGAGGATGTCCACGCGGGTGATCACGGACCTCAATTCCTCCATGGCGCTGTCCATCCAAAAGTTCATGGTGTCCAGCACCACCAGCGCGGTGCCCTCCATTTGGTCCAGCACTTTCGCCTGCACCTTGGGGTCCAGGTTGCCAAGCATGAGGTATTCCGCAGCCTTGTATTCAGTGTTCAGCTTCGGGTCCAGCTCCAACAGCACATTCAGGCGGGTCTCCAGGGTATCTCGGGTGTTCATGTCATAGTGGTACTTCCCGCTCCAGAAAAAACTCTCCTTCCCCTGGAGCACTTCCAGCCCCGTAAGGTCAACCCCTTTGCTGTTCAGGGTGGCCATCATGGAATGCGGAAAATCTTCGCCCACCACGCTCACGATGCCCTGCTTCTTCAGGAAGAAGGAGGCTGCCAAAGAGATGTAGGTGGCTGCTCCGCCCACCACTTTCTCGGCCTTGCCGAAGGGTGTTTCAATATTGTCAAAGGCCACGGTTCCAACGGTAACAAGCTTCATGCAGCGGGGTGTTCTTGGGGCCGCAAAGGTGAAGAATCCGTCCAAACTTGCGGAAGTGCCCGTTGTTCCTACTTTTGCGCTCCCTTTCCAAAAAGGGAACCTTCCCTGGTAGCTCAGCTGGTTAGAGCACCTGACTGTTAATCAGGGGGTCGTTGGTTCAAGTCCAACCCGGGGAGCAGGAAGGCCTCAGCGATTTGCTGGGGCCTTTTGCATTATGGCCGCACATCCACAACGAACCGGTAGCCCGGCAATCCGGTGTGCCCCGCTAGTTCTTCCGGTGTACCGGGCCTGAACGTGACCCTGTCCGCAGGCACGCCTGCTTGCCCCAAGTAGGTTGTCACGGCCTGTCGGCGCATGGCCCCCATGGCATCCACGGCTTGCCGGGCGAGGTCCGCGCCAACGGCCCGCACGCAGCGTTCAACTTCGGATGTCCCTGCGGATGCGGGTACCTTGCTGTTGAGAAAGGCGGTAAAACTGCTGTCGCGCAAGCTGAGCCCCTCCACCCGCAGACTGTCGGCATTGGCCAGCGGCGAATGCAGCCCAAGGAATTCCATTCTCATGGTCTTTGCGGCCCACGCCTCCGATTCTTGCTGCACGTCCGTTACGGGCACCAAGGCCGCGTTCAGTTCCGGTTTCTGTTTTAGCAGGGTGGCCAGTGCATCCAGCGCATTCCGCTGCTCCTTGCCCAGGGTGGTTCCCATCTGGGGGAAGCGCACCTCCTCCGTCGCTTCATGTTTCTCGCCCAACATGCCGGCCACCAAGTTCACCGGTGCCGCTGCCGCCTTCACCACCAGGTTCTTCAACACCTTCCACACTATCGGCCACGGCTTGAAGGTGGGGTCGTTCAGGTCGCCTTCCACGGGAATGTCCAGGTCGATATTGCCGTGCACGTCCTTGAGCAAGGCCGCGCCCAACCGAAGCGGAAGGATGTATATGCCGGTATCATGCACTGCGATCTTTTTACCAAACCGCAGGTTGTCCGCTTGCAGGTGATTCTTGCTGTCGATCTTACCGTCACGAATGCGGGTGGTGCCGGTATATGCAAGTGTTCCGGAGGTGAGCGGGTGTGCAGCATACCAGCGGCTGTACGCATCCAGATCGGGCAGGGAAAGTTCCTTCACCTGCATGTCCGCCTCCACGTTTTTGAAGTTCTTCGGGTCGAACTTGAAGGTGCTGTGCAGCTGGCCGCGCCCGTTCAGCCGCGCGGATGCGGTGAAATCTGCGGTGCCGGCCGCCGTGGTGATGCGGCTGCTGTTCATGGCCAGTTGGTCCAAGGTGTAGCGGAACGGCTTCTCCGGCGTGAAATCCTCAAATTGCACGGAGCTGTTCACAACGGAAAGGCTGTCGGCCGTGTACTGGTTGGCCACAAATTCCTGCCCCAGCATACGCACATAGTCTGCGAGCATCACGAAAATGTTGGCCGGGCTTGCGGCAAGCACGGTCCCGGCACTGTCCGTCCCCGTGCTTTCCAGCTTGAGCGCCTTGGTCCAGGTGTTGCTGCCGTCCGCCCATTGTTGGAAGCGGGTGGAGAGGCCATCCACATTTACACGGCTGATCTTGAAGACGTGGTTGCGCGCATTCAGCGTGTCCAGCACAACCATCCCGCTCTTCATGCCGATCAAGGGGGCGCCCGTTCCATCGCTGATCGCAAACCCCTTCATTGCCAGGTTCCCGCTTGCGGCCAATGCCGCCGTATCTGCCCAACTGTCCTCCAATTGCAGCCCAAGGTCCAACTCGCCCTGCAATGACGTGGTGTACATGAAATCCTGCAGGTAGGGCAGCAGCGGCGCCAAGGCGAAAGAGAGCAGGTCCGCATGTACGGCGTAGCGTCTGCGCTCCGTGTCGATCTTGAATGTTCCGCCCACTTCACCGCCCCCGTCAATTGCAAAGTGAAGGTTGAAGTCCATTCGCGCGCTTTCTGAAGTGATGCGCGTACAATTGGCCCGCAAGCCGGAAATGCCGATGGGCGCCTTGAGCACGTCGCTGGCATACGCAATCCTTCCGCCGGTAAGCTGGATGTTCTCCATGCTGAACCGAACGGACGACGTATCAGTGGGGGAAGCTGCGGTTGTGTCCGAACCGCCCAGCTCCAACAGGTCGCTGAAATTGAAGCGGTCGCCTCGTTGCACAATGTGGAAGTAGGGGTCTTGGATCCGCAGGTCGCGGAACCGCCAGTGGTTGTTGCGGAACCCGGCCCACAGGTTGCTTTTCACCGAAATGGACCGCCAGGACACAAAAAGGTCATTGCTGCCCGGCTCGTAGCACTTTACTCCGTCCAATGCATAGGTGAACGTGAAGGGGTTGAGGATGATCTTTTCGATGGAAACCTTCCTGTTGATCCACTCCACACTGTGCTTTTCGATGTACCGCTTCAACAGCCACGGCAGGAAAAATGCGGTGGCGCCCAAAAAGAGCAATAACGCAGTGAACAGGTAGACCACCTTCCGCCACAGTTTTCGGCGGTGCTTCAATTCATTGTCCGTTGCCATGCGCTGCAAAGTTGGTGACGGCGGTACTTCACCGGGAAAGCTGCGTGACCGGGACCGTATGCGGAACTTCCGCCACCCTTGCACCGTCTTCGTATCTTTGCGCGCTTTACACGGGCACCTGCACAGATTCGGTAGCCGTGGAACCAAAGCCTATCGCCATGACCGATCTTAGCCGCATTCCATTGATCAACGACAAGAGTTCCCGCCAGTTTGAGATGGAGGTTGAAGGCCGAACGGCCAAGGTGGAATATGAGCTGAACGGCACCAAGATGTTCCTCACCCACGCCAGCGTGCCCAAATCCTTGGTGGATACAGGAGTGTGCGCCGCACTGGTGGAAAAGGTGTTCGCCTATATCGAGGAGAACAACCTGAAGCTGGTGCCGATGTGCGCCCGCGTCACGGCCCATTTGCGCGAACATCCGGAATGGAAGCGCATTGTGGAGAAGGGTGTTGAGGTCTGATAGCCCGTTGCTATCCGTTAGTTTTGCGCCGCCGCACCGCAGCCGCCTTGGGTTTTTCGGCCCGTCGGCCGCAAGGCCAATGAACCATGCCGGTAAGAGTCCGTTTCGCGCCCAGCCCCACGGGGCCCCTGCACATGGGCGGTGTCCGCACCGCCTTGTACAATTACCTGTTCGCCCGCAAGCACGGAGGCGAATTCCTGCTCCGCATTGAGGACACCGATCAGGCACGGTTCGTGCCCGGCGCGGAGGAGTACATCCGCGAAGCCATGGCCTGGTGCGGCATGCAGCCTGACGCAGGACCCTGGAACGGAGGACCGGACGGGCCTTACCGCCAGAGTGAGCGCAAGCACTTGTACCGGCAATATGCCGAAGAGCTGGTGCAGAACGGCAAGGCCTACTACGCCTTTGACACTGCGGCAGAACTGGAGGCCATGCGTGAACGGCTCAAGGCCGCTGGATCCACCGCCCCCGCATACAACGCCATTACACGGGAGCACATGCGGAACAGCCTTACGCTCAGCAGCACCGAAACTGCCGAGCGCCTTGCCCGGGGCGATGAACATGTGGTGCGCTTGAAGGTGCCGCGCAATACGGAGGTCCGTTTTGAGGATGCCATCCGGGGATGGGTAACCGTGCAGAGCTCCAACATTGACGATAAGGTGCTGTACAAGAGCGACGGCATGCCCACCTACCACTTGGCCAACATCGTGGATGACCACTTGATGCGGATCACCCATGTGATCCGTGGCGAGGAGTGGCTGCCCAGTGCCCCGCTGCACGTGCTGTTGTACGAGGCTTTTGGTTGGGAGCGGCCCGTGTTTGCCCACCTCCCCCTGATCCTGAAGCCGGACGGCAACGGCAAACTGAGCAAGCGCGACGGAGACCGCCTTGGCTTCCCGGTTTTCCCCTTGGATTGGCAGGACCCCGCAAGTGGTGAGCGCAGCACGGGATACCGCGAGCGCGGCTACTACCCAGGTGCATTTGTGAACATGTTGGCGCTGCTGGGCTGGAACCCCGGCAACGACCAGGAAATCATGTCCATGGATGAGCTTATTGCCCAGTTCGACCTTGCCCGCGTGCACAAGGGCGGCGCAAAATTCGATCCGGAAAAAACCAAGTGGTTCAACCAGCAATACTTGCGGATGCGGCCCGATGCTGAGCTTGGAGAGCAGTTGCTGGAAGATTTAAGGAGCCTTGGCATCTCCACCACACCGGAAAAAGCCGTTGCCGCCGTGGCTTTGTTGAAGGAGCGCGCCACCTTTCCCGCTGACATGCTGGAAGGCAGTTACTTGTTCACGCAGGGATCGCCCTTGAAAGGCAACGACCCGGCCGAACAGGAACTTCGGAAACGCTGGAAACCAGAGGCGGCCCCTGCGCTACGTGCCTACATGGGCAAGGTGGCCCAACTGTCCTCACCCAAGGCTGGGGAGCTGGAGCAAGCCTTCAATGACGTGCTGGCGGAACGTGGCATGAAGATCGGCCAACTGATGCCGCTCTATCGGCTGTTCGTTGCCGGCCGGATGCAGGGCCCGGGCATGTTCGATGTGAGCGTGCTGCTTGGCATGGATGAATTGACTTCGCGGCTTACCGCCGGGATCGAACATTGTTCGGCATGGGCTTGATCGAAGTAAAGGGTATCCGCGTATATGCCTACCACGGCTGCCTTACGGAGGAAGGGCGCATCGGCGGGCACTATTGCGTGGACGTGGCCGTGCAGGGCGACCTTGCCCGGGCGGAGCGCACGGACAAGCTGTCCGACACCATTGACTATGGGCGTGTCACCGCCATCGTTCTTGAACAAATGGCCCAGCGCTCCCAGTTGGTGGAACACGTGGCTGCCCGCATCCTGGAAAAGCTGAAGCAAGAATGGCCCCACGGGTTTGCATGGCGCGTCCGGCTGGAAAAGGAACACCCCCCCATAGCGGGTGCCGTGGACAGCGTGGCCTACACCGTTGAGGGATAAGCCCGGTTCGGTTATCTTCGCGGCCCTGTTCAGGGCATTGGGCCCTTCAACAGGGAAGTAAGGGTCGCGTGGCCGAGTGGTTAGGCACAGCTCTGCAAAAGCTGCTACTGCGGTTCGAGTCCGCACGCGACCTCTGCACGGCGCCCCCCTGCGGGGGCGTTTTGCATTTCACGCATGGCCGCATCCGGCATACCGATCGCCCCGTCGCCGCGTTGTGAACACTTGTAGCTTTCGTCCGCATGCGCCCAACCCCCACCCTGCTCCTTGCCACCACCCTTTCCGTACTGGCCGGTGAATCGTTCGCCCAGCCCGCCATTGGGCAATGGCGCGACCATTTTCAGTACAAGCACACCATCGCCGTGGTGCAAGGCAACAGCGATGTGTACTGCGCCACCACCTCGGCCGTGTTCAAATACAATGGCTCAACGGGTGAAACGGAGCGCTATACCAAGGTGAACGCGCTGAGCGATGTAAACGTGCAAAGCCTGGGCTGGAACAGCCAGCTCAACACTTTGGTGGTGGGTTACCGCAACGGGAACCTGGACCTGATAACCCAAGGCAGTGCGGTGAACATGTCCGACATAAAACGGAGCTCCGTGATCGGCGACAAGGGCATTTATTGCATCGTGGGCAGGAATGACCTGGTGTACCTGGGCTGCGGATTCGGGATCGTGGTGGTTGACCTTGCCCGCAATGAGGTGAAGGACACTTGGTTCATCGGGCCCAACGCGGCACCCCTGCAAGTGAACGGCATCGCATTCCAGGGCGATTCCATCTATGCCGCCACCGGGGCCGGCCTTTATGCAGCATGGACCGGGGAGACCAACTTGGCGGCCTACACCAATTGGCACAAGCGCACGGACGTTCCGGGCGCAAATGGCAAATTCTCCGCCGTGGTCTCCTTCAACAACCGGCTCACCGTAAACCGGCGGGTAAGTGAAAATGAGGTCCTGGAGCAGGACACCATTTATTACTTCGACAACGGCTGGCACAAGATGGTGGCTGCAGGGCATGAGTTCTACCGCAGCCTGCGCGTGTCTGGCGACGGCACCACGCTTGTTGCTACCGGTAGGCAGATCGTCAAGCAGTTCAACACCGACCTGCAGGAAATCAACTACGCGTTTGACATCGGCGGCGCCACGCTCGCGCCGCGCGATGCCATTGCGCGTGACCAAGGCGGGTTCTGGATCGCTACCGACGGCAATGGCCTGGTTAACTTCAGCAGCGGCACCGCATTCACCAAGATCGCCCCGAACGGCCCCTCCAACAACAGCGCCTACCGCATGTCCAGCGCGAAGGAATCGCTCTATGTCACAACCGGCGGGCCCTCCGGCAACTGGGGCAACCAGTACAGAAAAGACGGTGTTCACTACTTCGTGGACGGCGCTTGGAACACCACGGACATGTCCAACGACCCCCTGTATGCCACCGGGGGGAACAACTACGCCGGTTCGCTCAACGATGTGATGCCCGTGCAAGTGGACCCCGAGGATGGCAACCATGCTTTTGTGGGGAGTTGGGATGACGGCCTGGTGGAGATGCGCAACGGCCACGTCACCGGCTTCTATGGGGCGGGAAACAGCACCCTTCAGCGGTTCCAGAACAGCTCATCCGATGAGGTGGCCACCCAAGTGGGCGGATTGGCCTACGACGAGGCCGGGAACCTGTGGGTATCCAACAGCGGCTGCAACAAGCCGATCAGCGTTCGGCTGAAAAACGGCAACTGGTACAGCATGGGCATGGGGCCCGCATTGGGCAACAACTTGCTGCTGGCGGACATGATAGTGGCCGAAAACGGCTACAAATGGGTCATCCGGCCACGCAGTGCAGGCTTGTTGGTGTTCACGGACAACGGCACGCCAACCGTTCCGGACGACGATCACGCTGTTGCACTAAACACCTTGGAGGGCCAGGGAAAATTGCCTTCCAATGACGTGTTCAGCATTGCCGAGGACAAGGATCACCAAGTTTGGGTGGGCACGGGCAAAGGTGTGGCCGTGTTCTACAACCCGGACGCCATTTTCGCCAATGATGGGAACTTCGATGCCCAGCAGATTCTGATCCAACAGGACGGCAACTGGCAGATCTTGCTGGAAACCGAAGCCGTGAACGCCATTGTTGTGGATGGCGCCAACCGGAAATGGTTGGGCACGCAGAACAGTGGCCTGTACCTGGTTTCGGCAGACGGGACCGAGCAATTGGCGCATTTCACGGCGGCCAACAGTCCGCTGCCCAGCGACAACATCACCTGCTTGGCCATTGATGGCACCACCGGCGAAGTGTTCATCGGCACCGATCAAGGCATCGTGAGCTACCGCAGCGATGCAACGGAAGGAAGTAAAACTGCGGACTGCACCACGGTGTTCCCGAACCCCGTGCGCGAAACCTTCACGGGGCCCGTGGCGATCACGGGGCTGGTGCGGGGCAGTGATGTGCGCATCACCGACGTGGCGGGCAACCTGGTATTCCACACCACCTCGCTCGGCGGCCAAGCCATCTGGCCGGCCACCGACATGAACGGACAGCGCGTCAGTACGGGAGTGTACCTTGTGTTTTCCATTGACCCGGAGGGAACGCGCAAATGCAACACCAAAGTGGCCGTGATCCGCTAAGACCGGGGCCGCCCGGAAATACTTCGGCATGACCCTCGTGCACACCACGCGGGCCATTGTGCTGCGGGCGTTCAGGCACGGGGACAATTCCGCGGTCCTGAAAGCCTATACGGAGGTATTTGGTGCACGCACGTACATGGTCCGTACCGGCAAACGCAGCGCGGCACGGCCCGCATACTTGCAGCCCCTGGCCCGCGTGGAGCTTGTAGTCACGGAAAGTGGGGAGCGGGACATGCATCGGGTCCGGGAGGCCCGGTTGCGCCTTGCATACGGAGATGCCCATGTGGACCAAGCCCGGGCGGCGGTGCTCCTTTTCATGCAGGAGGTCTTCTACCGCACCTTGCGGGAAGAATCTCCCGATGCCGGGTTGTTCAACTGCGTGGAGCAACTGTTGGCAGAGGTGGACACAGGAAGCAGGCCAGGCCTGCTTCCCCTGCTGGTACTTGTGCGCCTGGCTAAGCACCTCGGTTTCCTGCCAGAGCTTCCGCAGCCGGGCGAAGACCGGTTCGACCTTCAGGAGGGTTGGTTCTTCCGGGGGCCGGCACCCCATGTCCACTGCATGGGGCCGCCCATCGCCTCCGTGTTTGCGGAACTGCTGCGCACGGAACTGAATGGCGGTGAAATGCGGATGAGCGGTACGATCCGAAGGGAGCTGCTGGACCATTTGCTGGTGTTTTTCAGGATGCATGTGGAAGGCTTTGGCCAATTGCGTTCACCTGAAGTGCTGCACGCCCTGCTGCACTAACCGCTTTCCCGCGCGGGCCTAAATTCGCCGGCCTTGGCCCACAAATCCGGACGCAACAATCCGCGACCCCCATGAGCACGGAACCCTTGCATAGCCCCCCAAAGCCGGTCCGGGACCCGCAAAGCTCCGTGGTGAACGGCGTGGAGCGTACCGATGAATATGCATGGATGCGTCTCACCGAGGAGCAGCGCAACGCGAAAGCACCGGATGCGCATACCCGGCAGGTGATCGACCACTTGACCAAGGAGAATGCGTACGCGGAACAGGAACTCGCCCCCGTGGCCGGACTGCGCAATGCGCTGTATGCGGAGATGAAGGGCCGAATCAAGGAAAGCGACCTTAGCGTGCCGTACCGGGAAAACGGGTTCTGGTATCGATACCGCTACGATGAGGGGGCGGAATATCCGGTGCACATGCGTGCATCCGTATTGCCCAACAGGGAAGAAATTCCGGCGGAGTTTACCGATTTCCTGGACGAACAGGCCATGGCCTCAGGGTACGACTACTTCGACCTTGCGGATTTTGAGATCGCCCCCGGAAACAACCTCATGGCATACAGCGTGGACACCGTGGGCCGGCGGCGGTACGAGATCCGTTTCCGCGACCTGGCCTCGGGCATGGAACTGGCTGATGTGATCACGCACGCAGGCGATGGCGGGGCCTTTGCGGACGACCGCACCTTTTTCTACGTGCGCAAGGACCGCACCTTGCGCAACGCCCGTGTGTTCCGCCATGTAGTGGGCACCGACCCGGCCACTGATGTGGAGGTGTTCCACGAAAAAAACCGGGCGTTCAGTTGCGAAGTGTACCGCAGCCGTTCGGACAGCTATGTCATCATCTCCACGGAAAGCACGCTTTCCAGCGAACACCGGCTATTGCGTGCCTCCGATCCGTTCGGGGAGTTTCAAACCTTGTTCCAGCGCGGGCGCAAACACGAAATGAGCATCATGCACATTGCCGGCGTTGGCAGTGCGCAAGGCAAATTCTACATCCTCACCAACTGGAAAGCCCGGAACTTCCGCCTGATGGAATGCCCGGAAGATCGCACCGGCAAGGAGTTTTGGACGGAGGTGATCCCCCACCGGGCGGACGTGCTGCTGGAGGACGTGGACGTCTTCAGGGACCATCTCGTGGTCACCGAGCGCAAGGCGGGGCTTTCGCACTTGCGCATCCTGCAGCTCAGCACCGGCAACGAACATGAGGTAGGTTTCCACGATCCGGCATACGTGGCGTTCAGCGGTACCAACCCGGAGTGGGACACCACCAAGTTTCGCTACGGCTATGCATCGCTCACCACACCCACCAGCATCTTCGAACATGACCTTGGGCGTGGCGGGGACGTACTGCTGAAACAACAGGAGGTGCTGGGCGGCTTTGATGCGGAGCGCTATGTGAGCGAACGGATCTGGGTCACCGCCCAAGACGGTACCCGGGTCCCGGTAAGTCTCGTATACCGGCGGGACACCCCGCTGAGCGGGCGGTCACCGCTGCTGCTTTACGGATACGGCGCCTACGGCATCAACGTGGAGCCGGTTTTCAGCAGCAACCGCCTCAGCCTGCTGGACCGGGGTTTCGTGTTTGCCATTGCCCATGTGCGCGGCGGCGAGGAGCTGGGCCGTGCATGGTATGAGAACGGCCGCATGGAACAAAAGATGAACACCTTCACGGACTTCATCGCCTGTGCCGAACATTTGGTGGCGAAGGGATATGCGGACCCGAAGCGCTTGTACTGCATGGGTGGAAGTGCTGGCGGTCTCCTGGTTGGCGCAGTGGTGAACATGCGTCCGGACCTGTGGGACGGGGCTGTGGCGGAAGTTCCTTTCGTGGATGTGGTGAACACCATGCTGGACGCGGGCCTGCCGCTTACCACGGGCGAATACGACGAATGGGGGGACCCGCGCGAACTGGAAGCGTTTCAACGGATCCTGGGTTATTCACCGTATGACAACATCCACGATGCAGACTATCCGGCAATCCTGTCCACCACGGGTTTCCACGACAGCCAGGTGCAATACTGGGAGCCGGCAAAATGGGTGGCCAGGCTGCGTGAACACCAACAAGGGAAGCGCCCCATATTGTTGTGGACAAACATGGAGGCGGGCCACGGGGGGGCCTCCGGACGTTTCGAACGCCTCACTGAAGTGGCGCGCATATACGCGTTCCTGCTGGGCCGCGCGTTTCCGCAAGCTGCCCTAAGTGCATAGGCAACGGCACGTTTGTTTGGCTAACCGGCCAACCGCTCCGCCAGCAGGATTTCCTCCGGGTGCACGGGAATTGCGGCAAGAGGCCCATGGGGATTGCGGCGGAAGCGCTCATAATCCCCTACCGTGGCAAACCAAAGACCCGAACCGTCCTTGGTGCAAACTTCCCAAACAACCCCGAACACCTCCCTGCCGGAACGCAAGCGGAAACGGCAAGGAGCGTGTACGAATTCGCGCAAGTTCGGCAAGCCCATGGTGCTGCGTTTGCACCGAAAGATAAAGAACGGGCACGCCTCCTGCCGGATCAAAACATCAACAAAAGCCCTCGGATCGTTGAAAACAGCCCGGCGGTAACATCATGGGCTTTCAACCTTTTTCCACGCCCACCTTGATCTTTTCGCCAACGGTAAGGTGCCGCGTATTCATATCCCCGTTCAGCCGTTTCAGATCCTCCACGCTCACGCCCGGGTAGTTCTGTGCAATGCCCCAAAGCGTGTCACCCGGCTGGATGGTATGGTAGATATACTCCACGCTGCTGTCCGGCGTGGCGCGTGCTTCGTTATCGCCCTTGTCCCCACTGGGCTTTGCGGGGGCCTCTTCATATCGAAGTACCAGCCGCTGCCCGGTATGGATGCGGTCCCCGTGCAGGTGGTTCCATTTCCGGAGGTCGTGAAGGCTCACTCTGTTGCGCTGGGCGATCTGGCCAAGTGATTCTCCCTGGCGCACCACATGCGTGTGGGTCCTATTTGCAGAGGGCTTGTTCGTGGATGCGTTGGCATACGCCGTGGCGGGTGCGGGCGTGCTTAGGTCTGGAACATAGGAACGGGATATTGTATCCTCCTGTTGGATGAACGCTGACACAAGCGACTGCGGAATATAAATTGTGGCTGGCTTGTCCATGGCCGGCACCACCCCGCGCTTATAGACCGGGTTCAGGTCCCGGATCTCCCCGGTATCGGCCTTGAGAATGGCGGCCAGTTTGTCCAATTCCAGCGGATAGGCCACTTGGATGGTATCCACCTCGTAAGCACAGTAATTGGGGATCACCGGGTAGATGTTGTGGGCGGAAGCCTGGTTGAAAATGTAATTCACGGCAATGAAGGCCGGCACATAGCCGCGGGTTTCACGCGGCAAGTGGTCATAGATCTTCCAATAATCCAACGTACCACCGGCCCGGCGGATGGCCTTGTTCACATTGCCCGGTCCGCAATTATATGCAGCCAAGGCCAGCTCCCAATCGCCGAAAATTTCATGCAGGTCGCGCAGGTAGCGGCATGCGGCATCCGTGCTCTTGTAAATGTCACAGCGCTCGTCCACATAGCTGTCCACGCGCAGTCCGTACAACTTGCCGGTGCCGATCATGAACTGCCAGAGACCCACCGCCGCAGCCCGTGAACGGGCACCCGGATACAGGGCACTTTCCACCACGGCCAGGTACTTCAGCTCTTGGGGGAGTTTGTACCGGTCCAAGGCTTGCTCAAAAATGGGGAAGTATTGCTGCGCCAAGCCCAACATGCGCGCTGTTTGCTCCCGTTTGCGCACGGCGTACATGTCTATGTAGGCCTGTACCTGGTCGTTATAGGTCAATTTGAACGGCGTCAGTTCATCCAGGGCGAAGAGCCGTTGGCGATAAACCTCCGCAGGATAGGAAGGCACGGCATCCGGGGCAAAACCATGGGTGTTCAGCCGGGCAACATCGGTGGTGAAGGGGTCGTTTTTCAACCAAGGCAGTTGGCTAAGCTCATTGATGCGCTCCAGCACCGGGTCGCCCGGTGCAATACTGTCCTGTGCAACAAGGGCGCAGGGGGTAAACACAAGGGCGGCAAGAAGTTGGCGGATGGACATGGATGCGCGAATATCTTGATTCTTACGCGGTTGAACGCGAATTGTTGCCCGCCGATCGCCAACGATCGATCGTGGGAAGCATGAACGGGCCAGTGGGATCGACCAAATTCAAGGTCAAGCCGTCGCGAAGCCTTTGGCGATGGACAACAACCGCTCATCATCGAACGGCTTGGCCATCAGCTGGATGCCAAATGGAAGGCCGTTGGAATGCCGGCCCATGGGCAGGGAAATGGCCGGTATTCCGGCCAAGTTGGCCTGCACGGTGAAAATATCCTGCAAATACATGGCTACCGGATCGCTAATGTGCCCATGGCCAAATGCGGTGGTGGGGCAGGTTGGTGTCACCACCAGATCAAGTCGGCTGAGGGTTTCCAGCGTGTTGTCCCGGATGATGCGGCGAACCCGCATGCCTTGTGCATAATAAGCGTCATAATAGCCGGCGCTCAGCACGAACGTTCCCAACAGGATCCGGCGCTTAACCTCGGGGCCCAGGCCCTCGGAGCGGCTTTTTTCATAGGTCTGCTCCACGCCTTCGGCCCCCTGTGCACGATGGCCGTAGCGAATGCCATCATACCGGGCCAAGTTGCTGCTGGCCTCGGCTGTGGAAAGGATGTAGTACGTGGGCACGAACAGGTCTGCCATGGGCAGTTCCAGCGCTTCCACATGGTGGCCGTCGGCCTGGAGTTTTTCCAGCCGGCTTTCGATGCGGTCCCTGATTTCCGGGTCCATGCCCGGATGCTCCAAGCAATGCCTGTAATACCCGATCTTCAGCTTCCTGCCGCGTTCCACCGCAGCTGAAAATGGCCTGTGGCTGGAGGTGTTGTCGCGCTCATCCGGGCCTGCGATCACCCGGTAAAGCGTGGCAATGTCCGCGGTATCATGGGCAAAAGGGCCGATCTGGTCAAAGGAGCTGGCAAAGGCGATCAGGCCGTAGCGGCTCACGCGGCCGTATGTGGGCTTGAAGCCGGCCACGCCGCAAAAAGAAGCAGGTTGGCGGATGGACCCGCCGGTATCGCTGCCCAAGGCCATGTGGCAGAATCCTGCGGCAACGGAGGCGGCGGCGCCGCCGCTGCTTCCCCCGGGCACTTTGGTAGGGTCCAGTGGGTTTCCCACTGGCCCAAAGGCGCTGTTCTCGTTGCTGCTGCCCATGGCGAACTCGTCGCAATTGGTGCGGCCGATAACCACAGCATCCGCAGCCAGGATCCGTTCCACTGCGGTGGCGCTATACGGGCTCACATAGCCTTCCAGCATGCGGGATGAGGCGGATACGCGGTGCCCCTTGTAGCACAGGTTGTCCTTGATGCTGATGATGGCGCCGGCCAGTGGGCCTGCCGTGCCATTTGCAATCTTGGCATCCACTTTGGCGGCCTGCGCCAATGCGCTCTCATCAAAGAGCTCAAGAAAGATGTTCAATTCCGCCCTTTTCCTTGCTGCGTCAAGTGCGGCGCGTGTCATTTCCACCACGGTGAGGGTTCCGGCAGCCAATGCCTCCTTGGCCTCGTGGAATGTACGCGGCATGTTCATCGGGCCTGGGGCGGACGGTTATGGCCTGTCCGCCGGGGGCGGTGCGTCGTCTTTCTGGGCGTCCTTGAATTCCTTCATGCCCTTGCCCAAGCCGCGCATCAGCTCAGGGATTTTCTTGCCCCCGAAGAGTAAAAGGATCAACGCTACGATGAGGATGATCTCAGTGGGTCCCAGTCTTCCCATGTTCAAGCGGGCGGGCCAACAAATTGCGACCCTTCCGAGGTTGCAAATGTAGTATCCGGAACGGTCCGGGTGTTATTGCTGCAACCAGGCGGCCGGGTCCACTTTTTGGAGCTGCCCGTCGCTGCCGATCTTCCAAATTTCGATGTGTGCCGTACTGGCCCCATCCTCGGTCATCACGGTACCCACCTGCTGTTTGGTTTCCACCTTGTCGCCTTTGTTCACGGCCACGTCGCGCAAGTTGCTGTACACCGTGCGATAGGCTCCATGGCTCACCATCACGGCCTTGCCCGCTCCGGGAATCACGATCACACTGCTTACCTCCCCCCTGAAAATGGCCCGCACCGGCGCGCCGGGCATGCATCCAATGTCCAGGCCATTGTTTTCGATCATGATACCTTTTAGCACGGGATGCGCCTGTTTGCCAAAGCCGCTGGTAATGGTACCTTTTTCCACTGGCCAAGGCAGCTGGCCCTTGTTCTTCTCAAAATCGGCGTTCAGTTCCTTGGCCTCCGGGGTCATGGTGAATTCCATGACCGGTGCCTTTCCGGGTGCTGAAGGCTTGCTGGAAGGTTTTCTGCTCTTCGCAACTTCCGCTTCAATGGCCTTTCGGATGGCCCTTGCCAATTCCTGCCGCTGCCGCTCCTGCTTGGCCAAGGTCTGCTTTAGTTGTCCTTCCTGCTTGCGCAATCCGGCCAAGGCCACCTGTTGCCCCGAGCGGTCATTGTTCAACCGCCTGGCCTCCACCACTTGTTTGTCCAACAGCGTTGATTTCTCCGTTTTCCGTGCCTCCAGGTCGTTCAGCTTGTTTCCCAGTGCGGTGCGTGCACCGGTGATCAGTTCTGCCTGTTGGCGCCGCTGTTGGGCAAGCTGGTCCAAGTACCGGGACCTGCGGAAGGCCTGGGCAAAGCTCTCCGCGGCGAAGATGTAGCTGAGCCGGTCGTATGCGCTGCGGTTCATGAAAGCGAACTGCACCATCCGTGCATATTCATCCTTCAATTTCTCCAGGTCCGCTTCCAGCAAGCGCGTGCTGTCCCGCCCGGACTGGATCTCCTGGTCAACACGGAACAGTTCACTGTTCATGGTATTGATCAATTCCTGGCGCTGCCGGATCTGGGCGTCAAGGAGCTGCACCTGTTGCTCGGTGCTGCGCTGTTGGTCGCGCGCTTTCTCGATCAGCGCGCCGGTCTCCTTGATCTGGGCGTCAAGGGCATCCCTTTTCCGTTCCAGCTCCTTCCTGCTTTGTGCCGCAGCGGAAACACGGCAGAGGCCGATCAGAAGGACAAACACCAGGAGCTTAATCCAAGGGCTTGAACTTTTCCGGTATATGGAAGGGAAGATTGAGCGGTCCATGCAATTGAATACGGTCCAGGCGCAATGTGCCGGTCACTGATTGGCCGGGGGCCGACAAAGAAAGCGTGACCGTGGCAGGAAGGGGTGTTCCCTCCACGGTGGTCCACTCAGCATAACGCACTTCGGCCATCCGGTCGTGCGCAAGGTCGGTGATGGACACCCTGCTGGTCCGCATGCTGTCGGGGTCGATCCAATACTTGTACACCATGGCCTCCTTCTTTCCGGCTTTGCGCAACGTGCGCTCGAGACGCTTTTCGCGCATGTCCTTGTCGTTGGGCAATGTGTCGCCTGGCGAGAGGTCTTCTGCGGCACGGAGGAACCGCTTGCGCTCCTTGCTGGTCAGGGTGTAAACGCCATCCTCGCGGTCACTTCGGTATTTCTCGGCCGGATCCAATCCGATGGGCCTGCCCAACAGTGCTTCTTGGAGCATTTCCAGGCCGGGCTGCATGCCGAATTTTCGCCTTGCCTCACCGGTATCGCCCCGCCAGTAGGTATCATGAAGCTTGTCCATGAACAGGAGGGAGTCCGGCGTGAGCAACGCGCGCGCAACTTCAATGCCCAAGGCCGGAACCACGCTGAGCCACGCGGCGCTGTCCTTCACCAGGCGGATGTGCGCTTTGAAGCTCTTGCTGTCCGTGTTGGTCTTGTACGATACGTCAGCCTTTGCGCTGTAGTAGCGGGGAGCGGTAGCGCCATTGTGCTCCAGGGTGGCGAGCAGTTCGGCAGCGCTCCGCTGTTCCAAGTTGCGCACTTCGCCCTTCCGCAACGGTTTCCTTGTGCCGCAGGCCGCAGTGGCCAAACCCAGGCACAGCAACAAGGTGCAGCGGGCGGGCCTCATTCCACAAGCACGCCTTCTTTGATCTTCCGGTCAATGAACCCGCTTGCGCCTCCGGCCGCCTTGGCTTTCTTCCACTGCTCAAGCGCACCGGCCGTGTCGCCGAGCTTGAACAGAATGTCACCGTAGTGCTCCAGCAGCACGCCCTCGTCCTTCCCCTCGGCCTTGAGCGCTTTCTCCTGCCACTCCTTGGCCTGGGCGTATTTGCCCTGCTTGAAGAGAATCCAGGCGTAGGTGTCCATGTAGGTGGCGGTACCTGGCGCCAGGTCGTTGCTCCTGCGGCTCATCTGCTCCGCTTTTTCCAATTTATCGCCGCGCTCGCTGAGGTAATAGGCCCAATTGTTCAGCACGGAAGCATCTGAATCATTGATGGCAAGCGCCTTTTCATACGACTCGTCGCTCTTGGGGAAATTCTTTGCCGAGTTGTACGTGTCACCAAGCAGGCCCCAGAACTGGGCCTCCAACGGCTTGTTGTCCACCACCAGGTCACGGCCGGCCACCAATGCTTCGATGGCTTCATCATACCGCTTCAGCTGGCTGAGCGCAATGCCGTTGTAGAGGAAGATCTCCGGCTGCGTGGGGAACAGCTCTGCGGCTTTGGCGGCATCGAGGTGCAGGCTGTCCCAATCCGCCAATTGGTAGTCCAGTTGCAGCAGGGCGTTCCAAATGGGGTACTTGTCCTGTTCATGGGCCAATGCTTCACGGAAGGAATTGCGTGCTTGTGCCGGTTTGTTCTCCCGCATGAAGAAATCGCCTTCGATGGACCAAGGCTTTCCGGAGCTTGGGTGCGCCTTTTTCATCACGGCGATCAATGCATGGCTTTGTTCCTCGATCTTTTGCTGCGTGGAATCCTGTTTCCCCGAAGCGGTCATCTGGTAGAAGCCCAGCAACAATTGCATCTTGGGGTCAATGTCCAGGTCGGGGTCGGCAAATGCTTCGCGCAGTTGGTCGAATCCCTTGTCCAGCTCCCCGTCGTCATAGTAGAATTGCGCCAGGGAAATGCGCGCCATGCTGTCGTCCGGGTCTGCGGCCACGGCTTTTTTGTACAGTTCCAGGGCTTTTTCCTTATTGCCCAGTTCCTGGTACACATCGGCGAGCATCCCGTAGTAGTGGGTTTCCTGCGGGTTGGCGGCGATGGTCTGCTCCAGCAGGTCCTTCGCCTTATCCAGTTCATTGGCGCCCACCAGCATGTCGTATTCACGCATCACCAGCTCATCGCTGTAGCCCACCTTCTTCTCCAGATCGCTGTAAACTTTCCGGGCATCATCCACCTTGCCTTGCTTGGCCAGGATGTCCGCCAAGCCGAAGTAGACCTCATAGCGGTCCGGCCATTGGTCCAAGATGCCCTGGTAGGTCTTGGCAGCCCCGGACAGATCGCCCAGCTGGGTGCTGAGGTCCGCCAGCAGAAAGCGGTACCAAATGTTTTCCTTGTCGGTGGCCACGGCTTTCTTGGCGTAGGCAAGTGCCTCGTTGCCGCGCTGTGCCAGGTGCAGCAGTTTGGCCAATTCAAACATGGCGGCCGCATTGGAGGGGTCCACCTTCAGTGCCGCCTGGTAAAGCTGGACTGCTTTTCCGGGGTCGCCTTGCAACTTCGCGTTGGTGGCATCCATGTACAGGCGCATTTCCGTGGCCTGCTTGTCGTCCATCGGGGTGCCGTTCTGATCGGCGGGAGCCGTGGTACCCGCCACAGGCTTGGTGCTGCCGCAGGACGCAAGCAAGGCGGCCAACAGGAAGCTCGGAAAGAGGCGCATCATTCGCTTCATCCAATTGTGCAATCGTCGCCGATGCTGAGGTCCAATGCTTTGCCGCGTACGCTGGCGCGCTCGCCCAGCATGCTGTTGTCTATCACCGCGTCCTTGACGGTTACTTGTTTGCGGATGATGGAATTGCGCACCACGCTGCCCGCAATGGTGCTTCCGCTTTCTATGGAAACATAAGGCCCCACCACAGCCTGGTCCAGGGTAACGCCCTCGGCGATGAAGCACGGCGGGACCACTACGCTGTCCGTTATTTTCACCTTGGGGTGTATCAGGTTTTTTTCATTCTTCAGGAATCCGAGCACCTGGGTGTTGGTATCCACCATGGCGTTCTTGTTTCCGCAGTCCATCCAGGCATCCACCGCGCCCGCCTTGAAGCGCGCACCCTTCTGCTTCATGTGCTCCATGGCATTGGTGAGCTGGTACTCGCCCTTGTCGCGGATGTTGTGGTCTATCAGGTACTGCATCTCCTCCCGCAGGCGCCCACCATCGGCAAAGTAGTAGATGCCGATGATGGCCAGGTCGCTGACGAACTGCTGTGGTTTCTCAATGAACTCGGTGATGATGCCCCGGTCATCCAGCTTCACCACGCCGAAAGCGCGCGGGTCTTCCACCTTGTTCACCCATATCACGCCGTCGCAATCCGTGTCCAGTTTCATGTGCGCCCGGAAGAGCGTGTCCGCGAACGCCACGATCACGCGCCCCTGGAGTGCGCTTTGGGCGCACAGGATGGCATGCGCCGTGCCCAATGCCTCCTTTTGGTGGTGAATGCTGCCCTTGGCACCGATGCCCTTGGCAATGGCCAGGAGCTCCTGCTCCACTGCGGCACCGAAGGCGGGATTGGTCACGAAGGCAACTTCCTCCACGGGCTCGCCGGCCACTTGGGCCAGGTCTTCCACCAGGCGTTGCACAATGGGCTTGCCCGCGATGGGCAGCAGGGGCTTGGCCGTGGTGTGCGTGTGGGGGCGCATCCGCTTGCCCATCCCGGCCATGGGAACAATGATCTTCATCTCAAGGCTTCGCGTCAATGGGTGCCGGTGTGGCCAAAGCCTCCTGCACCGCGTTCCGTGGCGCGAAGGTCCGCGTTTTCCTCCAAACTTGCCCGTTCATGGCGCGATACCACCAACTGGGCGATCCGCTCACCGTCCTTCACCTCGAAGGGAACCTTGCCGTGGTTGATCAACAGCACGCCCACTTCGCCGCGGTAGTCCGCATCAATGGTTCCGGGTGCATTTAGCACGGTGATGCCATGCTTAAAAGCCAAGCCGCTGCGGGGCCGCACCTGCCCCTCGGCACCTACGGGCAGCTCCAAGTACAGACCGGTGGGAATGAGCTTGTATTCACCGGGCGCCAGAGTGATGGAAGCTTCAAGATTGGCGCGAAGGTCCAGGCCCGCACTGTGCTCAGTGGCATATTGCGGCAAGGGATGGCGCCCTTTGTTCACCACCCGTACCACCAAGACCGGCACCCGGTGATTGGTGTCAACGACCAATTCGTTTTCATTCAACATGTTGCAAAGGTGGGAACCGAACGGGCAGTTTCCGGGGTGCTATGGATGAACTTGTCCACGAAATCCGGTCCATAGCCGCGTTGAACGTACTTTGTGGACCGCCAGCATTGCTCCCATGGTAGACCGCAGGGAATTTCTTCGTCTCTCCGCCATCACGTCCGCTGCGGCCTTGGCAGGCTGCACATCCCCGGCAGGCAAGGCCGAACAGGAGGAGCCTGCATTGCCCGTCCGCGCCCTGAACAAACCTGTTGTGGTTTCCACTTGGGATTTCGGAAAGGCCGCCAATACTGCGGCGTGGGGCATCCTTGCCGGGAGCGGGAGCGCATTGGATGCCGTGGAGGCCGGGGCACGCGTGCCCGAAGCTGACCCCGCGAACCAGAGCGTGGGCCTTGGGGGCCGCCCGGACCGTGACGGCCACGTAACGCTGGATGCCTGCATCATGGACGCCAAGGGCCGCTGCGGCTCAGTGGCCGCGCTGGAGCACGTCGTGCATGCCGTGTCCGTTGCACGCGCCATAATGGAGAAGACCCCGCACGTGATGCTGGTGGGCGACGGAGCGCTGCAATTCGCGCTGGCCAATGGCTTTCAGAAACAGGACCTGCTGACGGAAAAGAGCCGAAAAGAGTGGGAGGAGTGGCTGATGACCGCGCATTACGCACCGGTTGTGAACATTGAGAACCAAACACCCGGCAATGCCAAGGACCACGACACCATCGGCATCCTGGCAATGGATGCCGCAGGCGACTTGGGCGGGGCTTGCACCACCAGCGGCATGGCCTATAAGCTGCACGGCCGCGTGGGTGATTCGCCCATCATAGGCGCGGGCCTGTTCGTGGACAACGAGGTGGGCGGCGCCACCAGCACCGGCGTAGGCGAAGAGGTGATCCGCATTGCGGGCAGCCACACCGTGGTGGAACTGATGCGCCAAGGCCGAGCCCCGGAAGAGGCTTGCCGGTTGGCTCTGGAACGCAGCGTTCGGCGGGACCCGGCTTATGCCAGAACGATCCAAGTGGGCTTTTTGGCGCTGCGGCGCGATGGTGCCATCGGGGCCTATGCCCTGCAGGAGGGCTTCACCTACGCGGTGAAGTCCGGCGGGCGTGAGGAGATTATTGCCGCCAAGCACATTTTCTGATGTTGCTGGAAGTTTGTGCCTATTCCTTGGCCTCCTGCATAACGGCGGCACGGATGGGCGCACACCGCGTGGAGTTGTGTGCCGGGGCGGATGTAGGCGGCACAACACCGAAGAAGGAAACGATCATTGCGGCGCTGGAACTGGGCATACCGGTGTTCCCCATGGTGCGGCCGCGCGGCGGGGATTTTTTGTACAACAGCAATGAACAAGCAGCGATCCAGGAAGGAGTTCGGCTTTGCCGGGCGCTTGGTTGCCCGGGCATTGTGGCCGGTGTGCAACTGGCCGACGGGCGGTTGGACGCAGATGCAATGAAGCGCATTGTGGAACTCTCCGGGCCGATGGAAGTAACCTGCCACAAAGTGTTCGATGGCATACCCGATGCCGCTGAGGGGCTGGAAGTATTGGTGGGCGCAGGCTGCACGCGGGTGCTCACCTCCGGCCTCGCGGCAACCGCCATGGACGGTGCCGGGGCTTTGCACGCATTGGTAACCCAGGCAGCGGGCCGGATCACCGTGATGCCCGGCGGCGGAGTGCGCTCCTCCAACATCCACACGCTTGCGCACACCACCGGGGCCGTGGAGTTCCACAGTTCGGCCATCACGGCAAGGTCATCCGGCACGGATGCCGATCCCGCCGAGATCCATTCGCTACTGATGGCGCTCAATGGCGTTGCATCCGCCCGTGAGCAGTGATGCGGTAGGCTAACCTTGTTGGGCTGCCACGCACTTCGGATGTGCCCATTCCATGGCGGCGGCCTCATTGCTGAAGTACTGCACCGGGAAGGACACCAGGTGCATGGCGAAGTAGAGTTCGATGATGTTGCGCACCGTGGGGTTCGGGCAAACAACGGCCAGGGCCTTGGTAAAGGTTTCGGCACCGGTGCCCAGGTACTGGTTCTTGCCCAGGATGGAAGGTGCAAAATCACTGTCCTCCGGGACGATCAACACGGCTATGTGCGGCTGCCCGCCGCAATGCTCCCTTCGTCCGGCGACGCTGATCAGCAAATTGTTGCCGTCGGCCAGGGACCCTGGCCTGAAGCGCACTACGATCAGGTCCGGGCGCGGTTTCTCCAAAGTGGCTGGTCCAATGTCGATCACTTCCGGCATGTCTTGGAAATTGACCGCAATGATCGCGGTTTCCGGAGGATGGAAACCAACAATCGTCAGCCATCATTGGAAGGAAGCGGCACTCTGCGCGATCGCAGAATGCCGGTCTACGCGAGTTTCACCCGCTTCCCGGCCATCTGTTTTTCCACCTCGGAGATGGCGCGCTTGGTCTTCAGCAGGCTGTCCGGGGTAACGCTGATGGAATCAATTCCGAGCTCCACCAGGAACTGCGCGAAGTCGGGGAAATCGCTGGGCCCTTGGCCGCAAATGCCCACCTTGGTCTTGGTCTTCTTCGCCGTTTCGATCAACTTGCGCAGCATGCCCTTCACGGCTTCGTTGCGCTCGTCGTAGATGTGCGAGACCAGGGCGCTGTCGCGGTCCAGGCCCAAGGTGAGCTGGGTGAGGTCGTTGCTGCCGATGGAGAAGCCGTCGATGTACTGGCTGAATTCCTCAGCGAGGATGATGTTGCTGGGAACCTCCGCCATCAGGAAGAGCTCCAAGCCTTCTTTGCCCCGCTCCAAGCCGTATTCCTTCATCACGGCACTTACCTTCTTCAGCTCTTCCACAGTGCGGCAGAAGGGGATCATCACCACCACGTTCTTCAGGCCCATTTTCTCCCGTACGCGGCGGATGGCCTTGCACTCCAGCCCGAATGCTTCCTTGTAAGCCTCGCTGTAGTAACGTGAAGCACCGCGCCAACCGATCATCGGGTTTTCTTCGTCCGGCTCGAAGTGCTCACCGCCAAGCAGGTTCTTGTACTCGTTGCTCTTGAAGTCGCTGAAGCGCACGATCACTTTGTTGGGGTGGAAGGCCGCGGCGATGCGCGCAATGCCGTAGCTGAGGCGCTTCACAAAGAAGGTCTCCTCATCCTCGTAACCATTGATCAGGTAGCTGATCTTGCCACTGAGGTTGGTGTCACCCAGTTCCTTGTGCTGCAGCAGCGCCAACGGGTGCACCTGGATGTAGTTGTTGATGATGAATTCCTCACGGGCCAGGCCCACGCCGGCATTGGGCAGGCCGGAGAATTTGAAGGCCAGGTCCGGGCTGGCCACGTTGAGCATGATCGGTGTGCGCGTTTCCGGCAGGTCGGCCAGCAGCGTTTCCTCCACCATGAACGGGATGATCCCTTGGTACACCACGCCGGTATCGCCCTCACAGCAACTGGCGGTAATCGCCATGCCGGTTTCCAACTTGTCGGTGGCATCACCGCAGCCCACAATGGCCGGCACGCCCATTTCGCGCGCCACAATGGCGGCATGGCAGGTGCGGCCGCCCTTGTTGGTGATGATGGCACTGGCTTTTTTCATGATCGGCTCCCAATCGGGATCGGTCATGTCCGTCACCAGCACGTCGCCCTGCTGGAAGTCCTTGCCGTCCGTGCTGCCGTCGCGGCCGTCCAAGCTGTACATGATGCGCACCTTGCCCGCGCCCACGCGGTCCCCGATGGCAATGCCGTTCACAATGACCTTCGGGTCGTTGGGGCCGTGCTCCACTTTGTACTCCACCACGCGGTCCGTGGCTTTGCGGCTGTGGATGGTTTCTGGGCGGGCCTGCACGATAAAGAGCTTCTTGCTCAGGCCGTCCACGGCCCACTCCACGTCCATGGGGCACCAGTGCCCCTTTTTGTCGCTGTAATACTTCTCGATGGCGGTCACGTTGCGTGCAATCTCCAGTGCCTGTTCATCCGTGATGCAGAAACGGTGGCGCATGGGGCGCTCCACGGGCACGGTCATCACCGGTTTGGAGGGGTCCACGCCATAGATCATCTTGCGGTCCTTGTTGCCCAGCTTCTTTTCAATGATGCTGCTGTAGCCATCGGCCAGCGCAGGCTTGAAGACAATGAACTCATCGGGGCTCACCGCGCCCTGCACCACCATTTCACCCAGGCCGTAACTGCCGTTGATCAGCACCACGTCCTTGAAGCCGCTCTCGGTGTCCAAGCTAAAGGCCACGCCACTGCTGCCCACGTCGGAGCGCACCATCTTCTGTACGCCCACGCTGAGGCCCACTTGGAAATGATCGTAGCCGAGGCTTTCGCGGTACACGATGGCGCGGTCGGTAAAGAGCGAGGCGAAGCAGTTGCGCACGGCGCTGATCAGGTCCTGGTGGCCGCGGATGTTCAGATAGGTCTCCTGCTGCCCCGCGAAGCTGGCGTCGGGCAGGTCCTCGGCGGTGGCGCTGCTGCGCACGGCCACGTCGGTAGCCTCTTGTCCATACTGCTTGGAAAGCTCATCATAGCGGGCCATGATGCCCTTCCAGATCTCCTCGGGGAACTTGCCGTTCTTGATCAATGTGCGTACGGCCAGCCCGGTGCGGCGAATGTTCTCGATGTCGTCCGTGTCAAGCCCGGCCACGATGTCGCGGATCTTCTGCCCCAGGTCGTTGTGCTTGATGAACGCCTCGTAACTGGCCACGGTGACCACGAAGCCGCCGGGCACGCTCACGCCCAGTTTGCCAAGGTTCTGGATCATCTCGCCCAGGCTGGCATTCTTGCCGCCCACGGTGGGGATGTCGCTCAGTTCTACTTCGTGGAGCCACTTGAGGTATGGTGCTTGGGTCATCCGTTGCGTCGTGTTCAATTGAAGGGGCTGTTTGAACGCAAGCCGCTGCGCGAAAGTTGGGGTGCCGGGCTTGAATGTATCCGAATGTGCCGAAAACCAACACAGTTGCGTTGGGCGCAGCCACGATTTTTTTTTCGGCCGAAAAATAAGAAGGGGCGCGAATGCCGCACCCCTTCCTCCCTCCGGCCGCAACCGATCAGGCCGCCTTCGCCGCCGTGGCTTCCTCGCGCTTCGGAATGTTGAGCAACTTGAAGTCGTTCAGCACCACCTCCGTGATGAATCGCTTTACGCCATCCTTGCCGCTATAGCTGCGGTGCACCAGGCGGCCCTCAACCAGCACCGCGCTACCCTTGGCCAGCAGGCGGTCCACTTGGTCCGCAATGCGTCCCCATGCCACCACGGTGTGCCACTGGGTGTCCGTCACCTTCTCTCCTTCACCATTGGTGTAGCGCTCATGGGTGGCCAAGCTTAGGCGGGCCACCTTGCGTCCTTTGGCAATCTCGCGCACTTCCGGGTCGAATCCCAGGTTTCCGATCAGGCGGACGTTGTTGTTCAGCGTTTTCATTGTGTTGTTGGTTTTAGGGTTTTGTTGTGAAGGAGCCGCTGTTGTTGAACTCCGCCGCAAACCTTCAACCCTCCCATTCCCCGATCCGGTTGATCTTGCGTTTGTAATCGTTCATAGCTGCTTGCTGTCGTTTGTGCAACGGCAATTTTTCTTGGACGCCGGGCGATGTGGGCTTAACTTTCAACAAAACATCCACCCTCAGGCAGCGCGGATATCGTGTTCCGTGTCTTGCTTGCGGAAAACACCCGAGCCAACCGGTGCGAGAGCTGGACGAACATGAGCTGGCACGCCGGTGCCAGCACGAGGACCGCAGCGCACAGGAAGCCCTGTACGCACGTTTTGCACGGCGCATGTTCGCCGTGTGCCTGCGCTATGCACGCCACCGGGCCGAAGCGGAGGATCTCCTCCAGGAAGGTTTTATCCGGGTGTTTGACAAACTGCACGCCTTCCGCCTGGAGGGTTCACTGGAAGGATGGATACGCCGGATCATGGTACACAGCTGCATCAACCACCTGCGGAAACGCTCGGTGCGGAATGAAGTGCTGGGCACGGGCAATATCCAGGAACGAAGCGAAGCCCCGCTGGCCCCGGGCAACTTGGGGCAGGAAGAATTAATGGCTTTGGTGCAACAGCTTCCGGACGGCTACCGCATGGTCTTCAACCTCTTTGCCATTGAAGGCTATGAACATGCGGAGATCGCTGCGATGCTGGGCTGCAACGAGGGCACCTCGCGCAGCCAACTGAGCAAGGCGCGGCACATGCTGCAACGAAAGATCGCGGAACTGAACGCATTGGAAAAACATGAAGGAGCAACATCCGATAGATGAACTTTTTGCCCGCACCCTGCGGGATGCCGAGGCCGAACCGCCTCCGCAGGCGCTGAACGGCATCCTGCGGGAAAGAGAGCGGCGGCGTGCGGGTTGGCTGCGGCGCTGGGGCTGGTTGCCCTTGCTGCTCCTGTGCGGCACGGGGCTGGGCTACCTCTTGGCCGGTGATCACCCCGCCGGTCCCTCAGGGTCTGAACCGAAAATTTCGGCACTGGACAACAGGTACATTGGCGAATCCCCCGGCGGCCAGAATGAAGCAGGTCCGAATGGACTTCCAGGCGCCATTGTTGAGCCAATTGTCCCTGCCCAAATTCAAACCGGAAACAATACTGGCGGACATGCCGGACCGGCACCGAACGACCATGTGCCGGCATTGGGAAAAGCAGGTCCTGCGGGTGTGGAGCTTTCGGCAACAGGCAGTAGTGCACAGGTTGTCCAATTTACCGGGGCGGGCCTTATAAGGTCAGGGGCGGGCATTTCCGCATCTGCCGTACAACCGGAGCGCCATTTAACCTCAGTACAGGCCTCGGCGCCACTATTGGCTTCCGCAAACCCACAGCAGGCCATGGATCTCCTTGGCGATGAATCAGTGGTGCGATACGAAGGATCAAACCGCGCCGGATGGCTTCCGGTGCTGCTTCCGGGCTTGGGTAGCGCCCCGGAAGTGCCCTCCTTGCACAACGGCCTTCCGTTTGCTCCTGCCAGGGCGCGCCGCTCCTGGTGGCTTGCCGCCACCGCCGGCCAGTTCAGGGAGAGCCGCACATGGACGGGCGGCGATGCCGCGATCCGCGAAGCCTTGCAAGCCACCGAACCGATCCACGCCACCACGGCCATGGGCGTGCTTGCCGGGGTGAACGGACGGGGCGGATGGAGCTTGGCCATCGGCGCGGAATACCACGCCGGCCGCTACGATTTCCGGCACGTGGACCGTTTCCAAACCCGCCATGATTCCATTTTCAACCACGTGATCACTTTTAACTCCCTGGTGCTCCAAACCACCACGGACACCATTACCACGTTCCGCCAGGAGCAACACACCGCGGCGTCCGTGAACCAATATGCCATGCTGCGCATTCCCGTGGAACTGGGCTGGCACGCGCCATGGGGCCGGTTCCGCCTGGGCGCCCGTGCCGGATTGGCATTGGAGCTCACCAACCTGCGTTCCGGAACCCTGCTTGTAAACGGGCCAGAGGGACTTTTGAGCGTGGCGGTCCAACCGATCCATAAACAATGCATGTCCGTGCTTGGCGGCAGCTTGGGCGCCGACCTCGGCTACATCCTCACCGAACATTGGTCCCTGTGGGCCTCTCCGGTGTATGAAAAGGGCTTGCTTTCTTTGCTGCCACCGGACAACTCCCCGTATGCCCTGGCTGGGCGCACGGGCATCCGCCTTCGCTTGGCTTACACCCTCCGCCCCTGAGCCATGTTTGCCGTTCGCCATTGGATCCACGCATTGGGCCTTGCACTGGTAAGCTCAGCCGGCTTGGCACAACCCGCATGCGACAGCCTGCACCAGGTGGACTTCACCTGGCAGAACGATGGCAACTATGGCATCGCTTTCACACCGGGTGCGCCGGCCTCCGGTGCGCCAGTGCTGTACACGGAATGGGGATTTGCCGGCGAAAGCCTGCTGGACTACAGCACCGAATACCAGCCAACCTACACCTTCCCTGCACCGGGCAACTACTTGGTATGCCTGCGTGCCACCGTGCAGGACAACCAGCAAGGGTACTGCCTTTCCACCGCCTGCCGGATAATAGGCGTACCGGCGGATACACTATGCTCCGAGCTGGTGGCCGCCTTTACCATCGGGGTGCAAGGTGACGGCATTCAATTCATCGACCTATCGCAATCCGGCCCGCCCATTACCGGTTGGCAATGGGATTTCGGTGATGGTGGCAGTTCCGCCGAGGTATCGCCCGTGCACAACTATGCCGGGCCGGGGCCTTTCCAGGCCTGCCTCACGGTAAGCACTGGCAATTGCACGGCCACCGCTTGCAATTGGATCTACCTGGGCCCGCCCAACGTGCCGTGCGACACGCTCTTGCACGCGGACATGGGCATCCTTCAATTGGGGCAGAGCATCGCCGTGTTCGACCACAGCATTATCTCCGGCATGAACTCTTCGGTAGCGTGGGATTTTGGCGATGGCACCAATGCCAATGGAAGCCCGCAGATACACACGTACCTGTACGAAGGCTATTTCGACGTGTGCGCCACGGTGTCGCTCTGGGGCCCGCTCACACCGGA
>JAFDZY010000224.1 GCA_018266685.1 Bacteroidota bacterium
GACGACCCCGGCAAGGTGGGCAAGCGCTTGGAAGGCGTGCGCATCCACGCCACCGCCAACCTGCCCGCGCTCTTTGCCGAGCACGATGTGGACCAGCTGATCATCGCCATCCAGCAGCCCGATGCGGAGCACCGGCGCCAGGTGGTGGACATGGCCATGCGCGCCAAGGTGGATGTGCGCACCGTGCCGCCCGTGCGCGACTGGATCGACGGGCAGCTCAGCAGCGGCCAGCTCCGCGAAGTGCGCATTGAGGACCTGCTGGGCCGCGCGCCCATTCAGCTGGAGGACTCATTGCTCATGCAACGCTTCAGCGGGCGCACCGTGCTGGTGACCGGCGCGGCGGGCAGCATCGGCAGCGAACTGGCCCGGCAGCTGATCGCCTTGGGCGCAAAGCAAACCGTGCTGCTGGACCAAGCGGAAAGCGCGTTGTACGACGTGGAAATGGAGCTGAAGGGCAAGGGCTTCACCGCGTTCCGGCCCGTGGTGGGCGACGTGCGGGACCGCGAAGCGATGGCCCGCCTCTTGGCGGAAGTGAAGCCGGAGGTGGTGTTGCATGCCGCCGCCTACAAGCACGTGCCCCTGATGGAGGCCCAGCCCGCCGAGGCCGCGCTCACCAACATCGGCGGCACCCGCAACCTGGCGGAGCTCTCCGCCGCGCAGGGCGTGAAGGAATTCATCCTGATCAGCACCGACAAGGCGGTAAACCCCACCAGCGTGATGGGCGCCACCAAGCGCTGCGCCGAGCTGTTCATGCAGGCCTTGGGCGGGTCCACGCCCGGCATGTCCATCACCACCACGCGCTTCGGCAACGTGCTGGGCAGCAACGGCTCGGTGATCCCGCTGTTCCGCAGGCAGATCGCCGAGGGCGGCCCGGTAACCGTAACGGACCCCGAAGTAACGCGCTTCTTCATGACCATTCCGGAGGCCTGCCGCTTGGTGCTGGAGGCCGCCACCATGGGCAAGGGCGGCGAGATCTACGTGTTCGACATGGGCCAGCCGGTGCGCATCGCCGACCTTGCCGACCGCATGATCCGCCTCAGCGGCCTGGAACCCGGCAAGGACATCGCGATCAAATACACCGGCCTGCGACCCGGGGAGAAACTCTATGAGGAACTGCTTGCGGAGCAGGAAGGCAACCAGCCTACGCACCACCCGCGCATCCTCATCGGCCGCACGCAGCGCGTGGACCCGCAACAAGTGTTCGCCGTCATCAACGGCATTCTGGATGCCGCCGGAAAGGGTGATGAAGAAGCCACCGTACGCGGCATGAAAGCCCTGGTGCCTGAATACCTGAGCCGCAATTCCACCTTCGGTAAATTTGACCCGCAACCTGCAACAACGACCGCGGGTGGACACGCCCCGGCATAGCCCTATTCATTGATGACCCGCGACAACAACCTGGAGATCGCCAAGCTGCAAAAGGAGATCGGCGACCACATCGGCATCGGCGTGGACAGCCTGATGTTCAACTACGTGGAGGAGCCGGGCAAGGGTTCCAAGCTCTTCCTCATCACCCTCAACCCGCGCCACAACCAGAGCTTTCTGTTCCACAGTACCAGCGGCCGCGACAAGCTGGAAGCCCTGCAGGCCATGCGTGAGTATGTGGGCACGTACAAGGACCGCACCAGCAGCTATACCGTGCAGTGGAGCGCCAAGGGCGAACATGAGCTGAACACCTCCTACTTCAGGGCGAAGAACATCCTGGACGCGCTGGACAAGCTCTTCTACGATCGGGACCCGAACAGCATTACGGTGTTTTCGGTGATCATGAATCCGATTACGTAGTTCGTGGTTGTCAGTTGTTAGTTGTCAGTTGTTAGTTGTCAGCAGATGAAGATCACTACTCCCGTACAAGTCCGTTTCAGCGACCTGGACATGGCGCGGCACGTACACAACGCCGTGTACCTTGAATACTTCGAACTGGGCCGCATGGACCTGCTCCGGCAATTCATGGAGCCGGATCATGACTGGGTACACACCGGCCTGATCCTGGCCCGCAACGAAGTGGACCACCGCAAGCCCATCCACTTGGCCGACCCCGTGCAAGTGCAGACGTGGTGTGGAAAGCTCGGCTCCAAGAGCTTTGACCTGAACTACCAGGTGCAGCACGCCAAGGACGGGTCCGTTTTTGCCGAAGGCCGCAGCGTGATGGTCTGCTTTGACTACAGCAGGCAATGTTCCATTGAGGTTCCTGCGGCCTGGCGCACGGCCCTGGCACGGTTCATGAACAATTGACCGTAACATTCCTGCAATGAAAAACTTGTTTGCCATGGCCATTGTGGCCCTGTTCGCCACTTCCTGCACCAGTACCCAATTCCAACAGGTCTTGCAGGAAGCCACCAACCCTGCCGGCAGCCCTACGCTCACCAATGCCGATGTGATCGCGGGCCTGAAGGAAGCCTTGGACAAGGGCGCTGAACACGCCGTAGGCACGGCCTCCGTGGCGGACGGCTTTTGGAAGAGCGACCGCCTGCGCATTCCTTTTCCGCCGGATGCGGTCAAGGTGAAGAACACGCTCAACGACATCGGCATGGGCGCCCAGGTGGAAAAATTCGAGCTGACCATGAACCGCGCAGCGGAGAATGCGGCCAAGGAGGCCGTGCCCGTGTTCCTCAACGCCATCAAGGGCATGACCGTGGCGGACGGCTTTGCCATCCTGAAAGGCGGCGACCATGCGGCCACGGACTTCCTGAAGGACAAAACCACCTCCGAGCTCACGGCCAAGTTCCGGCCCATTGTGGAGAAGGCCACGCAGCAAGTGGCGCTCACCAGCTACTGGACACCGCTGTCCAACGCCTACAACACGGCCACGCTGCTCACCGGTGGCCAGGCCGTGAACCCCGACCTGGACGCCTACGTGACGCAAAAGGCCATCGACGGCCTGTTCGTGCTGGTGGCTGACGAGGAGCAGCAGATCCGCAAGGACCCATTGGCACGCACCACCGACCTGCTGAAACGGGTGTTCGGGGCGCAGTAGCCTTTGCTCGTTCCTCAGCGTTGCTGCACCACCCGCACCACTGCGGTTTTTGTGCCTTTGGTCAGACGAACCATGTACACACCGCTGGCGGCATCACCCATGTTCAAGGTGAGCACTTGCCCTTCCACGTGGAAATTCGCAGCCACGGCACGTCCCGAAGGATCAAACACGTTCACCTTGTCCGGTTGGCCCTTGCCCGGATCGATCAATTGCACATCACCCTGCTGCCCCAACCAGCGCAGGCCAGGCCATCCATGCGTCTGCTCATCGATGCCTGTGCAATTGACCACCTCCACGCAGACCACCGCGGTTGCATTTGTGCATGGGCTGATCCCCGCAACCGTGTACAAGTAACAACCTTCAGGATCCGTGCCAGGCGTGAACACACCGCTTTGGGGAGTTCCGAGAAGTGCCCAAGATCCGCCAGCATCCGGGGTTCCGCCCAACTCACTGAACAAGCTGAACGAAGGATCATTGGTGCACACGGTGATACTGGCGCTGTCGCCCGCATTTGGCGCAGCAACAATGCCCACCACCAGCACGGCCGCATCCTGCGGGCAATCGCCGGGGCAATTGGTGGTGTACGTATAACCTCCGGCCGGTGCAGTGGATGGGTCCAGAACACCTGTCATGGCGCTGCCGTCCGGGCTGGTCCAGCTGCCGCAGGGGGAAGCCCCCGGGAACTCGTTCAGCAGCAGCTGCGGGCCTTGGTTGGAACAATAGGAAACGTGATGGTCTTCACCGGCGTAGGGTGCCTCCACCACCGTGATGGCCTGGGTATTGGAGGCAACGATGGCCGGATCACTCCCCACCACGCGCAGCAGATACCCCGTGCCGGTTGGCGTGCCCACCGGAATGGTGGCGGTAATGGACCCGGAGGTGCTTGAAGTAACACTGCCAATGGCGGCAGGCGCACCGAAGCTGCCATTTGCATCGGAAAGCTCAGCCGTGAAAATATTGTCCGTGTCCCAGGTGCCCGTTGCCGTGTAAGGCACGGTGAGCGTGCTGCCCGGGCAATAGGTTGAGGAAGGCAGTGCACCGGTTACAAGTGCAGCAGTCTGCGACGTGGTGGTGATGGAAACATGATCAATGCCGAAAGCGGGATCGCTGGCTGCCGTGGCCTCATTGTTCACAAAGCGGAAGCCGAAACGCAGGGAGGCCTGGCCCGCAAATGCCGCCATGGTCACGTCTTGCTGAACCCAGGAAGATTGGTTACGGTAAGCACCGAGCGCGGGTGGAACCATGATCCAAGAGGTGCCGCCGTCGGTGCTGTAATACAGTTCGCCATAGTTGTCCGTGCTTCCGGCGCAGATCCACCAAAAGCTTAGTGTGACATCGGATGCCCCTGCCGTAGAGATGTCCGCGGACATGCGGGCAAAGTGGCTGGCCGCATTGGTGCAAAGCCCATCGGCGGCAGCGAAGTTGCAATTGAGCACGCCGCTGTTGATGGCGGCCACGCTGGTAATGTGCATGTAGTTTCCGTTCGGGCTGGTGATGCCTGCCGGTTGTGCCGCCGTGTTGGGAATGGTGAACGAAAACGGGATGCCGAAGCACTCCAACGTGCCCTGCCCGCCGGTGTAGGCATTGTTCACGAGCCAAGTATTGTCGCCCGCCACCACCGAGCCCATGTCCGGCGTGTTCAGGGTGAAGCTGGGTGCGGCACCCTCGAAGTCCTCGGAATAGATCACCTGCTGGGCCGAGCATGGGATATATGCGGCAAGCAGCAATGGCAAAGCGGGTAGCAATCGGATCATATCAATGGGCTTTGAATGCAATGTAGCACAAGGTCCGTCCTGGAACCAAGCTTCTACATCAAACAAGCAAAGGATCCCTTCGGGAATTTCCGGTTCTTCTCCGTTTGACCTTTCCTGCGCACATTTGCCCGTCAACGCCAGCCGCAGTTCTTTTTGGTTGGCCAAAGCACCCGCACCATGCACCCCATCCTGCTCACCGAACCAGGCACCATTCTGGAACCCAGTGAACTGATCCTGAACCCGGACGGTTCGGTATATCACCTGGCCCTGCGTCCGGAGCAACTGGGCGACCTGGTGCTTGTGGTGGGCGACCCCGGTCGCGTGGCCCGCATCAGCGCCCACTTTGATAAGGTCGATCACCAGGTGCACAACCGCGAGTTCGTCACGCATACCGGGCAATACCGTGGTGTGAAGATCACCGCCTTGGCAACGGGGATCGGCACGGACAACATCGATATCGTCATGGGCGAGCTGGATGCACTGGTGAACATCGACCTGGAAAAGCGCACGCCCAAAAAAGAGCATAAGGTGCTCACCATAGTGCGGATGGGCACCTGCGGGGCCCTACAGGAAGACGTGCCCTGCGATGAGCTGGTAGTGAGCCACAGCGCTTTGGGCCTGGACAACGTGCTGCACTACTACGCACACGAACAAACCGATGCGGAAATACGCATTCTGCAAGCCTTTTTGCAGCATACGGAGTGGCCGGACAACCTGCCCGTGCCCTACATCGCCACGGGAAACGAATACCTGGTGAACGAGCTTGGGCGCGGAAACCACGTGGGCATTACCGCCACTGCCGGAGGTTTCTACGGACCACAAGGGCGGCAACTGCGCGCCATCCCCAGCGTGGGCGGGTTGAACGAACTGCTCACATCGTTCAAGCACCAGGACCTTCGCCTGCTGAACTTTGAGATGGAGACCAGCGCGCTGTACGGCCTCAGCGGATTGCTGGGCCACAAGGCCTGCACGGTGTGCACCGTGGTGGCCAACCGCCTGCGCAAGGAATACAGCAAGGACCACCATGCGGCGGTGGACCGGATGATCGGCCAGGTGCTGGAGCGGTTGGCAGGTTGACAAGCCTTGCCAGCAGACCGTTCATCTGGCTGGCCGCCCGGCACGGACTTTCCACAGCCCGCTGTTGACGGCACTTTCATCAACCCGGCATGGTTGAAACAAGCTGGCCCCGCCCCCGTATGCACCTCCGGTAGCCCGGATACTTTCGCCATGCAACCCGTGAGCAGGAGAACCACCATGAGCGATACCGAAATCCAAGCCTTGGTCGCCTTGATCGACGATCCGGACCCGGACATTTACAGCCACATCCGCAACCGCATCCTGTCCTTGGGGGAACCGGTGGTGCCGGTGTTGGAACATGCTTGGGAACATGACGAAATGGGCGACTTGTGCCGCACCCGCATCGAGGACCTGCTGCACAGCATCCATCTGGACGTCACGTTCCATCAATTGCACGCTTGGAGCAAAAAAGGCGGTGAAGACCTGCTGGAAGGCGCGCTCACCGTTTGCCGCTATCGCTACGCGGAACTGAACGAAGGCACCGTGCGCAAGAAGCTGGCCGCTCTGCGGCAGGATATATGGTTGGAGCTGAACGACAACCTCACCGCCTTTGAGAAGGTGCGCGTGTTCAACCACATCTTCTTCCAAGTTCACGGGTTCAAGGGCAACAAGCGCAACTACCACGCCCCGCAGAACAGCTACATCAACGAGGTGCTCGACACACGCAAAGGCAATCCCCTCTCCCTGGCGATCATCTACCAAGTGTTGGCCGAAGAACTCGACCTTCCCCTGCGCGGGGTGAACCTGCCCAACCACTTCGTGCTGGCCTACATGGACGAAACGGGCGTTGCCGCGAGCGAGCTCGGCCATGGTGACGTGTTGTTCTATGTGAACGCTTTCAGCCAAGGCGACATCCTGGGCAAGTCGGAAATTGATGAGTTCCTCGGTAAATTGGACCTGCCCGCGGATGAAAGCTTTTACCAGCCCTGCACCAACATGGACATCATCCGGCGACTGCTGAACAACTTGCTGAACAGCTACGAAAAGCTCAATGACCCGGACCGGGCCGAGGACTTGAAATACTTGCTTACCGCACTGTAGGCCTTTGGACAGCTGCCCAAGCAATATTCGTAACTTCGTGCCATGATGCACGGCAAAGAGAAGATCCAGGTCCGCATTGGTTTTTCTTCCGAGGGGAATGCCATGAATGCAGCATTCAAAAAGGCGACCAAAAAAGCCGTCAAGGAAGCCTTCAAAATTCGGACCACCATTCTGGTTGAAAAGGATGGATGGCTCGTTGCGATCAACAAGGCGGGGAAGGTGGTGAAAAGGGTGAAACGGCTTGAGCAGGTAGCGGTTCCGGCTCCTTGAAATGCCTTCCGGGCTTCGGTTGCGTGTCTTTGCCGGTCCGAATGGATCAGGCAAGAGCATGATGTACGATCAAGTCAAGGACACCTTGGTCGATGGACGGACGATCAACTTGGGCACCTATTTGAATCCTGATATCCTTGCGAAGACCTTGGGAAAAACTGGGCAATTGGACCTGCAAGCCCAATTCGGTTTCACAACGAGGCGCACGTCTTTGGTCCGTTTCGCACGAAGTTCAGGTTTATTGCGCCAAGGCTTCCAAGAAGCCGTCATGCAATCAGGGCACCAGTTCAATGGCTCCGTTTTCACCTTGCTGAATCCCGGTCTAAACGAGCATTTCGCCCAATTGATCACCGCGTTTCTTTGCGATCAACTGATCCGACGCAAGCAGCGCTTCTCCTTCGAGACCGTGTTCAGCCACCCATCGAAGTTGGAATTGATGAGGAGGGCCGCAGCACGCGGGTTCAAGGTCTACCTGTATTTCATTGCCACAAATTCCGTTGAGATCAATAAGGAACGGGTCAAGTTGCGGGTAGCCAAAGGCGGGCACGACGTACCATCAGACCGGATCGGAAAGCGCTATCAGCTATCGCTGGGCCAGCTACTTCCAGCATTGAATTCATGCTATCATGCTTTCCTGTTCGACAATTCCGGTACGGAGCCATTGATGTTCGCGGAAATGAAGCGCAACGCGAATGGTCGCACCTGGGCATGGTCCCTGGGCCATATCCCTGATTGGTTCATTACGCATTACCTCTTGGCCGCAAAAAATCCGATCTACGAAGACGTTGCACGCCAAGCATTGGCAGCACGAAAGTGATACGGGATCACCACCCGCCGAACACCTTTCCCACCGTGGCCAGGATGATCCGCAGGTCCAGCAGGAAATTCCGTTCCCGCACGTACCGCAGGTCCAGCGCGAGCTTAGCGGGCATCACTTCGTTGATGTAGGCCTGTTCGGGATCGGCGGCACGGGCAAGCAGTTCGTTCTCATCGATGTAGTCCAGGCTGGCCATGCCGGTGATGCCCGGCCGCACGTTCAGCACATGCCGCTGTTCCTCCGTGTACAAAGCCACGTACTTGGGCACTTCCGGCCGTGGGCCCACCACGCTCATGTCACCGATCAGCACGTTCCACAGCTGGGGCAGTTCGTCCAGTTTGGTCTTACGCAGGATGTAGCCCACGCCGGTGATGCGGGGATCGCGCCCGCCGATGGTGAGCTGGCCCGTGGCCTCGCTGCCCGGCCGCATGCTGCGGAACTTCACCAATTTGAAGGCACGCCCTCCCCGGCCCACGCGCACCTGGCGGAAGAACGCCCCGCCCGGCGAGGTGAGCGCCACGGCCAACGCGAAAACCAGCAGCAGTGGGCTTAGCAGCACCAACAGCACGGCTGCAAACACGATGTCGAAGGCGCGTTTCAGCATGCCTCAGCCCATCACCGCGTGAACGGCCTCCTTCACCACGGCGATCACGGTATCGACCTGCTCATCGGTCAGGTCGTAGTACACCGGCAGGCTGATCTCCCGGCTGTACTGCTGGTAGGTGTTCGGGTAGTCCTCCATGCGGTAGCCCGTGTTGCGGTAATGGCTCAGCAGTGGCAAAGGGATGAAATGCACGTTCACGCTCACCTCCTTGGCCGAGATGGCGGCGATGATGGCATCGCGCTGCTCCTCGGTGGCCTTGGCCACTCGCAGCATGTACAGGTGGTAGCTGCCCTCGCGGCCGGCGTCCTTCAGCAAGGGCCGGTCGATCGCCGCTTCCTGCGCAAAGCCCGCGTGGTAGCGCTCGCAGATGGCCTTGCGGCGCGGCAGGGTGTCGCTGTCGTAGCGCTCCAGCTCCACTAAGCCGATGGCCGCTTGCAGGTCGGTCATGTTGCATTTCCAACCGGGAGCTTCAACGTCGTAGCGCCACGCGCCAGGCTTGGTCTTGGCCAAGGCGTCCTTGTTCTGCCCGTGCAGGCTCATGGTGTTGAACCAGCGGTAAATTTCCTCCGTGTCGAAGGGCGCGGGCAGGTTGAAGGCTAATGCGCCACCCTCGGCGGTAGTGAGGTTTTTCACGGCATGAAAGCTGAAGCCGGTGATGTCTGCCTGGCCACCCACGGGCTTTCCGCCGATGCGCGCGCCGAAGGAATGGGCCGCGTCGCTGAGCACCAGCGCACGCCCCAAGCGCATCTGCGGGTTGGAGCCGCCCACGCGCAGGTTCACGGCCGGACTGAACCAGGCGCAGCTGTCTTCGGCCACCTTCACGATCCCCGCCACCCGCGCGGGCAAGCCGCCGATGTCCACGGGAATGATGGCCTTGGTGCGCGGGTTCATGGCCTGGCGTACGGCCTCGGGGTTGATGGTGAAATCATCCAGCACATCCACCAGCACGGGTTTGGCCCCAACGTGCTTCACAATGTTGGCCGTGGCGCAGTAGGTGTAGGCCGGTATGATCACCTCATCGCCCGGGCCTATGCCGTACCAGCGCAATGCCAGTTCCGCCGCATTGGTCCAGCTGTTCAGGGCGATGGTGCGCTGCACGCCGCAGTACGCGGCGATGCGCTTCTCGAACTCCTTGGTGCGCGGGCCGGTGGTGATCCAGCCGCTGCGCAGGGCTTCCGTTACGGCTTGGATGGACTTCTCGTCGATGCGTGGAGGCGAAAAGGGGATCATGGTCAGGGCGTCCACGTCGTTGAGGTTCTGGACGGTGGCGAAGTTCGGGATTCATCCGGTGTGAGCAACCATGCGAAGAAGGCGAAGAAGACCACCCCTGCCTGCACCTCGAGCATGCTTTCCACCAGCCAGTTCAGCGCGTTCAGCAGTAGGAAGGAGATCAACAGCACCTGGCGTTTCCGCGCCGCGAATGCCGTGGGCACCACCACCATCAGCAACAAAAGCAACATGCCGCCGATGCCAAGGGCCACGCCGGTGTTCAGGTATTGGTCATGCGCGTTTAATTTCTTCCGCAGCGGTTCCGCATAGCCACGTTCGGCATAGACCTTCAGCAATTCGTCCTTCACATCCCCCGTTCCTACACCTGACCATGGGTGGGCCGCCACCACGCCAGCGGCGGCGCGCCACACCAAGCGACGGTCGTCGGTGCTGTTGGAGGCCTGCTGGTCCGGACCGCTCTCTTGGAGGGTCCGCACCACTTGGCCGACCCGTTCATGCACGAAATCCGTTCCCAAGTAAAGAGCCACTCCGGAAACCAAAGCGAGTACCAGCCCCCAGGCGACCATGCGACGCGTGCTCCGATCGGACCATCGCTCCGCCAATAGGCCGAGACCCGCCACGAACAACAGCAACCAGCCGGCCTTGCTTGCGCAAAGCACCACTCCGAGCAGGAGCAGCATGCCTGCAACCCGTGCCCAGCGCGGGCCCCAAGGCTTGTTCACGCCGGGCCTGAGCAACATCAGGAGTGCCAGGGTGAGGTACATCGCCATGTACGTGGGATGGAGGAACAGGGAGAAATCCGAGGAGAAGAACGGAACGCTCAAGGCGAAGCCGCTCATGGCCAAGTTGTGGTGCGCACCGTTGCCGAACACGATGCCGACCACGGAGACCACGGCGTGCAGCAGGCAGAGTGCCACCGCCAGCACATTCGCACCAATGAACCAGCGCTGCACGCTTTCCCGGTCCTGGACGGGACGCCCGAAGATGTGCATCAGCGGGAACACCAACAAAGGCGCCTTGATGCCGAGGTCGAGCCCTGCGAAGTCCATGTTCGTGGTCCACAGCAGGCCTGCCAGATGCAGCAGGTAAAGCAGGAACATCCAGAGCAAGGGGGAATCCGGGCGAAGTGGATGCCTTTCCCGCCGGCCCTTGACCGGCCAGATGGCGCTGAAGGCCAAGACCACCATGAGCAGCGGAACGAGGTCGGGGGCAAGAGGCAAACAGATGGCCAAGGCCACCGCGGAAAGCGTCATCATGCGATCCACAAAGTGCCGTGTCGTTCCGTCCAGCATCGCCTTATCGGGTCAAGGAACCACTGGCCCTACTGGGCATCGCGCCCAGGAGCATGAACCGAAAGATGCCCTTCAGGTACCCCCATCCATAGGCCACATGCATGGAAACAAAGGCACGCATCACGCCCAGCATGTCTCCGTGCTGTGTTCGTGCCTTGAAAGCGGAGACCATGGCCGCCGCCATATACACCAAAAGGACGGCCAGGAGCGGCCAGCGCAACACGGGCATCATCGCCGCCAGCACCGGGGCAAGGCAGAGATAGAGCACGAAGAGCGCGGGAACCACTTGGCGTAGCGTGGTGATGGTCCTGTGTTTACAGTTCACATAGACCTTCCAGTAGCCGTACTGCACATATTGCCTGAACAAGCGGCCATAGGAGGCGCGGACATAGTACTTGGAGCGGATGGCCCGGCTGAGGAAAATCTTGAAGCCGCCCTGCACCACGCGGTAGTTGAACTCGTCATCCTGGTTGCGCACCAGTTCCTCGTCGAACCAGCCGACACGGTTGAACACTTGCCGGCGATAGGCGCCGAAGGCCACGGTATCCACATAGCCATCGCGCGCGCCGGTGCGGAAATGCGCACCGCCCACGCCAAACGGATGGCCCATGGCGGCCCCGATCCTCCGCGACACCGGCCCGTCGAACACATTCTCGATCAGGCCGCCCGCGCAGCCCACGGAAGGGTCGGCGTCCAACACCTTCAAGTTCTCCCGGATGAAACCCGGATCGATCTCCGCATGGGCCCCGAGGATGATGCCCACATCGAAAGGCATGTGCCGCAAGCCGATGTTGAGCGCCTGTGGCGTGGTCCGTTGCGGATTATCGATCAGCCGCACGGACGGATCCTCCTTCGCGATCCCTTCCACGATGGCGCGTGTGCCGTCATCGCTCATGCCGTCACAGACCAGGACGGTGACCCGGCAACCGGCGGGGTCCGCCGCGCGGATGGAGCGGATGCATGCCGCGATGTAGTGCTTCTCATTGCGACAGGGGACCACGATGCTCACCTTACGTTCCATGCCCGACCGGTTCGCGCCCCGGATGGCGCATTGCAAAAATGGCCGCGAGCAGCACCACGCCAATGGGCAGCGCAAAACCTTCCAACAGCAGGGCCTTCAGCGTCTCGGGGCCATCGCGGACCAGCATGGGCAGGTAGGCCGTCCAGCAGGATGTGCCCATCACCGAGAGGATCCGCAAGGGAAGCCACTTGCCGGAGGAACGCCCGTTCCAACGCATGAGCAGCCCCCAGATCAAGCCGAAGAAGAGCCCGCCCACGCCCACCAACGGCCAACCGCCGTTCATGTACCACGCCGCGGCCTGATGGATGGTATACCCCTGCCCTTCCATCAGTCCACATTGGTCCGCATAGGCATCGTAGGCCGTGGGCGGGCGTTCCTCCTGCATAAGGCGGGGCACCAGCGAGGAGGCCAGGTAACGCGCGCTGATGCCGGGCACCGGTCGCACATGGTTCCGGCAGATGCCATACAGGGAGAAATGTGCCGCGAACATCTCGTTGCTGAAGAACATCTGCCCCAAGCGCATGCCCGGCCCTGACGCCTTGGGCGCACGGGGAACATGCGCAAGGATGGGAACGGTGAACGGCGGCGGCACCTTGGCCTTCTCCTCGGGGTCCTTGGGAAGTTCATGGAGGCTTCGGCCCCTCACTTGGCCGGTAAGGAACAGGGGCACGGCGACGAAGCCCACATAGATCGCCAACCGGCCATAGGCCGGCCGCTGCGCATTGCCGAAGAACAACAACAAGCCCAGTACAAGCCCCATGAAAAGCTCGTGCTTGTTGCCCAAGAGCATCAGGTACAGTTCCAGTAGCACCAAGGCCACCGGGTAGGCGTATCCTATCCATGCGCCACCGGTCCGTGCAAAATGCCGGGGTCCGTCACCGGTGAGATACAGGGACCAGCCCAGCAAGAGGCTGAAGGCGGCCAGTTCATTGCAAAGCGCATGGATGGTGGAGCCCTCGAAAAAGGTGGTCCGCGTCACCAAGTACACCGATTCGCCGTCCTGGATCGCCTGCATCATCAAGGGGCGCACGATCAGGAAACTGGCCACGGCGGCCACCACGGCCACCACCAGGAACACCCGATGGTCCAGCGGAAGCGGAGCGGAGGCGGACTGGCGCGCTCCCTTGCGGGGGATCATCAGGAATACACCGGCCAACAACGCGACGGTGAACAGCCCATAGCCCCAGAGCGCCACCGTATAACAGTGGTCCAGCTCGAAGGGGAACATCTTCTCCATCAAATAGTAGTAGGCCAGCCCGATCTTGTAGCCTTGATACCCGCTCAGTGCATCGCCGATGAAGAACCAGGCCCCGAGGAAGGTCCAGAAATAAAGGATGCACATCCCTAACAGGAAGGATCCCTGCCGGGTCTTGCGGTAGATCGCAACGGTTCCCAGGAGGAGGATGGCGCTGATAAAGAACAGAAGGAGATAGGCTTTCATCGGCTTCGGTACCAGGTGCAATTTCTGAGCAGGGCGGCCACCCGGCCATCCAACAGTAGGGAGGTGAATCCTTGCCGGACCAGCTCCTCCCTCCCATTGGAGCGCCTTCCATCGGCAAGCACCGCAAGAATACCTGCCGCGAAGGCATCCGCGCGCTGTTCCACCAAGGCGCCCGGGCGCACCCCGGACAGGCGTTCGGCCACATCGCCCACATCGTTGCTCACCACCGGCACGTTGCAGGCCATGGCCTCCTTCACCATGGTGGGGCTTCCTTCGGCATCGCTGCACAGCAACACCACGTCCGAGGCATTGATCATCACCGGCATGTCCTCCGGCTTCACCTGCCCTTGCAGGGCCATCAACCGGGCATCGGGCACGCTTTTGTTCACCAGTGTCAGGGCCGCCTGCGCCAGGTCCAACCGCTTGAGTTTGGGATTGCCCGCATTGAACAGCACGACAGGGCCTTGGGGCCAAGCCAGCCGGCCGCAGCATTCCTGCCGGTCCATGGGATGGAATTGGTCCGTGTCGGTACCGATCGGGACCACCACCGCATCCTCCTTCCGCCACCACAACCGCTGGCGTAATCCTTCGGAAACGCAGATGATCCCCGTGGCCCCCAAGGCCGCCAACTGCGAAAGGAACCTGCCGATGCGGTCCCTCCATACGCCATCGGTGGGCGTGGGATTGAGGTCGCTGCCATGGAAGGTGACCACGAGCGGGCAACGCACGGTGAGCAGGGTGAACAAGGCCGTGACCGTTCCGTAGTGCACATGGACCACATCGGGCCGGAAACCGTGCTCGATCGCGTTCAGTTCCCGCCGGGCCTTCAACAGGCCCCGGATGGAGGTGCGTGTGGAAAGCAGATAGGTGCGTACGTCGTATCCGTGCTTTGCCCGCAACGCTTCGGCCTGGCGATGCGAGAAGGGCATGCCCGCCGTACCGGGGCTGCCGGGGATCACTACCAGCACCCGCAGGACATGGCCAGGTCCGGGGTCCATGGAACGGAGGTCATGGCGCATCCATGCGATGCTGCTCCAGGTAAGCCATGCCAGCAGCGCGAGCGGCGCCACCACGGTGGCCACCAAGGCGAAGTTCAGGAAAGGCTGGAACCAGAGGTAGCCGACCACGCCCACTACAAAAAGACCCAGGCTCCCCAGCAGGTTGAACGTGTTGCGGGGCGCCGTGTAGTAGGCATCCAGGATGCTGCGCAGCGAAACGAAAACACCCATGAAGATGGCGCCGATGAACACGATGCGGCAGGTGGTCACCATCGCCGACCCGGTCTCGCCGAGATACCACCGTAGCAAGGGTGAAGCGATCGCTTGGAACACGGCGACCATCGCTATGCCGCTGACCAGGGCCATCCATGCGATGCGCCGGGTACGCCGCTCCAGTTCTTGCCAACGCTTTTCCGCCAGCATGGCCGCTGCCTTTGGAAGCAGCAACAGGCTGATCGGCGAATACGCCGAAGAGGCCAGGTTCACCAAGGTCAGACCGAAGGCCACCTGCGCGCCGGCGGCCAGCCCGCTCACATGGTTCACCAAGTAGACCGGAATGGTGAGCAGACTGGCCAGCACCAAGTCCCCGGGAACACGTGGGATCCCGTAGCGCAACAGGCGCGAGCGGTCGGCGGCGGAGATCACGGTGCTGCGCTTCAACAGCACCGGTATCAATCCGATGGCACTGCAGATGCACCAGGCAATCCCCATCGACCACAGGACGATGGACATGCTCGGCCCCCACCACATCGCCACGTTCGGCACCACGGCGAGGTTGACCACCTGCAGCACGTTCGCCTTGCCCATCTCCATGGTCCCGCGCCAAAAGCTGTAGATCACCGCATGCATGAGCAGCCCGAAGGTGAGCAGCCCGACCGGCAGGATGAGGTCCGTATGGGAGGCATCACCGAAAAAGAGCCGGGAAAAGGCGGCCGGTGCAAGGGCACAAGCGGCCAGAAGAACCACGCCCACCAGGCTTATCGGCTTCACCACGGCATGCAGCAGCCCGACCTGCTCCGCCCGGTCGCCGGAGAGCGCCACGAAGCGCACCAAGGCCACGCCCAATCCGAAAAGCAGTACCGTCTGCAGAAAGGAAATGGTGCGCCGCACCACCGCGTACGGTTCGAATCCTTCATTGCCGAAGTGTAGCGCGGCCAGCTTATACACCACCACGGTCCCCAGGAGCACCGCGCCTTCAGCGGCATAGGTCGCCACATGGGTCCTGTGCGCCGTAGAGAAATGGAACCGGCCCGGCATCATCCTAGCTCACCGGTTCCGAGACATCATTTCGGTGCAACGCCACACCCCTCAAGAACTCCAGCGTGGCCAGGTCGCTGCCTTTCCCATCGGGCCCCAAGGGCAACACAACGGCATCGCCTTGACGCCACCACAAGCGGTCGCGCACTTCTTCGCCATCGCAGATGATGCCCGAGGCAAAGAAGGCCGCCACCTGGCTGAAGAGGCCTCCTACGCGTGCGCGCACAAATCCGGGCACGGCATGGCGGTCCAGGTCATCGCCCATGAAGGTGATCACCACAGGCACGGAGCTGACCAGCACGGTGAACAGCGCGGCCACGGACCCGAAATGCACATGCACGGCATCCGGGCGCCGGGTGTGCAGCAAGCGTTTGAACGTGCGGCGGGCCTTGAACAACTTGGTGAGGGACGAGCGGTGCTCCAGGTGGAAGAGGGTGACCTCGCAACCGTTGAGTGCAAATGCCTTGGCCTGGGATCGCGAAGCGGTGTAGGTGTTGCCGTCCTCCTTGTCCGGGATCAGCACCACCAGTCGCAACTGGCTTCCGGGCCGGGCGGCCATCCGTCGAAGTTCGCTCCGCACAAAGCCCACATCGCGCCAGGTGAGCCAGCCCAAATAGTACATGGCGAGCACGGTTACCACGCCCATGGTGTACCAAGGCGTTGGCACGATCAAGTGTACTGCACTGCCCAGCAAAAGCAGTCCGAACGCCTTGATCAAGTTCACTCCGTTGCGAGGCGTATGGAAAAAAGCATCCAGCACACTGCGCATGCCGTTGAAGAAGGCAAATGGAAGGGCGCCAATGAAGATGATCCGGGCCATGGGCAGGTAGGCTTCGCCGGTGGGTCCCAGA
>JAFDZY010000225.1 GCA_018266685.1 Bacteroidota bacterium
AACTACCCTCCATTCTTCACCCCAATAATCTCCGCTGCGATGCTCACCGCGATCTCTTCCGGCGTTTTGCTGTGGACGGGTACGCCGATGGGCGCACGCAACCGGGAAAGCTCCTCCTCCGTGAACCCGTCCGCGCGCAGGTCCGCCAGCAGCTTTTCGATTTTGCCCGTGCTGCCCATCATGCCGAGGTACTTGAATTTCTTCCCCAGCAACTGCCGCACCAGCAGCGCATCGGTGCGGTAGCCGAAGGAGACCAGCACGATATACAAGCCGGGATCTTCCGCGATCCAATTTCCGATGTTGCCGTAGTCTACCACGCTGCGCACGTGCGCCCATTCGTTGGCGGCCATGGTGTTCAGGTCGGCGCGGTCATCCATCAAGTGGACATGGAAGCCGAGCTGCGCCATGGTGCGGCTCAGGGCCAAGCCCACATGCCCTGCACCAAGGATCACGATGCGCGGGCGTTCATCAATCGGTTCCGTGTAGGTCCATTGGGTTGATGAACTTCGGACCAAATGCTTGGCAGCACCGGCATCCGATTGAACGGAAATGCCCATTTCATTGAACTGCAGCGCCAGTCCGCCTGGATTTTCCGTTGCAGCTACCAATTGCCCAAGGAGTTGAACGTGCTTGTCCGCAAGCGGATAAAATGCCACGGTCTGCTCCCCGGAACAGATCATGCCGGAACGGTCCGCCGCCGCATCCGCGCGATGGATCTGGCGCTTCAGGAAAGGTATAATTGCCGTTGCCGCAGGGTCACTCGAAGAGGACCCTGCGGCAACGGTCAATCGCGCCCGCGCCAGCTCCACCAGCTTGTGCTCCATGCTGCCCCCGCCGATGGAGCCGTGCAATTCACCGCCGGAGGTTACCAGCGCCTTAAAGCCCGCGCGGCCCGGGCTGCTGCCGATGCTTTCCACCACCACCAACAACATGCAGCGCTCCCCGCGACCCAAGGCCGCTAGCGCATGTTCCCAGATTGCAAGCTCCTTGTTCACGGTAGGGCGTTCAATGTACTTACAACTGCTCCCTTAGGGTCTCCGCCTCGGGACCCTGAGGCCAGAATCCTTGCCTCGGTGTGATTTGCCTTGTTCACGATAGGGCGTTCAAAGTACAGCCTTCCTGCGCTGCTTTGGAAAGCATAGGAATGACGCATCTTCGCCATTGGTGTTCCGGCTGCCCACATATTCAGCAACGCTTGCAGGCATTGCAGCCGCGATGCACGCTTCGGCGCAACCTGTTGGGCCTGCCGGAAACGTTGCCGGTTCCCCCGGCGCAGCAACAGCATTGCCCGGCTACGGCGAAAAGCTCATGGCGGAACCGCACCTGTGGATCATTGCTGCGGTAGTGCTGCTCTTGTTCGTGTCCTTCCTGTGCTTTCGGCATTTCGCCAACCAGCTCACTGGAAAACTCGCCGATCCGGGCCTTTCCGAAGGTACCCGCTTCGACCTCGAACAGGCGCGCTCCACCGCCATCGCCTCCCGGCAGGCTTCGAAGTTTTTCGGGCTGCTTCTGCTGTGCGGGTATGCCGTTTACGTGGCGGTGGCGGGCACGGAGATGCAAGGCTATGTGATGCAGTGGCTCAACCTCGCGGTGCGCTGGACGCACGTCATCGCGGGCATCATGTGGATCGGCGCCTCGTTCTATTTCATCTTCCTGGAGAACAACCTGAACCGCACCGAAGACCTGCGCGATGAACTGGCCGGCAACCTGTGGGCCATCCACGGCGGCGGTTTCTACTACGTGGAGAAATTCAAGGTGGCGCCGACGGTGATCCCCAAGCCCCTGCACTGGTTCAAGTACGAGGCCTACTTCACCTGGCTCAGCGGTTTTTCGCTGCTCTTCATCGTGTACTACGCGGATGCGAAGTCGCTCATGGTGGATCCCACCGTGGCGGCGCTTTCCCCGGCGGAAGCCATCAGCATTGGCATCGGCTCCATGATCATCGGTTGGCTGGTGTACGACGGCATGTGCCGCTCCAAGCTGGTGTTACACCAAGGCTGGTTCGCGCTGGTGGGCATACTGGTGCTGGGCGTGATCACGTACGCGCTCACGCATCTGCTCAGTGGCCGCGCGGCGTACATCCACGTGGGTGCGCTGCTCGGAACCATCATGGCGGCCAACGTCTTCTTCACCATCATTCCCAGCCAGAAAGCCTTGGTGCGCGCGGCCAAGACGGGCCAACCACTGGATGCTTCGCTTGGGAAAAAGGCCGGGCAGCGCAGCCTGCACAACAACTACATCACGCTGCCGGTGGTGTTCATCATGCTCAGCAACCACTTCCCAAGCACCTTCGGGCACAGCGGGAATTGGCTCATCCTGATGGTGATCGCCGTGGCCAGCGCGGGCATCAAGCATTACTGGAATTTGCTGGACCGCGGCGTGAAGCGCACGTGGGTGCTGGTGGTGAGCATCGCGGCTTTGGTGCTGCTCAGCGTGGCCATCTCGCCCGCCATGGAGGATACGGTGGATGCTGCGGTGCCCGTGAACTTTGCCGAGGCCAACGCCGTGATCCAGCGCCGCTGTGTGCAATGCCACAGTGCCAACCCCACCGACGATGTGTATGTGGTGGCGCCCAATGGTGTGATGTACGACACGCCCGAACAGATCAAGGCCAAAGCATCCATGATCATGGAACGCGCCGTGCGCACCCACACCATGCCCTTGGGCAACAAAACCGGCATGACCGATCAGGAACGGACCGTACTCAAACGCTGGATCTTGCAGGGAGCCAAGCTCCCGTAAAGGGCAATGCATGCATCGCCCCCCAACAGAGGCCGCCCCAAAAGCCCAGAGATGCCTACCCACGCCCTGCATAGCACCCGCGTGATCACCCCGGAAGGGATGATGGAAGCGACGCTTGTCCTCAGCGATGGCAAGTTCCAAGAGGTGCTGCCTGGCCGCGTGGAACCGGATGGCGTTCCCTTTGAAAGCTTCGGCAGCAAGGTGATCATGCCCGGCGTGATCGACGCGCACGTCCACATCAACGAGCCGGGACGCACGGAGTGGGAGGGGTTTGAAACAGCCACCCGGGCCGCTGCAGCAGGTGGCACCACCACGCTGATCGAGATGCCGCTCAATGCCAGCCCCGTGACCACCACGGCGGAGGCGTTCAAGCTGAAGCTGAAGGCTGCGGAAGGAAAGCTGCACGTCAACTGCGGATTTTACGGTGGCGTGATCCCCAGCAACATCAACCACCTCGACGAGTTGCTGAACGCCGGTGTTTTCGGCATCAAGGCCTTCCTCACGCACTCCGGCATCGACGAGTTTCCCAACGTCACCGAGGCGGACCTGCGCAAGGCAATGCCGATCCTGAAGAAGCACGATGCCATCTTGCTTGTGCATTGCGAATTGGAGAGTCCGGTGGTTTTCCCTCAGTTGTCAGTTGTTGGTTCTCCGTTGTCAGGCAGGCATGCGACTGCCCTACCGCCTGACAACCGACAACGGACAACTGACAACTCCTACAAGCACTACTTGGCGTCCCGCCCACCCAAATGGGAAACCGATGCCATTGCCCTCATGATCCGCCTCAGCGCGGAGTTCGATGTCCACGTCCACATCGTGCATGTCTCCGCCGCCGAGGCTCTGCCGTTGATCCGCGAAGCGAAAAGGAAAGGCCTGCGCATCACCGCCGAGACCTGCCCGCACTACCTGCTGTTCTGCGCCGAAGAGATCCCCGATGGCGCCACGGAGTTCAAGTGTGCCCCGCCGATCCGCAGCCGCGCCAACAACGAACTGCTCTGGGAAGCACTAAAGGACGGAACGCTGGACTTCGTGGCCACGGACCACAGCCCTGCACCGCCGGAAATGAAGGAAACCGCAAGCGGTAATTTCATGAAGGCGTGGGGCGGCATCGCGGGCTTGCAGTTTTTGTTGCCAGCGTTCTGGGCCGGAGCAAAGGAGCGGGGCTTCTCCTTGGAAGAGGTAGCACGGCTGTTGTGCGCAGCACCTGCCGACTTCCACGGCTTGAAGCGGAAGGGGCGTATCGAAGCTGGATGCGATGCTGATCTGGTTATTTGGGATCCGGAAGCGAAGTTTGTAGTAGGGGAAGCTGAAATTCAGCACCGGCATAAACTCACGCCCTACCTGGGAAAGTTGCTGCACGGCAAGATCGATCACACAATGATCGGCGGGACAAGAACCTTCGCCGATGGCAAATTTGCATCACGGACCTTCGAGGCACTCCGCAAGTAGCATGGAGCAAGAACAAAACACCCCCGCCTTCACCCACCTCATCAACCTCGCCGCCGAGCGCTTCGGCGCCAAGGTGCTCTGGTGTACCGATGACTTCTTCGCCGAAAAGGAGAACTTGATCAAGGCCGAGAATCCCGTGTTCATCCCGGAGAAGTTCACCGAGCGCGGGAAGTGGATGGACGGCTGGGAGAGCCGCCGTAAGCGATCCGAAGGCCACGACATGGCCATCCTCCAGCTCGGCGCCGCCGGCGTGATCCGGGGCTTTGATGTGGATACCTCGCACTTCTTGGGCAACCAGCCGGAGTACTGCACCATTGAGGCTTGCTACGCACCGGATGGCGATTGGGAGAAGGCCGCTTGGGTCGAAGTGCTTGGCAAGACTGTGTTGCAGCCGGGGGCGCATCACTTCGTGGAGGCCGTTGGCAGTTCGCAGTTGCCGGTTGTCGGGCGCGGAGATCGGCAGCCTGACAACCAACAACCAACAACTGACAACCTCTTCACCCACGTAAAACTGCACATCTACCCCGATGGCGGCGTGGCCCGCTTCCGTGTGTACGGCGAAGTGCAGCGGGATTGGCGCACCGTAACGCCCGGCGAACTGGTGGACCTTGCCGCCGCGCAGAACGGCGCCCTCGCCATCCAATGCAACGACATGTTCTTCAGCCACATGAATAACCTGCTCATGCCTGCCCGGGGCATCAACATGGGCGATGGCTGGGAAACCAAGCGCAACCGCACGCCCAACAACAAGGACTGGGTCATCGTACGCCTCGCCCATCCGGGCATTATCCGCAAGGTCCTGATCGACACGGCCCACTTCAAGGGCAACTACCCGGACAGCTTTGTGCTGGAAGGATGCACCAGCAATTCCGATGATCTTTCGGGCGTGCCATGGACCACGATCATCCCACGCACCAAGCTCCAAGCGCACCACGAACACCTGTTCGAGCAGGAGATTGCTTGCACGGCTCCGGTCACGCACGTACGTTTGAGCATCTTCCCCGACGGCGGCATCAGCAGGTTGCGGCTCTGGGGCACCATCGCGTGAAGGAATTCCACATGAACATCGACCAACTCAACCGCCTTTCTGAAGCAGCCGCTTCCGAAGCACTCGAACAATGTTGCGGCGCATCGCAATGGGTGGACCGCATGGTGTATGCGCGCCCCTTTGAAAACCTCGGCGAGGTGCTGGAGACCAGCGATAACATCTGGGAGGAGTGCGATGTGGACGACTACGAGGAGGCCTTCGGCCACCACCCGCGCATCGGCGATGCCAAGGCAGCGGCCAGCGGTGGCCAGTGGGCGGCAGGTGAGCAAAAGGGCATGCAAGGCACCGACCCGGCCCAGTTGGAGAAATTCATCGCCGCCAATAGAGCCTACGAAGAGAAGTTCGGCTTCATCTTCATTGTCTGTGCAACGGGAAAGGGCGCGGCAGAAATGCTCACCATGCTTGAAGCGCGCATGAACAACGATCCCAAGGATGAGATCCACATCGCAGCGGCGGAGCAAAACAAAATCACCCGACTCCGATTGAAGAAGCTGCTGGTTTAGCCGATGCGCCCTCCCTCCAATCTTCTGATCTTCTGATCTTCTGATCCCCTGATCACCTGGTTCCATGAGCACCATCTCCACCCACATCCTCGACACCGCGCGCGGATTACCCGCCAATGGTGTGCGCATCACCCTGCAACGTTCCACTGCAGGGCACACGTGGGAAGACCTTGCCATGGGCAGTACCAACGCCGATGGCCGCGTGCCCGACCTGCTCCCCCTGGGCACTAATCTCGTTGAAGGCATGTACCGCATCCGCTTCGATGTTTCAACATACTTCAGCAACCACGGCACCAAGGGCTTCTACCCCTACATCGAAGTGGTGTTTGAACTGGCCGAAGACGGGCACTACCATGTGCCGCTGCTGCTGAGCCCTTGGGGGTACAGCACATATCGCGGGAGTTGAACGCACCCTCGCACTCTCTCGCACCCTCGCACTCTTGCACTCTCGCACCCTTTCGCACCCTCGCACTCTCCAGCCGTATTCTTCGGATATTTGCAGGGATGCGCACCCTCGCCGACATACTCGCCGTACTGCGCCGTGAACGGGCAAGGCTCTTCGCCAAATACGGCCTGAAGAGCATGGCCGTCTTCGGCTCCGCCACACGCGATGATTTCCGGCCCGACAGCGATGTAGACATCATGATCGAAATGGGCACTCCCTTGGGCTTGGAGTTCATTGACCTGGCCGAGGAGCTGGAAACCTTGATGAACAGAAAGGTGGACCTGGTGACCAGGGGATCCATCAAAGATCGCTACATGCCGTATATCGAACCCGATCTTCGGTATGTCTGAGCGAAGCGATAGGCAGCTCCTGTTGGACATGCAGGAAGCTGTGGAGCGCATCCAGCGATACACGGCCGGAATGAACCTTCAGGGATTCATGGGGGACGAGATGATCGCGGATGCGGTAATGCGTAACATCCAGATCATTGGCGAAGCCGCTAACCGTACAAGTGCAACCTTGAGGAATGATTTTCCACAAGTGGAATGGTCAAGGATCATTGGTATGCGCCACCGGTTGGTCCATGATTATTTCGAGATTGAGGAGACCATTGTTTGGCGGGTGATCGAATCAAAGCTGCCCGTGTTGGCGGAGCAGTTGACCTTGATGTTGGATAGCGGTGTGAAATGAAGGCCCCATCAGCCATGCACGTGTTTTAACAGGGTATGCGCATCTTCACCAACGCTAAGTCGAATGAACACTTCCGGCCAAATCTTGGCCCGAAGTGACTTCCATGCAACTGCTCCACGCATTCCATTGCATTTCATGAACTCCAGCATCCCCACCAAGGACAAGTCCCGCATCCTCGCAAGCCTCGGCAAGGCCAACAAAGCCTTCCAGGCCATCTATCCCGGCGACCGGCCTGAGCGGCAACCGGTACACACCGTGTACGGGGGCGCCGACCTCTTCACGGCGGAAACCGCGCAGAAGATGGGCAATGCTGCGCTCAAGACCCTGCTGGACAACGCCGCCGACTTCGCGGAGTTTGCCCACGCCTTGGAATTGCCCGGCCATGACAAGCTACCGAAGCGCGCCGCCGACACCGCCAAGCTCGGAAAGCGCTTCGCCAAGGCCGGGACAAAGACCAAGACGGAGCCCGGTTGGCTGGCCTGGGCCACGTACAACAAAGTGATCCACAAGCTGCGCACCGAGGCGCTGGAAGATTTCCGCATCGACTTCGAGGACGGCTTTGGCAACCGCAGCTGGGAAGAAGAGGATGCCACCGCCGAAAGAGCCGCGCTGGAAGTGGCCAAGGGCATGAAGGCCAATTCCCTGCCGCCCTTCATCGGAATCCGCATCAAGCCCTTCACCGAAGATCTGAAGGAACGCGGCGCGCGCACGCTCGACATCTTCCTCACTACGCTTGCCAAGGCTACGAACGGCAAGCTCCCGGCAAACTTCGTGGTGATGCTGCCGAAGGTCACCATTCCCGAGCAGGTCACGGCATTGGTGCAGCTCTTTGAGGCGATCGAAGGCAACACCAAGATCGCAAAGGGCGCGCTGAAGATGGAAATGATGGTGGAGACCACGCAGGCCGTGATCGCTGCCGACGGCACCAACCCGTTGCGCCGCTATGTGCTGGCCAGCAAGGGCCGCATGATCGCCACGGCCTTCGGCACCTACGACTACACCGCCGCCAACAACATCACCGCGAAGTACCAGGACATGGGCCACGCCGTGTGCGATTTCGCGCACATGATGATGAAGGTGTCGCTCGGGGCCACCGGCATCTGGCTCAGCGATGGCGCCACCAACGTGATGCCCATTGGCCCGCACCGCGGCGCGAAGCTCACCCCCAAACAGCGCGCGGAAAACAAAGCCGTGGTACACCGCAACTGGAAGAAGGCGTACGACCACACCCGCCATTCGCTCTGGAAGGGCCTCTACCAGGGCTGGGACCTCAACCCCGCGCAATTCCCCATGCGCTACGCCGCCGTCTACAGCTTCTTCTTAGAGAGCTACGACGATGCCGCCGCTCGCCTCAAAGCCTTCGTGGAACGCGCCGCCCGCGCCACCCTCACCAGCGACGTCTTCGACGATGCCGCGACCGGCCAGGGCCTGCTCAACTATTTCCTGCGCGGCCTCAACTGCGGCGCCATCAGCGAGAAGGAGGCGCTGGCCACGGGGCTTACGTTGGCGGAGATCCGGACGCGGTCTTTCTTGAAGATCCTCGAAGGACGCAGGAAGAAGTAGGTCCCCTTGAGCGGAGCCGAAGGGTGGGCTTGCCGGCTCGAAGACTCGCCGCCGGGCTATCCGCAGTAGTCCTCGCTTCGCTTTGGGCTACTTGCTTCTATCCCTCACGGTGGGCTCACGTGGTCCGGAAATCCTTGAGGAATTTCAGTAGCCGGCGTGTGTCCGACATCCTTGAATTGAGCGCAACAGACCTTCTATCCCCTGTACTCGTGTTCACGAAGAGCAAAGTGTCTGGCTCGCCCGTGAAATAGAACTGAGACTTCGTGTCCATGGAGAAGAAGCTCAGGTGGTGGCTTTCGAGATTATGGGTAGTCAGATCAACAGTGACATCCTTGGACATGAGATAGTGGATGTGCAGTTGATGTTCACTGACTGAAAAACGGGCCACGCCCCGACAATACAAAATGCTGGGGCCACGCCCAAGACAAGAGTCCAAACACTGGTTTCAATGAACTCCACGCCATTAATTTGCAGAGTAACAAGTAAACTGATACACGCCGCTAACACTAAGTACAAGCTCAAGGGGTACCGACCGTTCTCAATGCTCATTCGTCAGGCGTAAAGGCTTATCAACACCTTCTCCGGGGTGTACGGCGCAACCTGCCCCGCCCCAGCGGGGTCGAAAGCCTTGCGAGCTTCCGGCCGGAAAATCATGCCTTCTTCCATCCGCTCTTCAGTTGTTTGAGGTGCTTCGGGTGCCTGCGCATATCGAACAGGCCGATGACTACGATCGCGGACCGGTCGATGCGGTAGAGCAGGATGTTGTATGGTTTGATCGGCGCTTCGCGAAGCCGGGCATGGCCAGCGCTGCGGAAACCCTTCGGGAACAGCACGATGTAGCGGATAGTCTTCTCGACCTCATTCACGAAGCGTTGTTCTTCTCGCGTGGTCCACTTGTCCCGCAGGTAGCGCAGCACGTTGATGTACGTGTCTATCGCCTTGGGCGTCCACCTTACCGCTTTCGCCATGCGCGGATCTGCTTCATGGCATCAGCATGGCTTACCGTCTCGCCACGATCGGCTTGTGAGAGGCTTTCCTCTACATCCCTGCGCACTTTGGCTGGCAAGTTCTTCCACCAGTCGCCATTCTGCAGGTCAAGTACGGCCTTCACCTGGTCCAACACTTCCTCGTCGCTGGTGTTGAACACCTGCTTCGCAATGCTCGCCTGTTTGAACTCGATGCGGCTCATGGTCGTTGGCTGTTGCTCAAAGTTAAAGGTTGGGCCTGCTTTAATCTGCGGTCATCTGCTCAATCAGCGTCATCAGCGTTCTATCCGTACAAGCTCATCAATACCTTCTCAGGCGTGTACGGCGCATCGAACACCATGCGCGTATCCGGCCGGAAGGCTTTGATCGCGTTCTGGATCGCGAAGTACGCCCCAATCCCGTACATCAGCGGCGGCTCGCCCACGGCCTTGCTACGTCGGATGGCCAGCGGGTGACCGTCCGTGGCCAGCGTCCCGATGGTGAGCTCCTTCGGCACGCTGTGGATGTCCGGGATCTTGTACGTGCTCAGCGCGTTGCTCAGCAGACGGCCTTTGTCGTTGTACACCACCTCTTCCATCGTCATCCACCCGATGCCCTGCACCACGCCGCCCTCGATCTGGCCGATGTCCACCGCATCGTTGATGCGTTTTCCGAAGTCGTGCACCAGCTTCACGGCGTCCACCACGTACGTGCCGCGTAGGCGGTCCACCGTGACGATCACGGCTGCCGTGCCGTAGACGTGGTAGGCAAAGGGATGGCCCTTCTCCTTGGTCTTGTCGAAGTGGATCTCCGGCGTGGCGTAGTGGCCGCTCTCGCTCAAGTTCACCGGTTCCCAGTGGCAGGCATGCACCAGTTTTGCCCAGCCCAGCTCCGTTGCCTTTCCCCGGTTTAGCACTTGTTCGTCCGCTATGGTGATGGCATCCGGAGTGGTGCCCAGCATCCGTGCCGCCTTGTCCTTGATCCGCACCAAGATCGCGTTGCAGGCATTCTCCAACGCCTTGCCGTTCAGGTCTGCCGTGGCGCTGGCCGCGCTGGGGCTGGTGTTCGCTACGCGCGTGGTGTTGGTGCTCTCCAGCTTGATCCGCGACACGCTGATGCCGAACACGGCTGCGGCCACTTGTACCATCTTGGTGTTCACGCCCTGCCCCATTTCCACCGCGCCGGTGCTTACGCCCACGCTGCCGTCCTGGTACACATGCACCAGCGCCCGCGCGTGGTTCATGGCGGTGTTGGTAAAGGAGATGCCAAAGCAGATCGGCATGATCGCCATGCCTTTTACATGGGTTTCACTGGCTGCATTGAAGGCATCAATTTCCTGTCCCAGCGCATCGAAGTTGAAGTCGTGGTCGGCATGTTCCCAGGCTTGGCGTGCCAGCACACGGTCTGCTATTTGGCCATACGGAAATTTATCGCCCTCCTTCAGCAGGTTGCGTTGTTGAATAGTCCGCGCCGGAACGCCCAGCTCCCGTGCGGCTTGCGCGATGGCTGCTTCAATGACGAACATGCCCTGCGGGCCGCCAAAGCCGCGGAATGCTGTATTCGGCGGCAAGTGCGTGCGGCAGCAATACGATGTTACGGCCACGTTGGGAATGAAGTAGCTGTTGGTGGCGTGGAAAAGCGTGCGCTCCAGTACCGACGTGGAAAGGTCCGCTGCGGCGCCGGCATTTTGGTGGAAGCTGGCTTCGTAGGCCACGATCTTCAGATCCTTGTCCAAACCGATCTTGAAGTCGCTGCTGTACGGATGCCGCTTGCCCGTCATGCGCATGTCGTCCATGCGGTGCAGGCTGAGCTTCACGGGTTTCTTCAAGATGAATGCCGCCAAGGCCACCAACGCGGCCCAGGCTGATGCCTGGTCTTCCTTTCCGCCAAATCCGCCGCCCAAGCGGGTTACGTCTACTTCCACTTTGTGCATGGGCACGCCCAGCACGCGCGCAACGGTGCGTTGCACGGCCGTGGGCGCTTGTGTGCTGGAGGAAATGCGCACGCTGCCGTGTTCGGTGGGGTAGGCGTATGCCCCTTGCGTTTCAATGTACAGGTGCTCCTGTCCGTTGGTATCTGCGCGGCCCTCGAACACATGCGCGCATTGAGGCCAGGCGGAGGCCGTGTCGCCCAGCTTGAAGGTGCGTGGCGGCTCGATCAACTCGCCTTTCTCCCGGGCCTCGCGCGGGTCGGTGATCACCGGCAGCTCCTCCAGTTCCACGGTGATGAGCTTGCGCGCTTCCACCGCTATTTCCTGCGTGGTGGCCACGATCAGCGCCAAGGGCATGCCCCAGAAATGGACCTCCTGCTCCACGAACAAGGGTTCATCGGGAATGATCCCGCCGATCTGGTTTTCACCGGGGATGTCGGCATGGGTCAGGATCTTTACTACGCCCGGCAACGCTGCGGCCTTGGAAAGATCCAGCTTGGTGATGTGCGCGTGTGCCGTGGGCGCGTCGTACGGCAGGGCGAACAGCGTGCCCTGTTGCACCACGATGTCATCGAGGTAGATCGATCGGCCCGTGACGTGGAACGCGCTGTCCACGTTCTTCAGGGTTTCCGTGGAAGCTGCGCCCTGGCCATTGGACCCATTCCGGGACTCAACAGGACTTGTTGCCGTGCCGCTGATCGCTTTGTTCTTGCCCGCCTTCATGCCACCAATTCCATCAACTTGAAACGCTCCGGGAACAACTCCAGGAAGTGTGCAAAAAACAATTGCCGCAACAGCAGGCGTTTGTAGTCAGCCGTGCCGCGCGCATCACTGATCGGCGCGATCTCGTCGTTCATCACCTTGGTTGCGGCGCGCACCGTTTCCGGCGAAATGGGTTTGCCAACGAGAAAGGAAGCGGTGTTCCCCAAGTATTTCGGTGTTGCGGCTACGCCACCGGCACTGATGTGTGCTTCGCGGACCGTATCTCCTTCCAGCTCCAGCCGGATGGCGCTGTTCACGCTGGCAATGTCCAAGTACGTGCGCTTGCTCACTTTCTCAAAGTTGAACCGCGTGTGTTTCCCCGGCACGTTGAATTGCACTGAGGTGAGGATCTCCTCCGGCTTTTTGTCTATTTGCTTGTAGCCGAGATAGAGGTCCTTCAATTTCAGTTTGCGTGCATGGCCTTGGCCGGGTGCCGCTTCATTGGAAAGCGTGATCGTGCTGTCCAACGCAATGAACATGGCCGTGAAGTCGCCGATGGGGGAGGCGTTCACGAAGTTGCCCGCCACGGTGCCCATGTTGCGAATGGGCGTGGAACTCACCAGCAGCAGGTGCTTTTCCAGGTTCGGAAAATATTCGCGCAACTCCTGTGAGGTGAGCAGTTCACCTGCTACCGTGGCCCCGCCGATGATGCACTGGCCGTTTTCAATGCGGATGCCCATCAAGGCGTGCTCTTTGTTCAGCGGGTGGATGGCCGCATGCAGCATGGCATCGTGCTTTTGCACATAGAGGTCGGTACCGCCGCCCAGCAGGGGCGAAGTGGGATCCACCTCCGATGGCGGCGCTGAAATGCGCTTGAGGCGCTCCACGATCCCGGCAAAGTAGCCGGGCACAAAGCCATGGGCCACCGCCCATTGAACGGGTTCCTTCACATCCTTGCTGGCCATCAGGCCCGCTGCAACTTCCGCTGCGCGTTCTATGGATTTGTAGCCCGTACACCTGCAAATGTTCCCGTCCACTGCGCGGATCGCAAGTTCCTTGGTTACGGCTTCGGAGCTTAGGCTACAACCCGTCAGGGATACCACGAAGCCGGGCGTGCAGATGCCGCATTGCGTGGCCCCTTGGTCCACCATGGCTTGTTGCACCGGATTCAGCCGTTCCACGCCGGCGCCGTGCGCCAGCTCGTCCGTGAGCCCTTCCACGGTTACGATGTGCTTGCCATGCACGTTGGCCATGGCCAGCAGGCACGAGGTCATGGAGCGGTATTCCACGTGGCCATCCCTCTGTTCTCCCACCAGCACCGTGCAAGCGCCGCAGTCGCCTTCGCGGCAGCCGATCTTGGTGCCGGGCAAATGCTCGTTGTAGCGGATCACATCAAGCAGCGTGGTGCCCAACGGCGCGTTGCTGCGTACTGTGCGGTCGTTCAGAAGGAATTCGGTCATTGATGGGCCCAAGTGCCGGGACCGCAATTTACTCAGGCAGCAACAAAGAAGCGGTCCGTGCAATGGTCAGAGGTGCGAAGGTGCGAGAGTGAAAGCCGCATCCTTCGCACTTCTGCGCTCTTTCACCCTTCAACACGATGACCGCACCGGCACCGCTTCTTCATCACCGGCTCAATAATTCTTGGGGAATCAAGATGGCCAACGGTGATGCCTGTTTTGGCATCACCGCAACAGCGTCACGTGGCCCTTCAGTTCGTAAGGCTCAATACTGAACACGGAATAGGCTTTTACCGTCCAAACGAATACGTCACTCTTCACCGCGTTGCCGTCGCGCGTGCCGTCCCAACCGGCGTTCAGGTCAGTGGTGTCATAGATCAGTTCGCCCCAACGGTCGAAGATCATCAGGTGGAAATCTTGTGCCGAGAGGCCTGAACCCGTTATGCGGAACACGTCGTTCCTGCCGTCTCCGTCGGGGGTGAATGCATTGGGGACGAAGATGGCAGGCATGTCCAGCACCGGCAGCGGTACACAGATGCTGTCCGGGCATCCGTTGATGGAGTATGCCGTGAGGCAGACGGTGTAGTCCGCTGCCACACCCATGGGGAAACCGTGCGCAGGCGAGATTTCCGTGCTGGTGGCACCGTCCCCGAAACTCCAAAGGAAGCTCGCTGCATTGGCACTGGAGGCGTTGGTGAAGGTGACCATCGGGTCGTTCACGAACACCGTGTCCGGGTGTACGGAGAAGTTTGCAACCACCGGGGGCGGGCTTCCGATCTGGGCCGTACCGGTGGCACTGCAGCCGTTGGCGTTCCACATCGTTACCGCGTACGTGCCCGGGCAAAGGCCGCCCAACAGGTTGGATGGCTGCGGCGCGTTGGTGCCGATGCTGTATTGCACCCCTTCGGGATCAGTGATCAGGATGGTGCCGTCGCAACTGTTGGGGCAAAGCGTTTCCGTGGGTATGATCTGGTCGATCACCAAAGGCTCCGGCTCCGGAATGGAGAAGTTCAACGTTGCCGCGCATCCGTTGGTGTCCACCACGGTGATCATGTATCCGCCCGCGCAATAGCCCGCGTTGATCGGCATGGTGCCGCCGCCATTGGTGCTGGTGATCTGGATCCCGTAATCGCCGGGCCCGCCCACGTTGCCGCCTGCTATCGTGGCCGTGAAGTTGCCGTCACACGAGCCATGGCAAAGGGTGCTGTCCACTTCCACCGAAGGGATGATGGCATCCGTGAAGGTGATCGTCACACTGTCCGCGCTGGCGCAACCTTCAACGCTCACCGTGCTCCAAGCAAAGCTGTACGCTCCGCCTGCCTGCCCGGAGACCGCTGTGGCTGCGGAATCGGGCGCGTCGATCACGGTGCCGGCGGGCCCGCTCCAGTGCCCCGTGGCCCAATTTCCACTGGCGCTCAAAAGGCCGTTCAGTGTGCAGCTCACGGAATCGACCCCTGCATCCGGCGGCGCAACCACGTACACCAGCACGGTAGACTGGCTGAGGTCGTTCGGACAGGGTGCAGCGCCTGGAACGGTGTACGTATAGGTGCCAGGTGGATCGCTGGATGGATCGAAGATGCCGGTGTTCAATGCACCGCCTGGAGCAGCCCAAGTTCCCCCTTGGTCAGGGTTTCCTCCCAAGGTGGCAAATAGGTCCGCAGGGTCGGCTTCGGGGCACAAGTTGATGCTGCCGTCGGTGCCGGCATTCGGAGGCTGGTTCAAGCTGATCACCACGCTGGCCGTTGCATTCGGGCATGGCGAGCTGCCTTGCACGGTGTACGTGTATGGTCCGGCGGGATCGTATTCTGGATGAAAGGCATTGCCGAATGCTCCTCCGGGGCCGCTCCACATGCCCGCCTCGTCCGGCGTGCCGCCCAACAGCGTCATCAGGCCCACTGTTGCGTCGCTGGTGCAGAAGGTGATGCTGCTGTCAAGCCCGGCGTCTGGGGCGGTGGTTACCGTCACTGCCACTGCGGAAGTATCGTTGATGCACGGCAAGGGCACGGTGATCACGTAGAGGTAGGCCCCGCCAGGATTTGTGGCCGGGGAGAAGGTTCCGCTGAAGGCGGTGCCATCCGGGGAAATCCACGTGCCGCCGCTTTGCGGCGTGCCTTGCAAGCTGTTGTACAGCTCTACGTCACCGAAGGACGAACACAAGGCCAAGTTGCCGTCCTGTCCGGCATCGGCCAGGGCCACAACATTGATGGAGATCGTGGATTGTGCCGCTGGGCACGGCGGTGCGCCAGCCACGGTGTAGGTGTAGTCCCCCGCTGCTGAAGCACCCGGTACGAACTGGCCATTGAATGAGGTGCCGCCCGGACCTGACCACGTTCCGTTGAGGTCCGCGCCTCCGAGCACCGGGAAGAGGTCCATTGGACTTCCCGATGCGCAGAGGTTGAGCACGTTGCTGGTTCCCGCATCGGGCGCAGCCACCACGCTTACACTCACCACCGCGCTGGCGGTAGGACAGGGTGAAGTGCCGTTCACTGTGTAGGTGTAGTCACCCGCGATCATCGTGGCGGGATCGAACAGGCCGCCAACCACGGCGCTCGGTCCGCTCCACGCACCGCCCGCGTCGGGCGTTCCAGTCAGGGCACTGAACAACGAAGAAGCCGGACTGCTGATGCACAGCGTGAGCGAACCATCGTTGCCCGCATCGGGCGGCGCCTGAACGGCCACGGTGACGGTACTCGTCGCGTCTACGCACGGCGGCGGCACATTGATGGTGTAGGTGTACATGCCTGCGGTCATCGTCGCTGGATCGAATTGCCCACCCACCACGGCGCTCGGCCCGGTCCACGCACCGCCCGCATCGGGCGTTCCGCCAAGCTGCGCGAAGAGATCGATCGGCGCACCGCTGCTGCACAACGTGATGCTGCCCGGC
>JAFDZY010000226.1 GCA_018266685.1 Bacteroidota bacterium
ACCACGTAGGCGTAGCCGTTGGCGATGATGCGTTCGATCATGCCGATCTGCTCAATGATGTGGGCCGTGGCCGTGGGCTCGATGCTCGGCGGCAGGATGTTGAACAGCCGCATCACCTCATGGAACCCGTTGGTGTACTTCTGCACGATCTCCATCGGTTCCAGCTGTTCCAGCCTTGCGCGCTTCGCGATCTTGTCCTCGCCCGCGTCCTCATCGCCCACCAAGTGCCCCACGTCGGTGATGTTGCGCACGTAGCGCACCGAGTAGCCCAAGTAGCGCAGCCACCGGTACAGCACATCGAAGGTGAGGAAGCTGCGCACGTTGCCCAAGTGGACATCGCTGTACACCGTGGGGCCGCACACGTACAGGCCCACGTGCGGCGGGTTCAGCGGGATGAACGGCTCCTTCTTGCGCGAAAGCGTGTTGGTGAGGTGGAAGGGATGGGCTTGCGTTGCGGCCATGGCTGCAAAGTAACGGGGCGCGGGCTTGGGAAAACCGGAAACAGGAAAAGGGGTTGTCGGTTGTTCGTTGTCAGGCTTTGCCGAGGGGTTTTCGCTGACAACTAGCATCGTACAACCAACAACTGCTCCTCGCCTAACTTTGGCAAACCATGAGCACCAAGGAACTCAAGCAGTTGATGTTGGACCGCATCAAGGACATTCCGGACCAGGCCCCGGCAAGCATGGTGCAGCGCGTGTTGGACGCCATTGAAGAATTGGCCAGGGGAGAGCAAGCTTCCATGGAGCGCATGGACAGGTTCTTCAAGAACATCGAGGAGGATAAGGTCCTGCTCCAGCGCTTGGCGCAATGATCGGCCGGGGTGAAGCCCTGTTTTACCATGATGAGCTTATTCGCCGATTTGGCGGATCACATGTGTGCGCGATGAAGGCATCTTGGACGCATCGCTGAACCGGCCTTTTGCGACGTTTGTCGGCGTTGTTCTCTTCCCTACCGCCATGGAAAAGGCTGCGCCATGATGCATGGCATCATCACCGGGCACCCGTTCATCGATGGGAACAAGCGCACCGGCTTCGCGCTGGCACGATTGATCCTTCAGGATGGAGGCCTTGATATCCATGCAGGGCGCGACGAGGAATACGACCTGGTGATCCACGTGGCCACCGGCCGCATGGAGGTGGAGGAGGTCCACGCTTGGATGAAGACGCGGACCAAGCCGCTGAAGTAGTAGGAATCCCAACTTCAACCTTGTGCGTCAAGGTCCGCTGCGCGAGACCTTGATGGGACTTGCCCCAAGCCCCCTCAGCGGTCTCCCGAAGGGGACCCTAGGACCGAGGGACGGAAGGCCTATCCTGTGCATCCTGTTCATCCTGTCCACAAAGCATGTGCTTGATATGCTATCTTATCCGTCTAAAGATCGCCATTATATCCGTCGATCATGTTCCTCAACGCACATAGCTGGTTCAGCTTCAAGTACGGCATCCTCTCGCCGGAAGCGCTGCTGGAAGAGGCCGCCAAGGCCGGCGTGCGCACGCTCGCGCTCACCGACATCCACAACACCGCTGGCATCCCCGACTTCGTGCGCTTAGCGGGCAAGTATGGCATCCGCCCGGTGGCCGGCATCGAATTCCGACAGGGCACGAAGCTGTTGTACATCGGCCTGGCCAAGAACAACAACGGCTACCAACAACTGAACGAACTGCTCAGTCCGCACTTGCTGGATGGCGAGCCGCTGCCTCGTCCTGAGCATAAGCGTAGCGGCACTCCGCAGGGTGCAGGGCACCCGAGGAGCCGAAGGACTGCAGCGGCTTCCGAAGCCTTCTTCATCCTGCCCTTCACCACGCCGCCGCGCACCCTGCACCCCAACGAGCGCATCGGCATCCGGCCTTGCGAGCTCACGCGCCTGCCCTTCAGTCCGTGGGCTAAAAGGCTGAACGAACTGGTGGCCTTGCTGCCCGTCACCTTCCGCAGCAAACAAGACTTCAACACCCACCGCCTGCTGCGCACCATGGCCGCGAACACGCTGATCAGCCTGCTGCCCGCCGAAGAACTCGCGAACCCTGACGAAACCTGCCGCAGTGAAGCGGAAGTGCGCCGCCTCTACCGCGATTTTCCCGAGCTGCTGCGCAACACCGAAGCACTGCTGGAGCAATGCAGCATCGGCTTCGACGGCAGCGACAAGACGCGCAAGGTGTTTGGTGAGAGCATCGCGCATGACCGCGAGCACCTGCACCGCCTCGCGCTCGAAGGCGTGCATCGCCGCTACTCCCGGCCGTCGCCCGCGGTGATCTCGCGCATGCAGCACGAACTGGACGTGATCGAGCGCATGGGCTTTATCAGCTACTTCCTCATCAACCACGACATCGTGCGGTACGCGCGGCATCGCGGTTTTTTCCACGTGGGGCGCGGCAGCGGCGCCAACAGCTTAGTGGCCTATTGCCTCGGCATCACCGACGTGGACCCCATCGAGCTCAACCTCTACTTCGAACGCTTCATCAGCACCGCCCGCAAAAAGCCGCCCGACTTCGACATCGACTTCAGCTGGAAGGACAG
>JAFDZY010000227.1 GCA_018266685.1 Bacteroidota bacterium
GCCTGCGGAGGAGGGGAGCCGATGCCCGACACGCCACTGGACCGCGCCACGTTTGAACAGGTGCTTGCCGGGTCCCTCCTGATCGAGGCTCGTACCAAACAGGACCTGCAGGTGGACCCCAAGGCTGGAGCATCTCCGCAAGCCGCGTATGACGAGCTGTTGCGCAAACATGGCGTTACCGAATCGGATTTCAAGGCCACGTACAACGCCTACCTGGCAAAGCCGGAGGAATTGAAGGCCGTGTACCAGGACGTGCTGAACCAGCTGCAACAGCGGGCGGACAGCTTGAAGCGCTAAGAGTGGTACAATAGGGGTACAGAGCTCTCATTCCAATGATCGCATGGCCCAAGGCAGCGAAATGGAGTGTTCAGGTGTCTATTGCATGACCGGGCATTTTGAGGGTGTTAAACCGAATGCCCGGAATTGATAACTTCGGCATGTCATCATTTAAAACTGGGGGATCATGAAACGGGCGCTACTTCCCATAATGCTTTTCCTGCCATTGTTCACGTTGGCGCAGGTGCAGTTGGCATTGGACACCGTGAGTACCCTGGATCAGGTGGTCTACAACGGGTTCGTTGCATCAAATGGTGACCGGGTCTTGGCCATGCACAGCGCCGATGGCACGCTGGTGTGGAGGGCAGATGCGAATGGCACTCCGATCTGGTCCAAGACGGTTGCCATGACCGATGCGCAGGTTATTGCCGATCAGGCCGATGGGACCTTGTTGCTGGGGAGCGGCTATTCCCATTATCAGATGGAGTATATAGACGATTTTATCGATACGCTCACAGTGGAATACCCGCTCGTAAGATTGGATCAGAACGGGAACGTCGCTTGGTCAAAAAAGTATGTTATTCAATTGATCTTTCAGAATTATGTCTCTTTCCCATCGCCATTTGCAAGGGTGGCTTCATGGAGCGGCGGAAGCTTCATTTCAGTTGTGTTTAGCGATAGTTTCCTAAACTATCTGTTGACTATTAAATTGGGTGATCAAGGTCAAGTATTGTGGCAGAGATCATTTTCCTTTCCGGCCTTTGGGAATCTCGGAGTATGGCAAGCTACCTTCCTGGTGGCAGATGCAAACGGAGGTGTGTATATCAATTATGCCGACATTTGGTTTGATCCCCATGTCGTTCATCTGCTTGCGGACGGTTCGCTGGATTGGGTGAAAACATTCCACTACGTCGCCGGTTCCGGTTATTACCTGGGTGCGGCTCCCCGCAGCGACGGGGATGTGCAGATCCTCCAGAGGATGATCATTCCGGGGCATGATTACCTGTCCTCTGCAAGGCTTACACCGGAAGGGGCAATTGACGATGCACATTTTTATAATCTCCCTGTACCCTCGAACCAATTTGTTGGGGCTGGCATTGCCCAACAGTCGAACGGAAACCTGTTGATGGTCAGGGACAGCATGGTGATCTCCGTGGCAGACAATGGGGATGTGCAGGCAGCTGTGGCAATGAACAGCCATGTGGCCGGCGACCAGCGCAACACGTTCAACCCCATCGCCCTGGGCGTTACTTCAGAAGGTGCTGTTCTTTCCGGTGTGTTGGACTATGTACACGTGGACTTGGGCTATACCCATCACCGGCCGGCAATTCGCACCATCGACCCTGCCGCAGCCTCTTGCTACACAACACCTGTGGAGGTCACCCATGTGGTTGTGCCCCCGAATCTGTTCACGGTGGAGGACGTCCCGGGTTTCCAGGCCGACACAATGTCCGTCTCGGTTATGGACACCATCATCGCCGTGCAAGATGCAACACCCATCACAACGACGAACTTATGCAACGTGATGATATACACCGGGATCAATGAAAGCGAAGAGATCACTGCCAATGCCCTGCTGAACACTGTGGCCCAACCCGGCGAGCCGTTCCGCTTCCGTTCACCTGAAAAACATCAGGTGGGTGTGTGGGACATTTCGGGCAGGGAGGTGGAGGAGATCAGGATCTATGGGTCAGGCCAGGATGTGCAAACCCAAGGTTGGTCGCCCGGCATATACCTGCTGCGCATATCCGCAAAGGATGGAATGGAGGAGCGGTCATATCGGGTTTTGGTAACGCCGTGATGCAGCCTTCGGCTAGTTGCAAGTCCTGTTGAGCATTGCGCTGGATGGTCCAACGCGGTGTGCCAACTATGCCAATGTGCACAAACGCGACGGTTGGAAATTCCTGTGTGGGATCAATTACCGCTATGAAAGGAGACCACATTCGCTACCGCCCTGTCCGCATTCCTGAAACGCATGCCCAGCAAGCGTTCCGCCTTGGACCCATCGTATTCCCGGGCCCGTGAGGCCGTCCGTGCGGTGTGCTTGGTGATCAACGGCCTGCCGCCGAACAGCGTGCGCAGTGCCTCCGTGCGCCAGCCTAATTCCAGTGCCCATTTCGGCAACAGCAGGGAAGGGGCGGGCTTTCCTGCACTTTCCGCGATCAAGGTGAAGAGCTTGCGGTAGGGCAGGTTCTCCCCGATCAGCAAGTACCGTTCGCCGTTTGCCCCTTCGGTTATCAAGCGCGTCATGGCCGTGGCCACATCGCGGGCGTCCACCACGGCGTTGCTGCCGGCGGGAAAAAGACGCGTGCCCTTGCGCACCCGCTCGATCATCGTCATGCTGCTACGCCCCGACACGCCGGGGCCGATCACCACGCA
>JAFDZY010000228.1 GCA_018266685.1 Bacteroidota bacterium
AGAACTTCGATGTGTTCGACTTCGCGCTGAGCGCTGATGAGCTCGCCGCGATCGATGCGCTGGATACCGGCGTGCGCGGCGGCCCGGAACCCGCAACCCTCACGCTGGAGAGCGCCGGCTTCAAGATCCCGGAAGCGTGAAACAATTACCGATGCACACCATGGAAACGCCAACGAACGAGCCGCACGAAACGCAGGACCCAGGCGGCCGCCGCCACTTCCTGCGCACCGGCATGGGCGCCGTGGCGGCCACCATGCTGGCACCGTTGGTGGGCGCTGCACCGGGCACCGGTCCTTCACCGGCATCCGCCCCGGCCCGCCCCGATACCACGCTGCGCGGTCGCCGCAAGCTGGGCCAGCTGGAGGTATCCAGCGTGGGCTTGGGCGTGCAGAACATGAGCCGCACTTACCAGACCACGGTGCCCTACCGGCCGGAGATGATCGCCATCATCCGCAGCGCCTTCGACAACGGCGTCACCTTCTTCGACGCGGCCGAAGCCTACGGCCCGTTCGAAGTGGAACGGATCCTGGGCGAGGGCATCGCGCCGATCCGCGACCAGGTGGTGATCACCTCCAAGTTCGGTTGGAACATCGACCTGGAGACCGGCGCTCGCCTGCCCGGCCTCAACAGCAAGCCGGACCACATTAAGCGCGCCGTGGAGGGCATGCTGAAGCGCCTGCGCACCGACCGCATCGACCTGCTCTACCAACACCGCGTGGACCCGGATGTGCCCATCGAGGATGTGGCGGGCGCCGTGCAGGAGCTGATGGCCCAAGGCAAGGTGCTGCATTGGGGCCTGTGCGAAATGGGGCCGCAAACGCTGCGCCGCGCGCACGCCACCCTGCCGGTGACGGCCGTGCAGAACGAATACTCCATGATGTGGCGCGGTCCGGAAAAGCAGGTGATCCCGATCTGCGAGGAACTGGGCATCGGCTTCGTGGCGTGGTGGCCGCTGGCCTGCCAGCTGCTCACCGGCTGGATCGATGCGGACACGCGCTACGCCCCCGGCGACATCCGCGGCTTCACCTCGCGCTACGCGCCGGAGCACATCGCGCAGAACCTGAAGCTGGTGGACGTGGTGAAGGATTGGGCCGCGCGCAAGGAGGCATCGCCCGCGCAGATCGCCCTGGCCTGGCTGCTGAGCCGCAAGCCGTGGATCGTGCCCATCCCCGGCACCACCAACAAGGCGCACATGCTGGACAACATCGGCGCGGACAACATCCGCTTCACGCCGGAGGAAAGCGCGGAGCTGGACCGGTCGATCGCGGCGATCGAGATCCAGGGGCTGCGCCTGCCGGAAGGGGTGCTGGTGCATTCGGACAGGGAGGCACCGGTGAAACGGTAGATCTCTTTTGATCCGTACGCCGTTGGCGGACTTGCTTACTGGTGAACCACGGATGGACACGGATGAACACGGATGGTGCGGTCAGCACTGAGCCTTCGCTTAGCCTTAGGCGGCGCAAGTTCCGTGTCCAACTGCGTGGATCCGGAACTACGCTGGAACCGGACTTGCCAAGGGCACGAAAACAAGGATATCGGGTCCAACGAGGCCACCGGTCACGGTGCTGCGGTTGCTGCCGTTGGTCGCCTCCTCGCGGCTTGCGACTGCAAGTCCGCTCCGGCGCGGGGCTGTCGCTGCTGTCCTTACGCCAAACCCGCAGGGTTAGACTTCAACGGGTTCAAGCTGCTCCACGGGGAAGGCATGTCTTCGCCAGAGTTCAGGTGGAAGGGGCGAGCGATAACGAATGCAAGCCAGGATCAATGCGGCCATAGGCACCGGCTGTCGATCCGGGAAGTTGCTTGCTGCGCGCGTTTGCTGGACTAAGCTCCGCAATCCATCCGTAATGATCTGTCCGTCAGCATTCCGGTCTTTCGTGAACGGTCCGACCGTTATCTCCTCGCCATCTTCGACGGTACCATCCAGAACCTTGTGGGTCCAATCGCTTGGAGGAATCCAAGAGACCAAGTGCAAGTCCTTGAATTTGGCGTCTTCGCCGTCGCCTTCAGCACCAAGCACCAAGTGGGAGTGGATGAAGGCCAACATCGTTTGGCGCTCTTGCTCAGGCATAAGGAAGCAAAGTTCCAGCAGCATGAGAACGAAGGCTGAACTACCCACAACGATCTGGCTATCCTCGCCCATGGTTGCGACATGCTCAAATACGTTGTCGAGCGAATTGGATCCGTCTAGGAAGGGCAATTCGCTATGCTCCGTGCGCCGCAAGTAGAGACGTTCTACCAATTCCTGCAGAAGCGTTTTGATCTCCTTTGTCCGGTGCGCGTGCAATAGCGCGAACGCAGCCAAGAACCATTCAATATGGTGTATATCCAGCAGAGGACGATAGCCCGACTGGTTGGCGTTCAGGAGCCGCACAAACCAATTGGACATCTCGTGCAATGCCTGCCTATGAGCCTTGCTCGAACCTTCTTCTTCATCGCCGCGGCGTTCGGTCAGACTGTACGCAAGAATGCCGATCCTTCCGAGGTGCCAGTGCGCCATTGCCCCAGCCGCCACCGCTCCTACATAGGCGGGACCTGCAATCTGGTCGATGGAGTTCTCAATCGCTAGGGCCTCAATGTGTGTGGAATAGAAACGAAACAGCTCTTGGATGTAGAAGCTGCTCCAGAAGTCGATGACCCGTGCTTGAAGTTGTGGGTCCTCGCTGGCCAAAGACTTCTTCCACATTGCCAATGCAGCGATCTCCACAAGCTCGATCCAGCCTGTCTCGAAGCTCTTGTTCGTAGCGCCATGCTCCCGGAGGATGATCAGAGCAACGGGCAATAGAGCCACACCTCGTTCGCTCGACCCCTGGGCGAGGACGTCATTCACAAACCGATGCCAACCGGGAACAAGCTGTGCCTCCCAGGCCTCCGAGCCGTGCTCCAACTCCGAGAACTGTGCAGATAGATACGTGAGCTGGCCGAAGAACGTCTGGGGAAGTAGTGAGGGGTTGAGCAGGTGTTTCAATGTGAGATCCACCAAGTCAGACAAGTTCCATCGCTCAAAGCTGAGTGCTACACTGTCCCTGAGCGCTTTCGGTTGGTTTCCAACGAAGCGCTCAAAGGAAGTCACGCCATTCTGATCCTCATCGCTGTTGTATGCTAGAACAATGCGAACTGATCGCACGGTGCCTAAGCTTGCGGCATCAAGATCAGGAGAAGTTGCTCGCCTGAGATCATCCTCAAACCCGTTGTTGATCCATGTCTTGTACGTGAGGGCCTCATCCTTAAGCACGAACACCACCAAGTCATTCCCATCCTCGGAGATGAAGGAAACGTCGGTGCCGAACTCGGCTTCGGTTTTGGTCTTGGCCGTCGTGTCGCCGGCCTGCCGAATGAACGGCAGCCGGATCGGCTTTCCGTACAGTGCCAGACCCAGGTTGTAGACTACCCAATCGATGCCCCACTTCGTTCCGCTCTTCTCCGAGCGGGTTCGCTCCATGAGACTCACCAAGTACTGGGTGACGAATGCTTTGCGTACATCGTTCATGCTTCACCGGGTGTTAGGGTCCTCTGGATCTCTCGAAGTCGCATCTCGGCCGAAATGCGTTTGATGGTGAGTGCCTCTGGCATCATGGCTTCAAGGCGCGGCATTTCTCCCTCTACCGAAACTTTATTCAGTTCTGACGCTTCGCCCAGACTCCCATCTGGTCCTTGCATGCGCCACTTCTTCGCATACAGGATCGAGATGTTTGTAAAGAGGCGCGTGAATGAGTTCTCCATCGCACCTTTCCGCGTCTGTCGTACAGTCCGTCTCATCCAGAGTGCCATCGCCCGGGAATGCCCAGGAACAACCATCTGTAAGGCGGAGGAAGTACGGACGCCATAAGTTGCGTCTATGCGCTTTTTGGCCTCGTCTACCATCTGTGTTATGCGAGGATGGCCGCCTGAACTTTCGACGATTCTCTTGCGGTAGCCATGCGTGTCCATAGTCTGGTGCTCGACTTCGTCGTAGAAGGCGGCATCGAGGGGCCCGCCGAGAGTCTCAATCCGACGCAAAAGACAACCATGAAGCCGCGCAGTGTCTTCCGAAAGCAAGGGGAACACCATGGCTTCGAGGAATACAGCTTCGATGACCCCTAAATCCGCCGCCGATACCATAGCCTCATCCAGGCACACCGTTTCGCAGCGATGGAACCACTCAAGACCAACTCGACGTGCAGCTCGAATGGAGGATAGGCAGAGTCTTGTGATGATCTCTGCCACGTTCGGAGCTTGCTTCAATGTATGCGACAACCCCTCATGCACTCGAGCGGGACCTCGGAGCAGCTTCTCCCAAGTTTTACCTGACGCCTCGGCCAGGCGAACGATAAACTTGGCTGCTTCTTCAGGGTGCTCTCTCAGGGCTTTGGAGAGCAGCATCTCGACCGATCGCCATGCGCCGAAGTCCGTTTCGGATAGGGGTTGAACGCTGAAGAATAGGTCTTCCCACTGGTCACGGAGCACCTGGTGTTCACGAGTTGCGCGGCTCCATCCGTCTAGCGCGGCCTCGACAACCCAGTACTTCTGGTTTGGTCCTAAGTCGGGTCGGGCGAGAAGCTGTAGCTCCGTGTAGGCTGCGCTCCACCTCTCTGGTTTGGCGCGCGTCATCCGTGCGAGCAGGAAACTCCATGCAATCTCTTCCTTTCCGCCTGGGGTGTACAACTCGCGACGCATAGAGAGGAGTAGCCCATCCGTAAGCAGTGGACTGTCCAACATGAATGCCCAAGACTCGATGTACTCACTCCGCAGCTCGGGACTTCCGGGCGCACTCAGCATTGAGTCAAACGCAGTCATCTCACCAGCCAATTCCTCTTTGTCAAGGACTGCTATGCGTAACGACGCCACCATTCGAGCAATGGCACGCCGCGATTGTTCATCGGGATCCTTGTGCTGCCACTGACCGATAACCCTTAGTGCCTCACCGGGGCAACGCTTGCAGAAGTTCTCGATGCAGGCCCACATGCCGTTTTGCATGAGGTCCTGACCAATGGTCGCCCGAACACGAACGATCCAGGGCAGCATGACTTCTGCTGAAAAGTCGAAGCGGGCGAAGACCTCCTTGGCGAACTCAAGCACTTCGAAAATGTCGCGACCACTCTGGTCAGCGATGCTCTGCACGAAGGCTATCTGTTCTTCCTTGCGCCAAGCGCTCAGGACTTCGACCCAAAGCCGAGCCATGAACTCATTGGTCGGATCTGAAAACCCCAGATGGTCGGTCGCCGCGAGGCTGAACCGGATGAGCAAGGGGCCGGTCAGTGCTTGTTCCACGTAGTGCTTGGCCACCACGTCGAATAGAGGCTCCATTCTCTCGTTGATGAGATGCAATTCTGCTTCGATTGCCTCACGCCGGTCCTTGCCCCAACGGCCGCGATCCGCTCCGGCATGTACCGCCAACAACGCCTCTGCAACATACGGGTACTTCGTCTCGAAGGAACCGAGCTCGGGTGGTTGCGCATCCGCTTCTTTAGAGACTACCCCTTCGTCCTCGTGGGACGAAGGGTCAGGAGGCGAGTTGTGATGGTCCATATGCTTTGGGGGTGCTTTAGGCAGCTACCGGCTGGCAAATGTACACCACCATAAAGTTGCATATGTATGTTCTGGTGATATCTTCGCCCCATCTTGAAGTGCGATGCCCACGCCGGCCGAGGTCGAAGCCTTTCTGAAGGAGTTCCATGCCCGGATGAAGGTCTTCGGCGTGTACTTCCGCGACAGGCGCGAGAAGAACACGGTGGCCGTATTCGAGTTGGGCATCACGCGCAACGAGCGCATCAAGGTGCTGGAAGAACTGAACGCCATGGACTACAGCGAAGGCCCGATCAAAGACTGGGACGGTGGCCCTGCGCTCTGGGTCTTCGGCAAGGAGTTGAAGGCTCAGGAACTGTACATCAAGATCACTTTGGGTGTGAGCGGCGATGGCAAGGTCACGTGCATCTCCTTCCATGCCGCTGAGCACCCCATGAAATTCCCACTGCGATGAAGCCGACCCTCAAAAGCCCGATGACCGGCAACGACATGGTGCTGTGCCGGGAGAAGCGCACGATCCCCTTCCGCAAGGAGGAGTTCGAGATCCTGTACCACTTCTACAAGGACACCGACGGAGAGCAGTACACCGAGGAGTTCACCGATGAGGTGAACATCAACCAGGTGTACAACCAGTACCGCGACAAGTACAACCTGCCCTTCCCGGACGAGATCAAGGCCATTCGGAGCAAGTATGAGCTGAGCGCGATCAAGATGAGCGAAGTGCTGGGCTTCGGTGCGAACGTGTGGCGCAACTATGAGGCGGGCGAAGTGCCCAGCGAGAGCAATGCGCGGTTGATCCAGGTGGCGGATGATGAGGTGGAGTTCGGCAAGCTCGTGAAGCTGAGCAGCCACCTGGACGAAAAAGCCAAGAACAAGATCATTGCCCGCATTGAAGGCTTGTTGAAGGCGAACGATGGTTGGCGAACGGTCTATGGTGAAGAGGACTATGTGATGGGCACCGATCCAGGCGACACGTTGCCCGATCACACGACCGGGTATCGCAAGCCGAACCTGGAGCGGCTGACCGAGATGATCGTGTACTTCACTGAGGCGATGAAACCGTGGAAGACCAAGTTGAACAAGCTGCTCTTCTTTGCCGACTTCCGCCACTTCCAGTTGCATGGCTTCTCCATCAGCGGCGCGCGCTACCGAGCGGTAACACACGGCCCCGTTCCGAAACAGTACGACGCGCTTTTTGACCATAGCGCACGCCACGAGCAGGTCATGATGGTCCAAGAGATGTTCCCAAGTGGCGATCTCGGTACGCAGTTCCTTCCCAGATCCGGGCGCTCGTTCCGGAATGAGCTCTTCAATGAAGCAGAGCTTGCAACCCTGGAAGAGGTGGTGAAGCGCTTCAAGAAGGATACGGCCAGGCAGATCATCGAGGCGAGCCACGAAGAGGATGCGTGGAAGCAGTTCGAGCAGGATCACGGGATCATCGATTACAACCTCGCCTTCGGGTTGAAGGCATTCGATACGCAGGACAAGTGATGACGTACTCACAACAACTCGCAGTACAGCATGGTTTCGGGACCGGTGATCGGATCGTGGTGCCGAAGAGTGGATGGAATATCGTGGAGCATCACGCCGTGCTCTATGGCAACCTGAATGGCGAGGTCATGGTTGCGGAGAACAAGGAAGGCCGAGGAGTAGTCCTCACGCGACTGGACCAGTTCCTGTCTGAAGCGAGGGCCATCAAACGGCATATCCGCTATACAGGCTCATACCAGGATCAGCTGATGGTCATGGACCGTGTCAGCAAACGCCTTGGTCGGCGTTATGACTTGTGGAAGTACAACTGTGAGCACTTCGTGAACGAAGTTCTTCACCTCCGTGCGATGAGCCCTCAAGTGAAAGCGGTCGGTACAGTGGCGGCGGCCGCCGGTGGGCTCTATCTGCTTTCTCGGCTGCTCAAGTGATGGTCCGACTATCGACCAAGCTGCCATGTCCAAGCCAAAGCCGAAGTTCTATGTGGTCTGGGAGGGCCGTGAGACCGGCATCTTTAAGACTTGGAGTGAGTGCGCGGCGCAAACAAACCAATACCCCGGCGCCAAGTTCAAGTCATTCAAGACCATGGCCGAGGCGGAGCAGGCATTGACCATGCCACCGACGTACAGCTTCACTCAACGAAGGGAACTCGTCAAAGCGCCTTCCGCAACGCAACGGGCCTTGGTAGGTGAGCCCATACGCGAGAGCATCTGCGTGGATGGAGCGTGGAACACCGGGAACGGGGAATGCGAGTATCAAGCGGTGAACTATGCAACGGGAGAGCGTGTGTTCCATCAAGGGCCGTTCGACGATGGCACCAACAACATTGCGGAGTTCCTCGCTTTGGTGCATGCGCTCGCCCACTGCAAGAAGCACGCATTGGACGTTCCGGTCTATTCCGACAGCCGCAATGCGATAAGCTGGGTCAGGCAGAAGCGGGCGAAGACCAAACAGCCAAGAAGCGAACGCAACGCCAAGCTGTTCGAGCTGGTCGATCGCGCGGAACGCTGGCTTGCGACCAATGCGTACACCACGCGAATACTCAAGTGGGAAACGCGGGCTTGGGGCGAGAATCCTGCGGACTTCGGAAGGAAGTGATCGGCGCACATTAGCGACATGGACCCGCGCCGACCGTACCCGCCCGTACCTGCCGGTCGCACTGATCCGCCGCGCGCGCGTTGTTCGCTCCGCAGTGCGCCGTGATCACTGCGCCAGGTAGCCGCCGTCCACGTTGTAGTAGGCGCCGGTAACGAACGAGGCTTTGTCCGAAGCCAGCCACAACACCAGCTCGGCCACTTCCGCGGCATGGCCGAGGCGCCCGATGGGGTGCAGGGACACCAGCCCCTCGATCTGCGCCTTGGTGAGGTTCTTGTCCAGCAACGGCGTGGTGATGTAGCCGGGGCCCACGGCGTTCACGCGGATCCCCTTGGCGGCGTATGCCAGTGCGCTGCTCTCGGTAAGCCCGATCACGCCGTGCTTGGCGGCCACGTAGGCCGGTGACATGGGCGTGCCCACCTTGCCCAGGATGGAAGCCATGTTCACGATGGCCCCCCCACCGCTCTGAAGCATCGCGGGCACTTGGTACCGCATGCCGTAGAATACGCCGCTGAGGTTGATGGCGATCACCTTGTCCCAGCCTTCCACCGGATATTCGCCGGTGGGCGCTGCAGGGCCGCCGATCCCCGCATTGTTCACGGCCACGTCCAACCGGCCGAAGCGCTTCATGGTCTCGGCCACCATGCGCTCGTTGTCCGCCGGCTTGGATACATCTGCTTGTACCACCACGCCGTCCACGCCTTGCTTCTTCACTTCTGCCAGCACACGTTCGGCACCGGCCATGTCCATGTCGGCCAGCACGACATTGGTCCCGTTGCGGGCAAATAGGACGGCGGTCGCTTCGCCGATGCCGGAGCCTGCTCCGGTGATCAGCGCGGTCTTGTTCTTCAGCATCGTGTATGGGATCTATGGGTTGTTGGAGGAATGAGACCCAAAGTTACGGCCGTCGCGATGCCGTTGGTACGGGGCTGCGGATCCCAGGCCCATGCCGGCGCCGGTGATGCTGGGCTTCCTTTTCATGGTGCCCACGGCGGGGATGTTTTGGGGTGTCCGAAAGTGCGCGAGAACAGCAGGTGGCGCTGGCCTGACTGCTGGGCCGCAAGCCGTGGATCGTGCCCATTCCCGGCACCACCAAACCGATGCGCATAGAAGAGAACACCGGCGCCACCGCCGTGGAACTCACCACAAGCGACCTGGAGCTGATCGCCACGGCGCTGGCGGGCATCGAGGTGCAAGGCGCGCAGTATTCCGAAGACGGGCAGCGGATGATCGATCGGTAGGGGATCCACGTAGCGGTGGGCGGAAGTATGTGCAGGGTAGATGCTCCGCTGCGAAGGCGGTTTCCACAGCCATGATCACGGCGTGGGCAATGGCAATGCCCCGGTAGGTGATCGCCCGCAACGGCTGCCGTCGGTGAAACACCCCTCTTCGTCGGCGAACCTGCGGCGAACTTCCATTTCGTTTTCCAGGCGCATTCGGCCTCGGAAGCTTTGCATCGTCATTCAACGATCCAAGCCATGAGGTCCCTGCTGCTCATCCTCTCCGCGATCACCGCGCTGCATGCCGGCGCCCAGCCCGCCGACACCGCCGCGTGGACCCTGCAACGGGCCATCGACCATGCGCTGGCCAACAATATCCAGGTGAAGAAGGCGGTGCTCACCGAGCAGTCCGCGCGGTACGACCTCGATCAACAGAAGTACAACCGGCTGCCTTCGGTATCCGCCAACGGCGCGCTGAACGTATCCAACGGGAACGCGGTGGACCCCATCACCAGCGACTTCGTGAACCAGAACATCCTCTCCAACAGCTACGGCATCAGCGGGCAGGTGTCGCTGTACCAAGGCGGCAAGCTGAACCTGCTGATCGAGCAGAACGAACGGCTGGTGGCCCAAAGCGCCCTGTACCGAGAGCAGGCGGAGAACAGCATCGTGCTGAACGTGCTGCAAGGCTACCTGCAGACGCTCTACTACAACGAGGGCGTGGCCATGGCGCGCAACGCCCTCACCAGCGCCGATGCGCAACTGGCGCTGGCGCGGGTGAAATTCGACAACGGCGCCATCGCCCAACTGGACCTGGCCGAGCTGCAGAGCGCGCAGGCCTCAGCCACCTATTCGGTGACCACAGCCGAGAACCAGTACCGCCAGCAACTGCTGCAACTGAAGCAGCTCCTGGAGCTGGACCCCTCAGTGGATTTCCGCATCCAGCCCGTGGCCCTCGCGGACCTGCAACCGGCGATCCCCGACCAGCGCACCGTGTTCGCTGCCGCCGCCGCCGCGCTGCCCGACCTGAAGATCTACGAGGAACAGGAACAGATCCTGAACACGGCGCTGGACATCAGCCGTGCGGGCCATCTGCCCACGCTTTCGCTCAACGCCGGCATCAGTACCGGCTACACCAACACGCGGAACTACGGATTCGACACGCAGCTGAACAACAACCTGAGCCCACAGGCCGGACTGACCCTGAGCATTCCGCTGTTCTCCAAATTCCAGAACCGCACCAACGTGGCCAAGGCGAAGATCGAGATCGAGCAGATCACACAGGACAGGATCGCTGCCGGCAAATCGCTGTACAGCACCATCGAGAACGCCTGGCAGAACGCCACGGCCAGCCAGGCGCAACAGACCGCCGCCGAGGTATCCAGCGCCAACGCCGAACTCGCCTACTCCCTGGCGGCAAAGAAGCTCGAGTTCGGCGGCCTCACCGCATCGGAGCTCACCGTGAGCCGTAACAGCTACCTCAGCGCGGAACAATCGCTGCTGCAAGCGCGCTACCTCACCTCGCTCTACACCATGCTCCTGCAATTCTACCAGGGCACGCTCACACTCTGACCAAGCACCCACGCCATGAACAAGTACTTCAAATACTCCCTGATCGCGCTTGCGCTCCTGATCGCGGCATTTGCGGCCGTGCGCCTCCTGGGCAACGGCAACAGCGCAGCGGTGCAACTGCGGACCGCCACGGTGGAACCCGCCACGCTGGTGAGCTCGGTGACGGCCACCGGCACGGTGAACCCCGTGGATCAGGTGGACGTGGGCACGCAGGTCTCCGGCCTGGTGTACAAGATCTTTGTGGACTACAACAGCCCGGTGACCAAGGGCCAGTTGCTGGCCGAGCTGGACAAGACCACCTTGTCGCAGGCCGTGGACATCGCCCAGGCGAACTACACTGCGGCGCTGAACGAGGAGACCTACTACCTGGCCAACTTCACGCGGCAGCAGCAGATGTACCAGGCGGGGGTGATCAGCAAGGCCGACTATGAACAGGCCACCTACCAGCGGAACAATGCGGCGGCCACCGTGGCGCAGCGGCGCACCTCCCTCACCCAGGCGCAGGCCAACCTGGGCTATGCCAGCATCCACTCACCGATCGACGGCATCATCATCTCCAAGGAAGTGGAGGAAGGCCAGACCGTGGCGGCCTCCATGAGCACGCCCACCTTGTTCACCATTGCCAAGGACCTGGGCAAGATGCAGGTGGAAGCCGCCGTGGACGAGGCCGACATCGGCGGCGTGGCGGAAGGGCAGCGCGTCTCCTTCACCGTGGATGCCTTTCCGCAGGAACAATTCTCCGGAAAAGTGCGCCAGGTGCGGCTCGGTGCCACCACCACGTCCAACGTGGTGACGTACAGCGTGATCATCGACGCGGACAACCCGGACAAGAAGCTGAAGCCCGGGCTCACCGCCACGGTAACGATCTACACGCTGGAGAAACCGCAGGTGCTCACCGTATCGCCGCAGGCGCTGGCCTTCGCGCCGGAGGCCACCTTGCTCGGCCAGTACTACAAGGAAAAGGCCATCAAAGGGGAAGTGCCCGCGCCCGCGGCCAACGGAGGGAAGCTCGCCCACGTGTGGCTGCTGAACAGCGATGGCAGCCTGGCGGAAAAGCAAGTGGACACGGGCACCAGCAACGGCGTGCAGGTGGAGATCACCGCTGGCCTGGAGGCCGGCAGCCAGGTGGTGCTGGGCATGGAAGTGGCCACCGCGACCGCAGGGACCGGCCAGGCAGGCAGCAACAACAGCAGCCCCTTCATGCCCACGCCACCGAAGCGGCAGAGCAAGAAATCCAACGCACAGTAAGCCATGGAACGTCCGATCATCGCCATCAACGACCTGCACCGCGAATTCAGGATGGGCGGGGAGACCGTGCGGGCACTGCGCGGCGTAAGCCTCGATGTACACCGGGGCGACTTCGTCACCATCATGGGCGCCAGCGGCTCGGGCAAGTCCACCCTGCTGAACATCCTGGGATGCCTGGACAAACCCACCAGCGGCACCTACGAACTGGACGGCACCAACGTGGCCACCCTCTCCAGGAATGAGCTGGCCCACGCCCGGAACCGGAAGATCGGCTTCGTCTTCCAGTCGTACAACCTGCTGGCGCGCACCACGGCGCTGGAGAACGTGGAACTGCCGCTGCTGTACAACCCCGGCGTATCGGCCGCGGAACGCCGGGCACGGTCCGAGGCGGCGCTGGTGCGCCTGGGCCTGGGGAGCAGGATGCTGCACGTGCCCAGCCAGCTCTCCGGCGGCCAGCAGCAGCGCGTGGCCATTGCGCGCGCCCTGGTGAACGACCCCGTGGTGCTGCTCGCCGACGAGGCCACCGGCAACCTGGACACGCGCACCTCCTACGAGGTGATGGAGATCTTCCAGGAACTCAACGACGGCGGCATGACCATCGGCTTCGTGACGCACGAACCGGACATCGCCCGCTTCAGCAAGCGCACCATCGTGCTGAAGGACGGACAGATCGTGCAGGACGGCCCCGTTGCCGACCGGCTCTTCGCCAAGCAGGAACTGGCCGCATTGCCCGTGGCCGAACACTAACGAACCCCACGATGAACCTGATCAACCTCACCAAGATCGCCTGGAAGGCCATCCTGCTGAACAAGGCCCGCGCGGTGCTCACCATGCTGGGCATCATCATCGGCGTGGCGGCGGTGATCGCCATGCTGGCCATCGGCGAGGGCAGCAAGGAGAGCATCAAGAAGAACATCTCCAGCATGGGCGCCAACATGATCACCATCCGCCCCGGTGCGGGCATGATGCCCGGCGGCGTGCGCGACATGAGCAGCATGCAGACCCTGAAGCTCACCGACTACGCGGCGCTGAAGCAGGCCACCCTGCTGAAGGCCGTATCCCCGCAGGTGAACCGATCGGGGCAGGCCATCGCCGGGTCCAACAACTGGGCCACCACCATCTACGGCGTGGCGCCTTCGTACCTCACCATCCGCGAGTGGGGGCTGGAATCGGGCGCCATGTTCACCGACGCGGACGTAGTGCGCATCGCCAAGCTGGCCGTGATCGGCAAGACCGTGCAGGAGAACCTCTTCACCGCGGGTGAAGACCCCATCGGCGCCACCATCCGCTTCAACGCCATCCCCTTCACCGTGGTGGGCGTGCTGGAGGAAAAGGGCGAGAACACCTTCGGGCAGGACCAGGACGACATCATCCTGGCCCCTTACACGGCAGTGCAGAAGCGGATCATGGCGCAGGAGCACCTGCAATCCATCGTCGCCTCGGCCGTGAGCGAGGACCAGGCTGCGGCCGCAGTGAAGGAGGCCACCGCCACGCTGGAGCGCACGCACAAGATCCCGGAGGAGGAGGCCAACGACTTCAACGTCTCCTCGCAGCAGGAGCTCATCAACACCTTCAGCTCCACCAGCGAGATGCTCACGGTGCTGCTGGTGGCCATCGCCGCCATCTCCCTGCTGGTGGGCGGCATCGGCATCATGAACATCATGTACGTATCGGTGAAGGAACGCACCCGCGAGATCGGCCTGCGGCTGGCCATCGGCGCCACCGAGCGCTCCATCCTCCTGCAGTTCCTCATTGAATCGGTGCTCATCAGCATCTCCGGCGGCATCCTGGGCGTGGTGCTGGGCCTGGCCGCATCGGCCGTGGTGGCCTCGGTGATCGGCTGGCCGGTGTCCATCACCTTCGGCTCCATCGTCATCTCGTTCTTCGTGTGTACCCTTACCGGCATATTTTTCGGCTATTATCCGGCCAAGCGGGGTGCCGCGCTGGACCCCATCCAAGCCTTGCGCTATGAGTAACGACCTGCAACGGAAACACCGCATCGAAGCCGCGGTCCACGCGCTGATCTGGGTCGCGCTCTTCTACATCCCCGTGGCACTGAGCACCGGCACGGAGATCGGCATGCGCGAGGTGGCCACCTTCTTCTGGTCGCAGCTGGTGTTCATGGCGGTGATCTTCTACGCCAATTACCTGCTGTTCGTGGAGCGCTACCTCTACGTCCGCAGCAAACGCTGGCTGTTCATCGCGCTCAATATCGGCCTGCTGGTGCTGCTCTACGGGGTGAAGCATCTCTTGTTCAACCTGCTCCACGACGGCCACGGCGGTGGCCACCATGGGCCGCCCGTGGTCTTCATCTGGTATTCCGATTTCCTGGTCTACCTGATCCCGATCGCCTTCGCCGTGGCCATCCGCTCGGGCAAGCGCCTCACCAACTTCGCGGTGTACCGCACGGAGGCGGAGAACGCCAAACTGCAGGCCGAGCTGCAAACGCTGAAGTACCAGCTGCAACCGCACTTCTTCTTCAATGCGCTCAACACGGTGTACTCCTTGATCGAGACGGACCCGGACAAGGCCCGTGCATCCATCCACAGCCTGAGCAAACTGATGCGGCACCTGCTGGCGGTCTCCGACAAGGCCACCATCCCGCTGGCCGAGGAGATCGACTTCCTGAACAAGTACATCGCGCTGATGCGGCTGCGCCTGTCGCCGGGCATCCGCGTGGTGGCCGACCTGCCCGCGCAGGCACCGGACGTGCGCGTGGCGCCCTTGCTCTTCATCTCGCTGGTGGAGAACGCGTTCAAGCACGGGATCTTCGCCGGGCAGCAAGGCGACCTCCACTTCACGCTCCACGCCACGCCTGGCGGGGAGGTCCTCTTCATCGCCCGCAACGGCATGCACGCGAAGCCGGGAACGGACCTCGCCGCATCGGGCATCGGCCTGGAGAACCTGCGGAAGCGCCTGGCCCTGCTCTATCCCGGTCGGCACGAGCTGACCATCCGGGCGGAACAAGACCGGTACGAGGCCGTGCTGCGCGTCCAACCCGAGCAAGCCGGAACATGAGCACCAGGATCACCTGCATCATCGTGGACGATGAACCCGCCGCCCTGGCCCAGCTGGTGCGCTACGTGGAGAAAACGCCCTTCCTGGAACTGGTGGGCGCGTTCAACAGCCCGCTGGAAGTGCTGGCCCACCTGCAAACGCACGCCGCGCCGCAATTGATCCTGCTGGACATCCAGATGCCGGAACTGAACGGCCTGGACCTGGCCAAGGCGCTGCCGCCGGAGGTGGCCATCATCTTCACCACGGCATTTGAACAGTACGCCATTTCGGGCTACAAGGTGAACGCCCTGGACTACCTTCTGAAGCCGATCGACTACGCGGAATTCCTGGCGGCGGTGGGCAAGGCGAAGGGCCGGCAGGAAAAGGCCGCAGCGCCCGCCGCCGAAGGCACCGACTACCTCTTCCTGAAGTCGGAATACCTGCAACTGAAGGTGAACCTGCCGGAGATCATCTACATCGAAGGGCTGAAGGACTACGCCAAGGTGTACCTCACCACGGCCCCCCGCCCGGTGCTCTCGTTGATCAGCTTGAAGAAGCTGGAGGAAACGCTACCGGTTGACCGCTTCATGCGCATCCACCGCTCGTTCATCATCGCCCTGGACAAGATCGACCAGATCGAACGCAGCCAGGTGATCATCCAGGACCGGCGGATCACCGTGGGCGAACAGTACCGCGAGGCGTTCCAGGCGTTCCTGGAGCGGAGGAGCCCGTGATCGCGATCAAGGAGGTGCGCCTTCCCTCTAATTTCACGGTTCAATAGGCGCCGGTGAATCGCTGAAGAACAACGACAATAAAATGATGAAAAGAATGATGGGAAGATCGATCGGTCTGTGGCTGGTACTGCTAACCACGGTCTCTTGCCAGGAAACGGCACCGACGAATACTGCATCCACCGAACCGGTACCGGCCGCGCCAGCCGTATGGGACAAGGCCTACGGTGGTGCGGACAAAGCCCATGATACCACCCTGTTGATCCTGCGGAACGAGATCGCACCGCGCTTCCAAACGCTCGAGTTCAAGGATGAGGTCACCGGGAAGACGATGACCTACAACCTGTTCGCCCCAACCGGCTACGACAGGAACAAACGCTACCCCTTGGTGCAGTTCATCGCTGATGCGAGCACGGTGGGCAAAGGCGCGGAAGCACCGCTGAAGCAGGGTTATGGCGGCATCATCTGGGCCACCGATGAAAGTCAGGCCGCGAACCCGAGCTTCGTATTGGTCCCCTCGTTCGCCGGACCGGACCGCGCGGTGAACGACGACTGGGAGCTGAGCGACGAAGTGGGCATCGCCCGCCGCTTGCTGAACGACGTGGTGGCCCGGTACCCCATCGACACGAACCGGCTCTACACCACCGGCCAATCGATGGGCGGCATGATCTCCTTCTACCTGAACGCGACGGAGCCGGACCTGTTCGCCGCCTCCATCTTCGTGGGCAGCCAATGGAACATCCGGGTGCTGCAACCCTTGGCGCAACAGACCTTCCTCTACATCGTTTCCGCCGGTGATGAAAAGGCATCCAACGGCATGCGCGAGCTGGACAGCCTGCTCACCGGCCAGGGCGTGGCGTTCGGCACCACGGAATTCTCCGCCAAGTTGCCGCTGGCCGAACAGGAGCGCATCGTAGCGGAGCTGCTCGCGCAAGGCCACCGGATCAACTTCATCCGCTTCGCCAAGGGCAGCGTAACGCCGGAAGGCGTACCGCTGACAGGAGCGCCCGAGCACATGTATTCGTTCGATCATGCCTATCAACTGCAACCCGTGCGCGACTGGTTGTTCAAGCAGCGGAAGAAGGGAAGCGAATAGATCTTCCGCGACAACTGCATCGCCTTGCAGGAAGGCGCGTTGCGGAACAGCACAGCGATAGCATGAGGAATCATCAGGAAAGTGAGCAGTACGGCCATTCATCGACCACCAACATCCCCAACACCACCCAACCCCCACGCCCATGAACACCGATATCACCTACAACTTCAACGGCAAGGTGGCCTTGATCACCGGCGCGGCATCCGGCATCGGGCTGGCCACGGCAAAGCTGTTCGCCCAAGCGGGCGCGGCAGTGGTGATGGCCGGCAACGACATGGACCACATCCAACGCGCGACCAAGGAAGTGGGCGCG
>JAFDZY010000229.1 GCA_018266685.1 Bacteroidota bacterium
GAGGACATGGACTGCCTTATAGTGGCAGCCATTGACCTGGACTTCACCGTATGCAGTGCCACCTGGTGGGAGCGCTACGGGGAGTGGAGCCTGGTCCTGAGCCTTGAACAAGACGTGAAAGATGAAACCTTGGACAGGATGCACGAACTGAATGAGCGGATGGCTGTGCGCTTCAACGGGCGGTATGATGGGCATGAGTACCAGGTGGGCCCTTGAGCGGCGGACGGATACAATTCATGCGTGAAAACTCGTTGATCATTGCGTCCGCAATTTTCAGTAATACGTGCTCCCTTGGCGGCAGGCCATGCGCCCAATGGGTGGTTTAGTCCGCAATCCCCGTTGCCAGCCCTACATTTGTTCGTCCTTTCAGGCCATGTCCACCTCTGCAAGCCCGTTTCCGCTGCTCTCCGCCATCAATGTTCCCGCAGACCTGCGCAAGCTCTCCGAGCCGCAGTTGGAGCAGGTATGCCGGGAGCTGCGCAGCTTCATCATCGACGTGGTGAGCGTAAAGGGCGGCCACTTCGGCGCCAGCCTCGGCGTGGTGGAGCTCACCGTGGCCCTGCACTACGTCTTCAACACGCCGTATGACCAATTGGTGTGGGACGTGGGCCACCAAGCCTACGGCCACAAGATCCTCACCGGGCGCCGGGAGGTGTTCCACACCAACCGCATCCATGGCGGGCTCAGCGGCTTCCCAAAGCGAAGTGAAAGTGAGTACGACACCTTCGGCGTGGGCCACAGCAGCACCAGCATCGGCGCGGCCATCGGCATGGCAGAAGCCAGCAAGCTGAAGGGCGAAAAAGATCGGCACACGGTGGCCGTGATCGGCGATGGCGCCATGACCGCGGGCATGGCCTTTGAGGCCCTCAACCACGCCGGGGGCATCGGCACCGACATGCTGGTGGTGCTCAACGACAATTGCATGAGCATCGACCCCAACGTGGGCGCGCTCAAGGAATACCTCACCGACATCACCACCAGCCGCAGCTACAACAAGGTGAAGGACGAGGTGTGGAACCTGCTCGGCAAGCTCAGCAAGTTCGGGCCCAACGCCCAGTCCATCGTGCAGAAGGTGGAAAATGCCGTGAAGGCTTCCCTGCTCAGGCAAAGCAACCTCTTTGAGAGCCTGAAGTTCCGCTATTTCGGCCCGGTGGACGGCCACGACGTGGAGCGGCTGGTGGCGGTGATGCGCGACCTGCGCAACATCCCCGGCCCCAAGATCCTGCACACCATCACCGTGAAGGGCAAGGGCTACAAGCCCGCCGAGGAGGGCAGCCCCACCGTGTGGCATGCACCCGGCCTTTTCAACAAGCAGACCGGCGAGATCATCAAGGTGGTGCCCAAGAGCCCGCAGCCGCCCAAATACCAGGACGTCTTCGGCCACAGCATCGTGGAATTGGCCGAGAAGAACCCCAAGATCGTGGGCGTCACTCCCGCCATGCCCAGCGGCTGCTCATTGAACATCATGATGAAGGCCATGCCCCACCGCGCCTTCGACGTGGGCATCGCCGAGCAGCACGCCGTCACCTTCAGCGCCGGCATGGCCACGCAGGGCATGGTGCCCTTCTGCAACATCTACAGCTCCTTCATGCAGCGCGCCTACGACCAAGTGGTGCATGATGTGGCCCTGCAAAAGTTGAACGTGGTGTTCTGCTTGGACCGTGGCGGCCTCGCCGGTGCCGACGGCCCTACGCACCACGGCGCGTTCGACATTGCCTACTTCCGCTGCATCCCCAACATGGTGGTGAGCGCACCGATGAATGAGGAGGAGTTGCGCAACTTGATGTACACCGCGCAGCTGCCCAACCAAGGCCCCTTCAGCATCCGCTACCCGCGCGGCGAAGGCGTGATGACCGAGTGGAAAACGCCCTTCCGCGAGATCAAGGTGGGCACCGGACGCAAGCTGCGCTCCGGCACGGACGTAGCCGTGCTCAGCATCGGCCACATCGGCAACATCGCCGCGAAGGGCATCGACGCCTTGCAGGCTGAAGGCTACAGCGTGGCGCACTATGACATGCGCTTCGCCAAGCCCATCGACGAACTGCTGCTGCACGAGGTCTTCGCCAAGTTCAAGCACATCATCACCATCGAGGACGGCTGCATCATGGGCGGAATGGGCAGCGCCGTGCTGGAGTTCATGGCCGACCACGGCTATCAAGCCCAAGTAAAACGCTTAGGCATCCCCGACCGCTTCATTGAGCACGGCACCCAACCGGAGCTCTACACCGAATGTGGTTTTGACGACGTGGCGCTCATCGCTGCCGTAAAGGAGTTGCTGCCGGCGAAGGGCGCGAAGAGCGTGGGGGTGGGGGCGTAGGTGCCGGTACCTGTGGCACTTCAATGGAAAGTGATGGACGCGGATCCGCGTCCATCACCTTCCATTTGTGTCCATTGCCACCCCTGCAGGTGGGAGCCGCAACCTTGTAATTTTAACACGGCGTGTTGAATTTGCATGGATAACGGAATGGGGTCACAGTCATCAACCTGAAAGCCAATTCGCAACGGTTCTATCTTGAACGCCTCAATGGCCAAGAGTCCCAAACCCCGCTGCATCCTCATCGCCGGGCCGAACGGCGCGGGGAAGACCACGTTTGCCAAGAAATTCCTCACGGCAGACGAAGGCATCCTCCACTTCGTGAACGCCGACCTCATTGCTTCCGGTTTATCCCCTTTGCATCCAGAGCTGGCTGCCCGTGCCGCAGGGCGGTTACTCCTTGCTGA
>JAFDZY010000022.1 GCA_018266685.1 Bacteroidota bacterium
GAACGTGGTGCCGCCATCCGTGCTTACCAGTACGGCCAGCACGTCCCCGCCCGTGGGGTTGATGAAATCGAAGGAGATCTGGTCCGCTCCCGTGCCGCCGCTCATGTTCACGTAATAATCCAGCGCCCCTTGCAGGCCGCTGGTTGCATTGTAGGAGTGGAAGCGCGCCGAGTGCGCCCCTTGGGAGAACAGGGGGGAGTAGGCTCCGCCATTGCTGGTCCATCCGCCATCGCTCATGCCCTGGTCGTCGCGGCGCCAGCTGTTGTTGCCGGTGGCCGGGGTGTTTTTCCAGTTGGTGCCAGGCACGTCCTTGCTGCTGCACAGGTTCACCCAGTTCTCAAAGCCCTCGCTCACCCCGGCCACGGTGTAGGTGGCATAAACAGGCGCAAGCGCGTTCACGGTCACCACGTTGGTGTTGTTGCTTAGGCCGCTGTTGCCGCAGGTGGTCACCATGCGGAAGTAGCGCGTGGCGTTGATGGCCGTGGTGGTGTAGGTAGTGGTGGTGGCACCGCTGCCGCCGGAAACGTTGGCCCAGCCGCTAACGCCGTTGGGCGATTCCTGCCACTGGTAACTGATGCCAGGGCCGCTGCTGGTGCCTGTTGCAGTGAGCACTACCGCAGAACCTGAGCAAATGTTCACCGGGCTGGTTACGGTGCCGGCCAAAGGCGTTCCGCTGCAAGGCGAAAGGATCTTGAAGTTGTCCACACCAATGTCATCATCACCATAATCCGAGGTGGCGCGCAGGCGAATGACGGTGGTGGCACTGGTGCTGGTCAAGCTGAACGTCTTGTTCGCCCAGGTGGAGCTGGTTGTGAGGTTGGATCCAAGTTGCGTGAACGTGGTGCCGCCATCCGTGCTTACCAGTACGGCCAGCACGTCCCCGCCCGTGGGGTTGATGAAATCGAAGGAGATCTGGTCCGCTCCCGTGCCGCCGCTCATGTTCACGTAATAGTCCAACGCCCCTTGCAGGCCGCTGGCTGAATTGAACGAGTGGAAGCGCGCCGAGTGCGCCCCTTGGGAGAACAGGGGGGAGTAGCCGCCGCTGCTGCCGGTCCATCCTCCATCGCTCACGCCTTGGTCGTCGCGCCGCCAGCTGTTGTTGCCGGTGGCCGGGGTGTTTTTCCAGTTGGTGCTAGGCACGTCCTTGCTGCTGCACAGGTTCACCCAGTTCTCAAAGCCCTCGCTCACCCCGGCCACGGTGTAGGTGGCATAAGTGGCGTTCAGCGCGTTCACGGTTACCACGTTGGTGTTGTTGCTTAGGCCGCTGTTGCCGCAGGTGGTCACCATGCGGAAGTAGCGCGTAGCGTTGACGGCCGTGGTGGTGTAGGTAGTGGTGGTGGCACCGCTGCCGCCGGAAACGTTGGCCCAGCCGCTTGCGCCGTTGGGCGATTCCTGCCACTGGTAGGTGATGCCGCCGCCCGTGCTCACGCCCGTGGCGGTAAGCATGGCTGCCGAACCGCCGCAGATGCTTACCGGGCTGGTCACGCTGCCTGCATTGGGCGTGCCGGCGCAGGGGGGTTGGGAAATGGCCAGCTGCGTATTGGGCCGAGTGCTTCTGGTTGTGCCGCTTCCTGTCGGAGGGGTATTGTCCGCAGTCCAGAATTGACTACGCACGGCGGCAGGGATCGGTTGAGCGAAGCGGAATTGCTTGGCCGACCCAGTTTCTATCCCTGTACCACCGCCATTGGTCTCCACAAAGACCTCCAGGCTATTGCCTGAATAGGCAAAAGCCGTAGACAGCGTGATGGTAACCCAGGAATTGGCCGACAGCATGCCGGAGGTGATGTTCCCCGTATACACCGTGGTAGCACCTGTGCTGGCCGTAGCATAGGTGGAAGACGTAACCGTGGTGTTGGTGCTGGTCTTCATCTTGATCACCACCGGCGTGTTCGCTGCCGGGCTGCTCAAGCTATTCACGTAAAAGCCGATGGACGTGATGTTGCCCGTAATGCCTATTTCAGCTGCGGTAAACAGGAAATGGGTTCGTTCATAGCCAAAATAGTTGCCCAACGGCTGCCTGTTGGTTGCGTCATTGGTGTTCGCCGACGGTATGGTAACCGTTTGGGCGTGCGCCGCACCCAGCAGCGCAAAAGAGGCACCGAACAGGGCGGCCTTTAGCCAGCCTTTTGTTCTTCGCCCCAAGGGGGAGTAAGTTCGAGTGTTCATGGGAATGGGGTTCGTGTTGGTTGTAAGATGCCGGTCGGGCGTCCGTGCCCGGTACGTTGGTAAGGCTTGCGCCTGTTGGCAAAGGGCGGCTGCACATGGCGAAGCCGCAGAAAACAATGGACGGGGCGGTGAATGATCGTTGCTCAGGGGGCGATCAAGGAGAGATTGAACCGCTGGGAACTTCGGGGATTAGGCTTCAAAGATTGAAAGGAATCCGACATTGTCAAGCATGTTCCGTTAGCTGCTCAGCTATAATCCATCAACAGGTTTTGCACGATCAATCATATTTTCAGGCCATTCGTCGACTCGTATGGCGAGTTCACCCCTGGAGGGAACCCGCGCTTCACCCGATAGCCTTTCAATGATCGGGAGCACCTGCAATGCTCCTTGTCGTCCAAACCGGGGCAGTACCGCAGGCCATAGGCGCGAAAATGAGGTCCACCCCGACTTTAATGGAGCATCTTACAGATGCAGGGCCTGCGCCAACCACGCATGCCATGCGCCCAACGCTGGGCGCGACCCTGTGGTGAACTTGAGTTCCCTCAAGACCTCCCGAAGGGGACCTTGCAGGTGTGGCACGCTGCGTCAAGGTCCGCTGCGCGAGAGCTCCCTCAAGGTCTCCCGAAGGGGACCTTGCATGTGTGGCACGCTGCGTCAAGGTCCGCTGCGCGAGACCTTGATGGGACCCTCGAAGGTCCGAAGCAATTCCTCATTCCAGGAGTTCCCGGGAAGGCGAATCAAAGATTGCTTCGGCCCAAAGCGGCCTCGCAATGACGTTGTGATGAGTTCCCTCAAGGTCTCCCGAAGGGGACCTTGCAGGTGTGGCA
>JAFDZY010000230.1 GCA_018266685.1 Bacteroidota bacterium
GTCGCGGGTTCGAGTCCCGCCGGACCCACCACCGCACGCGTCATCCACTGGGGCCATCGTCTAGTGGTCAGGACACTGCCCTTTCACGGCGGTAACACGGGTTCGAACCCCGTTGGCCCTACCAGCACCAAGCCCGCGCCCAGCGCGGGCTTGGTTGTTTTGGGCTTCAGCGCAGGCACTCGAAAATGAAGCCGTCTCTATCTCGTCTCCATCAGACGGGCCCAAACACAGGCGCACCAGCATCGATCAGGACGGACTGAGGCCTAAGCCTTGACGACCCATACCGGCAGTTTCGCCTTTGCTGCCACATCCAGGGCCTTCTTCAACTCTGCGAGGGTCGCTGGACGGACACGCCCTGTAGCGATGTCGACGAGCGCACCGACCTTGCCGTCCAACTCCAGCGGGTCGAAGGCGGGCCGGAATCCCTCTGCGGCCTTCGAGTTCGTCTGGGCCGAGGGATAAGCCTTGTCGAGGCCACGACCTGTCTCCAGGGCCGTCCGGCTCACCTCGAAGAGCGAGCACAGAGCCGCCAGCGCCGCGCCGGAGGGCTCGGCCTTGCCTCGCTCCCAGGCGCTGACAGTGGTTTGATCCGAGAACAGGCGACCCGCGACCTGAGCCTGTGTGAGGCCGTGTTGGAGTCGGAGGGCCCGAAGCCGCTGGCCGAGCGTAGTGGGCTTCGAGGGGGCCTTGCGGGGCTTGTAGCGACCACGGGGCTTCAAGGCCGCCCCTGATTCGACAAATTAGGGACATTCCCTGATTTCGCATTGCCGAGCCCCGAGTCCGCGAGTTCAGGACGGACGGGGTGGCGATGCACCATCCCCGAAGTCTATCCGGCGGCGCATTCCTGCTGGCCTCGCTCGACGCATTCATGAAATAAGGGAGAAATCGTATTTTCAGGAGCACCCATGCCACCGATGAATGCCATGACCTTCATCTTCGGCCCTGAGTGGCATGCCAGACCCGACCTCGACGCGAACAAGGAGGCGGTGTGAATCAGCTCTTCTTCGGCGACAACCTTGAAGTCCTGAAGCGCGATATCAAGGACGCCAGTGTGGACTTGGTGTATTTGGACCCGCCCTTCAACTCCAAGCGCGAGTACAGCCAGTTCTTCAAAGGTGCGGATGGCAAACAAAGCCATGCTCAGGTGAGTGCATTTGAGGACACCTGGCACTGGGGGCCGCAAGCTCAGGGTGAATTGGACGATCTGACAAAGGAAGGCCCGGCCAATGTCGCGGACTTGATGGTCGCCTTTGACAAACTCCTGGGTCGCAATGACCTCATGGCCTACCTCGTGATGATGACGAGCCGCCTGGTCGAACTGCACCGCGTCCTCAAGCCCACCGGGAGCCTCTACCTGCACTGCGATCCGGTCGCGAGCCATTACCTGAAACTTGTGCTGGACGCCGTCTTCGGAGTGGAGAATTTCCGAAGTGAAATTACATGGCAGAGGACCGCCACCCACAATGATGCAAAGCGATGGCCTGCCATTTCGGATGTGATCCTGTTTTATTCTCGATCAGGTTCATTCAAGTTCAAACCGCAACACCGCTCACAGTCGGATGAAGACATCGAAACACGGTACAGGTTTGTAGATAAGGATGGGAGACGGTATCGGCTTGGCCCAATGGATGCCCCTGAGGGAGGTGGCATGGCTGCAATCAACAAGAAAACAGGGAAGCCGAATGGCTGGTATGTCTGGAAGGGCTATCAGCCGCCGGAAAAAGGTTGGAGATATAGCCCTGACACCATGGCGGAATTGGACGAGAACGGGCTAATTCATTACCCAACTGGGAAGGATGGTTCACCAGACTTCGACAAGAGGCTGGCAAAGAAGCTTTACCTGGATGAGTCCAAAGGCGCAGTGATCGGTAATATTTGGGTTGATATCCCTCCTCTCCAGGCATCAGCAGCAGAACGCCTCGGCTACCCCACACAGAAACCTCTCGCCCTTCTCGAACGCATCCTCAATGCCAGTTCCAATCCCGGCGATGTGGTTCTTGATCCGTTCTGCGGATGTGGGACAGCCGTGGATGCCGCTCAAAAACTGGGACGAATGTGGATTGGCATAGACATCACCCATCTCGCGATCACGCTCATCGACAAGCGCCTCAAGGACCGATACTCGGGCATCAAATTCAAGATTGAGGGGACGCCCAAGGATTTGGATGGGGCCCACAAGCTCGCCACCCTGAGCGAGCACGATGGACGCTACCAGTTCCAGTGGTGGGCCTGCGCACTTGTCGGCGCCCAGCCCCATGGGAACAAGAAGAAGGGTGCGGATGGCGGCATCGACGGCAAGATCCACTTCGGCGACATAGTGAATGGCAAGGAAGGCATCCAGACCATCATCGTGAGTGTGAAGAGTGGCAAGGTGACACGGGAACAGATCGCGGTCCTCAAGGGCGATGTGGACCGTGAGAAGGCCTCCATGGGGATCTTCGTCACTCTGAACGATCCAACGCCCAAAATGCTCGAAGAGGCCACCAAGGCGGGGTTCTACTCCGGCGGGAACGGGAAGAAATATCCCAAGATCCAAATTCTCACCATCGAAGACCTGCTAAATGGGACGAAGCGCCCGGAGTTCCCCGACATGACCATGGGGACGGCCACCTTCAAACAAGCAAAGCGCCACAAATCTACGCCGGGGGAGACCCCACTGCTGCTCGAATAGGCATCCGACTCCCCGAGTCAGACGAGTCCTCTTGCGTGCCCTTTGCGTCTCGTCGACAGAGTGGTCGACAGGCCTGTCGACACCTTCGACACGAATTTTCCCTCTTTTCGATTGCCTTGCCTTCCCTCTAGGCTCACCACCAGGAGCGAGAACATGGCCGACTCGAACGAATTGATTCAATGCCGACAGCCTTCTAAGAACACACCCATCTGGAAAGCTCAGGCTGAATTGACAGCTCGGGTAATTGAAGAAGCTGGTGAGGCCTTGGGCATGGTCACCGGCAATGAAGAAGGCCCCTACCAATGGGACGCCATCGGCGAGCGCCTCTTCGACGAGTACGAATATCAGCTCTTAATCAAGGCCCTCTACGCCTGCGGGTGGGTCTGCGACGACTTGCCGCACGATGATTTTCTTCCGCAGGTCAACCGTGATGTAGAGGGCACAGTCGGAAAGTGGGGTCTGTCCCAGCTTCGGCTCTACCTCCACACGCTCATGCGGGGCGAGAAGTGGTGCGACGGGAACTCCAGTGTGGTTCTAGAGGCTTTCGACAGCGGTGCGCTCTGGACTGTCGCCGACCGGCTAAAGAACGACGAGAGTCTCTACGCGTCCGTCTAGGGTCAACGACCTTCTACAGAAAGTGAGTGAACATGCCTTCAGCAGCCCGTGTGAGCATCCCGGCCCTGATGTTTCTGATGGTGGCCTGCCACTCGAACTCGACATCGAAAGTCGGGTCCCAAACAGACAGCGCCCCCACAGACATGGCATCGATCCGGGCGGCCTCCTCCGGGACGCCGACGATCACCTTCGTCAGCGAGATCGGGAAGGTCCGTCAAATCAGCTATGCCGAGAACCCCAAGCTCTACAAGGTCGCCCTGGTGATGTACATAGGGCTGGGGACCACCCATCCAAATTGGGACATCGACGGTTCGGTTATCGAGTACTTGGATGGCGAGGCCATTTCCTACAATGCCAATAAGTCCCGGGAGGAGAATATCCGGGACTGCATTGGGATGTTCGCCCAGGTCGCCAGAACCGACTGGAAGATGGATGCAGGCAGCCTACAGATCCTTCAGGACGCATGGGGTGAGGCCAGCGCGGTCGTGGCAGGCACTGATGATCCCGCCGTCTTCACCAAGTACCTGAACGCGGCGAGGCCATCTGGCCTCGCCCTCGACCCCCAGCGACTCGCCCGGACCGAGGAGGCCATGAAGATCATCCAGGCCAAGGCTGTCGGGCGACCCCCCATCGACTTTTCTTCCAAAGACGGGTGGCGAACCCATCTCGAATACATGAAAAACCCAAAACTCTACTGCGCTATTTCCCGATTCTTGTCGACTCAACAACAGATCGGGGCGGATTGGAACTTCACAAGCGCCCAGGCAACGATCCTCCCGGCCTTTTCCCATGCGGGCCTCGACAGCCCATACTGCCCCTACAATTCTCTTCCCAACATCATCGCCATGGAGACGCGCATCGAGTATCGCGACCGCCCGGACGCACAGCGCCTTTTGGCCGAATGCTCGAACTACATCGAAGGCCTCGCCTACGCCCCTCGCCTCTACAGCGGCGACTGATTGGATCACCTGAGGGCCACCGCTGCTCTCGGGACCTACAGGTACATCGTCGTGCCCCATCCCCACCGCTTCGCCTCCCAGAAGCCCTGCTCCGCCTTGGCAATGCGGTCTTCGAGAATCCGAAGAACCTCGCCGTAGCGCCCGGCTTCAAGAAGGGTGTCGAGGGTATCGAGCTGGCCCTCGAAGCGCAGGTAGAGCAGGACCCGGTACGCGACAGCAGCGCGATCGCGGGTGGCGTCCATGCCACGCTTCACGGCCTTGTAGGCGGAGGCCCGGCTCCCGTATCCGAGTTCCTGGGCGACGGATTCAAAGCTGTGGCCGGAGGCCCGCATCAGCAAGGCTTCGGCCTGGCGGATACGGGCCTCGGCGAGGCGGGGGCTGGCCTGGACTTTCATCGTGTTGCCCTCCATGGGTGCCGACTGTGCCAGTGGAAAACCCTACTCCAGGGGCTTGGGACGCCTGGCTTTCCGTGCGAGACCGCAGGCCGTGATGGGCTGATGACCATTCGTCATTAGCGCCACGGCGGCCAGAATGGCGTCATCGGTCCAATCGGGATCAATCCGGCTGCCCTTGGTGATGTAGGACAACCAGTGTTCCATCTCGCCGGTGGTCTTCAGCGGGCCGATGGTGTCCTGGGCGATCAAGGATGCCTTTGGGTGGCGACGAAGCCAGCGGCTCAAAAGGCACTCCACGACGGCACCCGCGTCGTGCGGCGTCTTCGCGACGACAAGATGATGACCGTGTGCGTGCCCGCTCTCTGTGCCGAATTCCAACGCGGTGATGAGGGCTGTAGATCGACCTTTCCCCTTCCACCTGGTGTCGGAGGTGAATCCACGGAGATCCCGGTGGATCTTGCGGGCGTGCGCCTCCTCGTCGAGGTGGCCGATGGGTGTGGTGAGCGTGAGGAAGTATGCCTCGCCTCCTTGGTCCATCACGGGAGCAAGGCGATCCCGGTGCTTCGCGAAAGCCTTCTTCCCCAGACGAGTCGCGCAGATCGGACAGGCCTTGGAGCGGCACCACCGGGGGAGGACCTTCCCGTCCCGGTCGCTCCGGTAGAAGCGCTTGCCGCAGTCCTCAATCAGGGTGGCGAGGTGATGGAGGCCTAGACCGCGAAGTCGAATCGCGAGCCTGAAGTGTGATTCCGTATTTTGCTCCGCAGTAATCAAGAATGGTGGGGTCGTCATTACTTCACCCCCTGCACCGCGCACTCACGCTGTAGGAAGGCCTTCAGCTCCTCCGCTGGGATCAACCGGCGCTTCCCAATGCGAACGCTTTTGAGTTGACCTTCGCGAAGAAGCCGGAAGACCAGGCCTCGACAAACGCCAAGCATCCTGGCGGCTTCTTCAACGCTTACCGAGAGCCGCTCGGCGCTTTGGGATGGGTTGATGCGCTTCATATATTCCTCCTGTGGGTTCGGCAGGTTCCAGCCGTTCACAGGAGAATGAGGACAACTCGTAATGTCCGGGTGAGTCCATCCCCCGCCAAGCGCCCAAGTGGCGGGATTGCATTTTGAATCACTCCAAGGGGCCCCGGCTAGGCCCCATGGATCTTCAGGTTCCCGATATTTCCAGGCTGATGGATGCCGAGTGTAGGTGCCAGCTTGCGGATGGCGTCCTTGAGCGCAGACGGAGCAAGGTGGCCGTAATGTTTCTCAACCATGCGCGTGTCGGAATGGCCTAGCTGCTGGGCAATGAAGGCCAACGGGACGCCTGCGTTTACCAGAGCAGATGCATAGGAATGCCGGAGCTGATGAAAGCCCAAGGGCGCGATCTTAGCGACTTTACAAGCCGTGGCCATCGGCCTCTGCTGTTCTGATTTCTTCCATGCTCGATGGACCTTGGGGACGGGCTCATTCGTTTTTGGCACGATCCGACGCATGCCTTCGAAGGCTTCATGGGTGAAGAGCAAGGTCCCCCCTTCTAGCCCTGCCACCGTTTCCTTGAAAAATGCCGAGGCTTCTTCTGTCAGCGCCACATGGCGGCCCTTGCCGCTCTTCCCCGGGGCGATGAAAACGCTTTCATTCTTCGGGTCGAAGTCTTCCACCTTCAACCGGACCAGCTCGCCAAACCTCGCCCCGGTAAAAAGACCCGCCTGCACGATTCGTCGGAAGTCAGGCCCGCAGGCGTTCACAAGGCGAACCTGTTCCTCCAAATTGAGAAAGCGGACCCGTGCAGCATCGGCATTGCCGTGTGGCCCCACCTCTCTCCAGGTGTCCGCCGTGCAAGTCACTTTGCGCTTCTTCTTGGCGAGGTTCAGAGCCGTTTTCAAAATGGTGAGAATGCGGTTCGCGGAACTGCGGCGCTTGCGCTTCTCTTCGTCCGTCCTCGGCTTAGGCCCCTCCGCCACCTTGTCGGCGAACTTCTTCGCTCTCCTGCGCGGAGCGGCCTCTGCCAACGCCGCATGCCACTTCTCAATGCGCGTCTGGGTCAGCTTCTCTACCTCTGCTTCTCCCAACGCCGGAAGGATATAGAGCTTGGCCCCGCAGTCGAGGCGGCCTAGGGCTTTCACGCCTCGGCGGACACAATCCTCACGGTAGAGTGCCCAGGCGTCCGCCACGGTGAACGGCCCACGCCCCGGTAATTCTTCGCCGTTGTCGAGGCGGGCTCGGTCGAACCATTCCCGCGCTTTCGCTTGAGCTTGGGCGAAGCTCAGAACCTCTACGCCGTCCGCCTCCGCGAGGTCATCTGCGGTTCCCAGGCGACGAGTCCGGTGCTTGCCTGCCTCAGAGTCGTGCAGGCGGGCGATCCAGCTTCCTGCGCTCCCATCTCCGGGGCGGTAGAAACCCAATCCTCGCCCTTTCTCCAACAAGGTCCAATAGGGACCTTTCCGGTGTCGAAGGCCGCGCCGTGCATTCCGGGTGTCCAGCTTCGCGTCCCGTTTTGCCCTGGCCATCGTGCCCTCCGCCGTCTCTATCTCGTCTCTATCAGACAGGTAGAGACTAAGCTGAGCCCATCTAGACAGCAATGCACTAAGTTATTGATTAATTGAATCTATATGAGTTCATCCTAGCTCAAGATTGACTCTGTTATTTTTCTTTCACGGCGGTAACACGGGTTCGAACCCCGTTGGCCCTACCAGCTAAGCCTCCTGAGAAATCAGGAGGCTTCCTGGTTTTTGGCGGCATCCAATTTTTCACATTCGTCTCCTTGCTCAAACCA
>JAFDZY010000231.1 GCA_018266685.1 Bacteroidota bacterium
ATTGTTCAGGCTGCTTCCCAACACGGACCAATCCGCCGTGCCCGGCAATCCTGCGGCGGAGCCCAGGTACACCTCCACACCGCCCCCGTTCACGTAGAGCCAATCCTTCATGTAGGTGCCAACCACCACGTCGCCGTAGCCGTCCCCGTTCACATCACCTGCGGCAGCCACGGAGTTGCCCATCATATCCCCGTCCAATACACCTCCCACGGCCCACGCAGGGCTTGCTTGCAGCCCCGTGAAGGCAGCGCCTTGGTATAGATATGCGCCGCCCAAATATGTTCCGCCGATGTGGTAGGCGCCGATCACCACATCGCTGTAGCCATCGCCGTTCACGTCGCCCGCAAAGCTCACGCAGTTGCCGAATTCGTCGCCGTAGTTGGCACCGTATGCCGCCCAATCCGGGGTGGCCGAAAGCCCGGCGGCCGAGCCGTGAAACACAAACGCGCCGCCCCTGTTGGCCCCGCCATCTGCGGCATGTTCGTAATAGTTGTCGCCTATGATCACGTCATCGTAGCCATCGCCGTTCACATCGCCCGCCAGTGATACGCTTGTCCCGAATGCACTGGTATTGCTCGGTGAATGCTGTTGGCTCACCACGCTCCAACTGGCCGTTGCCGGCAGGCCAGCGCCGGAGCCATGGAATACGTACGCCCCTCCTTCACCGGTGCCGGGGGCATTCACCTGCGTGTAGGCCCCGATGATCACATCACTGTATCCGTCACCGTTCACGTCGCCAGCGCTGGAGAGGCTGTACCCAAATCGGCTTTCCGTCTGCGGCCCCGTTTTGGTCCATGCCGCTGATGCGGACAATCCGCCGGCTGAGCCCAGGAACAAATAGGCCTTGCCCTGCCACTGGTTGGTGACGCCGAATGGCCATCCCGGCGCGCCCACCAGCACATCGCTGTAGCCATCGCCGTTCACATCACCGGCGCTGGCCACGCAACGCCCGAACCCGTCATTGATGTTTTCTCCCTGCTTGGTCCACGACGGAGTTGCGGGCAGGCCGGTGGCGGAGCCGAGGTACAGCATCACCATGCCTTTGTCCGTGCTGCTGCCAGGCATGCCCACCAATAGGTCGCTGTAGCCATCCGCGTTCACATCGCCGGCGCTGGCCACGCATTCGCCCATGTGCTGGTAATTGGCCGTTCCCTGCACGCCCCAAGTTGCCGTTGCCGCAGGCAGGTCAGGTGCACCATGGAAGACTTTTACAACGCCCCAGCCGTCCTGGTCCGGCGCAGCCAGCAACAGGTCGCTTATGCCGTCGCCGTTCACATCGCCCGCCGGAGCAACCGCAGCGCCAAAGCGGCCGGTTGTTGCCATTGTTCCGTTGATGGTGATCAACCGGTGGGCGGCATCCAACGCAATGGTCGCGTCGCCACGGTACACTTGCACCTTGCCCCTGTTGCTGCCGGTGTTCGGGCTCCCCGCCAGGATGTCCGCATAACCGTCGCCATTGGCATCGCCCGCCAAGGCCACGGCGTAGCCCAACTGTTCGGCGGACGCGCCGCCAAGGACCACCGCCGGTGTGTTCACCAAGGCGGGAACCGCGCCACCGGTAAAGACATGCACTGCCCCATTTCCGCTGCCAGTGCCCGGCGCGCCCACCACCAGGTCGGCATAGCCGTCGCCGTTCATGTCGCCGGCACTGGAAACGCTGAACCCGAAGTTGGCGGAGCCCGCGCCTTGCTGCACGCTGCTGGCGGCAGCGCCCAAACCGGTGCCGGAATTGCCGCGAAAGAGGTGCACTGCGCCATTGTTGGAGGTGGGGACCTTGGGCTGGTACGGTGCGCCGATGGCGGCATCGCTGTAGCCGTCACCGTTGAGGTCACCCGCACCGGCCACGCAATAGCCCAATTGGGCGTTCGCCACGGTGCCCGCATAAGACCATCCCAAGTTCAGGGACCCGGCAGCCCCATGGTAGCAGTAGGCTTTGCCCTGTGCAGTGCCTGAAGTGTTGTACTTGGGCGCGCCCACCAGCACGTCGCTGTAGCCGTCGCCGTTCACATCACCGGCCATGGCAACGGACCAGCCAAAGTCGCAGCCCGCTTGGCTGTTGCCGAGCAGCGTATAGGACGGCCCGGCGGCCAGGCCGGCGGCAGAACCAAGAAAAACCAACGCACGGCCGCTACCGGCAAGGCCGGGGGCTCCAACCACCGCGTCGCTGTATCCGTCACCGTTCACATCACCCGCGCTGCTCACGCTGGCCCCCACGCGTGCATTGCCCGCCGTTCCCTGGTAGCTCCAGGCAGGCGTGGAAGCAATGCCTCCGGCCGAGCCAAGGAACAACTGCACCTTGCCCGCGTTGGCAAAAGGCGTGTTCCAATTGGGAGAGCCTACGAGCACATCGCTGTAGCCATCGCCGTTCACATCGCCCGCAGTGGCCACACTGTAGCCAAAGCTCTCCCCTGCTTGCGTGCCCGGAACCTCCAGATCAGCCGTGGAGGACAGTGGATCGATGGTGATGGGATAAGATGCATGTTCATCCAGCACCGCAAGCACCAGCCCATCCGCTTCCAACCGCATGGAAGCCTGCAGCGCATGGCCGCATGCATCCCATGCTTTCAGCCCGTTGTAGCGGATCACCGGCTTCATGGCGTTGGTCCGCGCATCGAACCGGTGGAAAACCACCTCGGCCGCCGTAGGCTGCATGGCAACGAGGCCGCCGGAAAGCCGGAACCTCGCCTCCAGCGGGCCACGCCCCGCAACTTTCCTGCGGACCTCCAGATCGTGGCGCATGCCTTCCGCGCTGTTCAGGTAATGCATCGAAAAAGCGCCATGGTCCACCTCCAGTTTGTTTCCTTGCAGCGTGAAAACTGCGGGCCCCGCCTCCGGCAGCTGCGCACCGCTGCGGCCCAGCCCGCACAACGTGAACGTGGCACAACCCGCCCCATGGCCGTTGGCAACTTCCATGCTGAACCCGTCCTGCCCGTATTCCACACG
>JAFDZY010000232.1 GCA_018266685.1 Bacteroidota bacterium
AAGAAGCGCGGCTGCGGATCGCGTTTGCGGTGTTCGGCGAGGTTCTCCTCGCTGCGGTAGAAATTCATGCGCACGCCGCTGGTGTGGTGGTTCAGCAGGGGCACCTTGGCATGCACCAGAAAGGGGCGGCGTTCCTTGCGCACGGTGGCGATCACCTCGTTCAGCGTGCTCCAGCACAGCGGAAAATCAGTGCCGTCGATGCTGCGCACCTCCAGCCCTTTGAAACCGCGTGCGTAGTAGCTGGCGTCGTTGGCGCGGATTTCATCGGCCGTGGCGCTGATGTCCCACTCGTTGTCCTGCACTAGAAAGATGATGGGCAGTTGCTTCAGTGCGGCCATGTGCAGCGCCTCGCTCACTTCGCCCTCGGTCATAGCGGCATCACCGATGGAGCACACCACCACGGGCTTGTCGGCACCATGGTCTTCCGCTATGCCCATCTTCTCTTTGTACTGCACGCCCAAGGCCACGCCCGTGGTGGGGATGGCCTGCATGCCCGTGGCGCTGCTCTGGTGCGGGATCTTGGGCATGTCGTCCCGCCGCAGGCTGGGATGGCAGTAGTACGAACGCCCGCCGCTGAAGGGATCGTCGCGCTTGGCCATCAGCTGCAGCATCAGCTCGTAGGGCCGCATGCCGATGCCTAACAAGATGCTGTCGTCGCGGTAGTAGGGCGACACGAAGTCCTGCGGTTTCAGTTGCAGGCCCAGCGCCAGTTGGATGGCCTCGTGGCCGCGGCTGGTGGCATGCACGTACTTGCTGGTGAACTTGAAGTGTTCCTCGTAGAGGTCGGTCATCGCCTTGGCGGTACACATCAGCTCCCAAGCCTTCAGGAGGGTTTCCTGGCTGAGGGCGGATGTTTTGTTCTCGGCGCGTTGGGAAATGGCTGGCATAGGCGTTTTGCAGAAGCCGCTAAGGTAGGTCGCCTTGGGGTGGGGCGTTCCGGCTTGGCACCACCGTCCGGGACATTGGCCTTTGTTGGGGAGGTCATGTGCAGGCTGCTACGCGCAAATCATGAACCCAAGTTGCATTTCTTGATGGGGCATCTCGCTGATCTATCAATCCTCAGGCAAGATGATTTTTGGTATTTGGAGCATGCTCGCCGTGCATCTGTGAACTCCGGCCATATTATTTTGCAAAGCAAAAAATCGGGCTATACATTCGCTCTTCCTGTCCAAACCCGATTCCATGGCTACCCCCCCCCCGCTGAACCTGTTCAAGTTCGCCACTGTCCGTGCACCGCGCAGGCCGCTGGTAACTGACACCGCCGTGCGCACCGTGCCCTATACCTTGAACAGCACCTTGTACCAAACGCTGGCCACGCAGCGCACCGGGGCCAACGCCCGCGCCAACATGCTGGCAACGGCAACCACGTACAAAGGCACCGCTGACTACATCGCCAGCGTGGACGGTCTTTATACCTTGTTCCCGGGATTCCAACTGGTGGATGACTATTTGCGTACGGAGCAGAAGGATGCTGTCTTAGCTGACCTGAAAACCTTGGTTGAGGGTCCGGACGTGCTGAACATGACCGCTGCCGCGTATGTCCACGCTGGCGACTATGGGACGCAGAAGTCCAACGTGTGGGACAACCTGATGGTGCAATGCATCTTGGGCGGGAACGCGACATTGCGTACGGAATTGACGCGCATCATGCGGCTGCTCAACATCATCGAACGGATCGCCGTGAATGATCCCGCATTGAACACCGGCGCAGGCATCTTCGGCTTGTACATGGCCACGGTGCTGGTGCCCGGTGATGTGTTCCCGCTGCCGGACGTTCCCTTGCCTAATGAGCCGGAGACAAGGCCGCTGCCCACGGACCCTACGGCTGGCTACCAGGCTGCATTGAATGATCTGCAGGCTGCCTATTCAACCGTAAAAAAGGCCTACGACCAACAGGTGTACGAATACAAGCAGAAAAAGTACCCGCCGCGCAAGGAGGACGACCCGGACGACTCGAGGCAGCCTAATATCATCAAGCATGACCCCTTGGCACTGGACCCCTCAAGGGTGGAGGCGTTGGACGAACATACACGGAGCATCATGGACAAATACGGCATACGGATCGAATTTGTGTACATGCCCCGCGTGGAGGATGTGTTCGGCGGCGAAATACGGCGGTTGGGCAGGCTGATCAACGAACAGAAGTCAAGGACCACGGTAGCCCGTGTGGGCAGTTCGCTCATCAGCATGGGCAACGAGTGTGTCAACGCCACCTTGGAGCCGCCGTGCAAGCCCTTCACCTTCGTGCAATGGCCCGGTGGCGCTGGTCACATCCGGCCCATCGGCATGGCCGACCTGAAGGTTGTGCAAACCCAGCTCTATAAGTATGAACAGGGCGAGGTGGCCCATGTGGAGAACATCTTGCGCGGCGAAAAGCGCACACGCACGTTCCGCGACCTGTACCACCAGGAGAGCACCTTGGAGGAGGAACAGGAGACCACCAAGGAGAATGAGCACGACACCCAGACCACCGAGCGGTTCGAATTGCAGCAGGAGGCCAGCAACGTGGTGCAACAGGACCAGGCCAGCCAGATCGGGGTTTCCGCTTCCATCTCCTACGGCCCCATGGGTTCGGGCTCGCTCAGTGCGGGCACCAGCAGCAGCACCAGCCAGATGCAGGCCAACTCCCTGGCCACCACTTACGCCAAGGATGTCATGGACCGCGCCATGCAGCGCGTGGTGGAGCATACACGGACCAGGAGATCGGTAACCACCATCGTGGAGAACGAGGACACCACGGAACACAGTTTTGACAATACCTCCACAGGTGCAGGCGGCACGGAGAACATTGCGGGCGTGTACCGCTGGATAGACAAGGTGTACTACAACAAGGTGGTGAACTACGGCAAGCGGATGATGTTCGAGTTCATCGTCCCTGAACCGGCTGCATTCTTCCTCTTCAGCAAATTGGCCAAGGCCCAGGGTGATGAGGTCATGGAGGTGCCACCGCCCTTCGACATTACCTCCTTTGAACAGATTACCCCCGGAACCTACGATGGCTATGCGGCCTTGTACGGCGCAACGGGCGTGAAACCGCCCCCGCAAGGCCTGGTATCGGTGCAGGCAACCAAGGGGCATGATTATGTGGGGAGCGGGGATGTGACCTGGACCACTTGGGTCACCCAGCTCACTGTGCCGGACGGCTACACGGCGGCAAGTGCGCGTGTTTCCATCCTGCTGAGCGGAGGCAGCGATTACTACATCACCGTGTGCGTGGGGACCTCCGCCCCTGTTACCCGTTACCATTCCGAGGTGTTGGACATCATGGACATCCCGGCAACTGCGGGAGATGTACCCATCAACATGCGCTGCCACAGCGATCATTTCGCCTTGGCGGTGGAGTTGTTCTGCGCCCCGTCTGCCAAGACCTACCAGCAGTGGCAGATCGACACCTTCGCGGCATTGAAGACCGCTTATGACCAAAAGGTGGATGCCTACAATCGCTGGCTGAACCAGCAATCGGTGAACACCATGATCGCCGGTACCAACCCCGACCAGAACCGGCAGGTAGAGCGCAAGGAATTGAAGAAGCACTGCATCGAGTTCATCAGCGGGCAGCGCTTTGAGAGCTTCGATGCCCTGCGCAACAACGTGGCCCCATATGGCTACCCGGAGTTCTCCTTCAGCGAGGCCGCTGCCGAAGGCAAGTACATCCAGTTCTTCGAGCAGGGCTTTGAGTGGGAGCAGATGACCTACTGGTTCTACCCCTACTACTGGGCACGGAAAAAGGAGTGGGTGAACATCCTGAAGCGCGACGAGAGCGACCCGCTCTTCATGAACTTCCTGCAGGCTGGTGCAGCGCGTGTACTCGTGCCCGTGCGCCCTGGCTATGAAAAAGCCATCCTGCATTACCTGAACACCGGCGGTGAGATCTGGAACGGCGAGGACGTGCCCGCTCCCAACGACCCGCTCTACGTGAGCATCATCGACGAGGTCCAGGAGGCAGACGGCAACTTCCAGGGCGGCGTGATCGAGGGTGAGCCTTGGCTGAGCAAGGTGCCGACGAACTTGGTGTACTTGGAGCATCCGGGTTCGCCGGGTGATTTGCCGGATTACAGTGCGGATCTGCCGTTGTAAGCTTCCTCTCCATGGAAAGGATCAGTTTGTCCGGTGACGGGGTGAAGTACCTTGTGTTTGAGGGCGGCGGCGGCTTGGGCCTGGTGTACCTCGGCGCAATTGATGCACTGGAAGGAATGCTTGGCCACCAACCAAGATTGTCAGGATCGCGACATGTGCAATTCCCGAGGCGCCTGTTCCCGATAAATAGCGAAGGCCCAATTGAAAGTCGCCCATTTCGCGGTGTATGCGGTGCTTCAGCAGGCGCGATCACGGCTTTCATGCTTGCCATCGGAATGGATTACTACGAGATCGATGAGGCCTTAGCGGAATTGCACGATGTCATTTTTGATCCCGGTGACCCGAAAGGCTCATTTGAAAAGTGGAGTGCAGCCGAGAATTTTTTCGATGCCCCGAATGAAACTGCAAACCGGGTCTTCAGGCCGGATGAAACAGGCAAACAACGCTCGGACTATGATTGGCGCAACCACGAAGAGCTGTTGCCGGTACTGAAAAAATGGGGAAGAACGTTAACGATCGACATACTTGAAAGGCTCATTTTTCCGTCCAGGACCAACTACCGGAAGTGGCCAAGCATCGTGAAGCGCCTATTGCTTATAGGCGATATGAAAAGCATGAAGTTGAGGGGCGCATTTGGTGGCGGCGCGCCTACCATGACGGACTCCCGGGTAAGTACCCAGCTATTCATCACACATGACAATGCAGCCACTTACTTGCAGAGTCTGCTGATGGGCAGAGGCCTGTTTTCAGGCTATGCGGCACGCAAGTTCTTTGACGACCTGATCATGAGCCGATTGGTTGCGGCACACTTCACCGTGTATAAAGGAACCGTACCGCTCAATCCGGATCTCAGCTTCAGGGAATTTTACAACATCACAGGCGTGGACCTTGTGGTAACCGGCGTGAACATTTCACAGCGTGCCCCCAAATACTTCTCCGTGTGGCATACCCCCGATTTCCCTGTTGTGGAAGCCGTGGTACTGAGCATGAGCATTCCGTTCGCCTTCAAGCCCACGTACATCGGAGGTGGTGTACGGCAAGGGGATACGGCACAGAACGCGGCTTACAAAGGATTGTACGTGGACGGGGGCATGCTGAACAACTACCCAGTACGGGCCTTTGATACGATCGCAAAGCGCTCCACATTGAGTACCGGAGACCCCATACTTTTTCAAGGGAAGGACGTGGCGGAAATTGGGGGTGTGTTCCTCGCAGTTGATCCGAAAGAAGGTACGGCCGGAAATGAACCATTCCTTGGCTTCAGACTAGTGGACATGGGGGATGCCAATGTTCCGTACGACCAAGACCAAGGCCCTGCCCCCGATACAAGCTTCGATTCGCTATTCCCTGCGAGCGGTAACCCCAGAGTAGGTATTGACCTCCTTAAGGACCTGTACTTTACCCTCATGTACCCCACCAGCGAGGGGCAAATACGCTATGCCAATGACCGGTCGCGCACCATTCCGCTGAATGTGCATGGGCTTGACGTATTTGATTTTGCCCACCCAAAAGCGGATCAAAGGAATAATAAGATTAAATCAATAATTATTGATGGTAAAGAAAAATCGGAACTACTTGGGCAATGGAAGAATGATCGCATCAAGGAGGCTAAGCTCAGGATTGAACTCCGCCTCACGCCATGAGTTTAACAGTGTTACTGGTATTCATATGTTTAATTGCATCCCTATCAGGTTGCACATCCAAAGAAGATACTGGGCGCATGCCCGCCTTGAATTGCAACCAGCGCGTCTTGGGTAAAGTACTGACGATGCCATCTCTCGCGGCCGATAGCGTGGAGATAAAACAATCTGAACAAGCCCTCGGTTCGCATATTCGACGGCCAGGTTATAGGTGGGGGCCTATTTATTACATGCCGGATTATAAGAACAGCATACCAAGATGGGGAAATCCGCATCTATTGGAAGAAGCCCTCCAAGGAGCTGTGGTCGCAGGGCGGTACGAGCTGGATTGGAATCGATTAGGTCTCACGGGAGGTCTGATGATTGATGATGGCCTGGATGTAGCCCGGTTGAATAAGGTCTGGTTGCCTATTTTTTACAGACCCTCGCCGATGAATGGCCTCAACATGGTCGTCGCGTATCAAATGGTAGATAGTGTTTACGATGGTTCAGAAGGCTCCGGGTGGTCGCAACTGCCGGACAAAGCCGTGGCAATGTTATACCACAGGGATGCGGTGCTGGATACGTTGTACCCCGAACTGCGGACCAGATTAAATCTGGACCATGCGGCATTTGAGTCCTTGTTCAAATGCCTCGAAGCGCATTTTGACAGCTTGGTTATGCCTGGGCCCTCACCATATTCCAATACATGGAGCACAGACCTGGGGTCCAAAAATTTCCCGTATCGTGATAAACCTTTCAGGAGCCTCATCAGGCATAGAGCCTGGCTTACGGTCGATAGTCTCGCGGTAGAATTATATTGTAATCCCGCGAATCCTCCAGATACTTACGTCATCTATAACGGTGGTGCAAACTCTTTTCTGCTCGATACAATTACATCCACTTATCGACTTGTACCAGACAGTACGCCTGGCTCCCAAGAGTACGTTTACGACATTCAATGGGAGGACCTTGCCATTTGGATAGTCTACACCTATGTGGGCACAAAGCCCAAAGCGCCTACGAACCCTGCTCAACAGTCAGGCCACCCCGATCCAAACCTCAAAAATCCAGCACTCCCAAGACTATGAAAACCTCTTTCACCCACACCATGCTACTCGCCTCCCTCGGGCTGGCCGTCGCCTTCACCGCCTGCAAGAAGGACGACGATGAACCGTCCACTCCTTCCGGAGGCCAAACCACAACGCCCACCGATCCCCGTGCGGCCTACACCGGCAACTGGTTGGTCACGGATTCGCTGTGGTTGGATGGCCAACTATACATGAACCAGCCGGTAACCTATGTACTCAGCATTTCCACGGGGGGCACGGTGTCAGATACCCTCTATTTCAACAACCTGTGGAATGATGGAACGGGCTATTACGCCATCTTGTCCAACAACTTTTTCTCCTTCCCCTCGCAGAACGTGAGCGGACCGTACAACATGAGCGGCAACGGCACCTTCAGCGGCACGCACTTAGTGTACCAGACCAGCGGGGATGTGTACGTACACCACGGGTACGGGGAGAAGCAGTAGCTTCGGTCGTAACGTCGGTAGCCGGTCAGGCGTGCTGGATGAATCGGCCTACTGGTGGAATAGACCCGGGACAGGTCGTTGAGGGCGATGAAGCATACTTGCGGGTAGGAGCGGACGACATTTGCAGAACGATGCGCCATCCGGTCCCGATCACGGATGAAAGGCCGAGGGAGCGGATGCCATTCCGATCCAAGCAGTCAACTTTGCTGGGACCAAACAAGCGAACCGACATGACCCGCACCGCACACGAACTGGACCACCGCATTGTCGGCGACGACATCCAATGCGTCGAGATCACCTTGGACCCGCAGGAAACCGTAGTGGCCGAGGCCGGCACCATGATGATGCTGGACGATGGCATCGTGATGGAGACCATCTTCGGTGATGGGCGCGGACAAACGCAGGGCTTCATGGACAAGATGCTCAGCGCGGGCAAGCGGGTGCTCACCGGCGAAAGCCTGTTCATGACCACCTACACCAACCGTACCACGGGACGGCGCACGGCGTGGTTCGCCTCCAACATGCCGGGGAAGATCCTGGCGCTGGACCTGCGGGAATACAACGGCAGGCTCATCGTGCAGAAGAACTCCTTTCTGTGCGCGGCCAAAGGTGTGAACATCGGCATCGCGTTCAACAAGAAGATCGGCACGGGCCTCTTCGGCGGTGAAGGCTTCATCATGCAAAGCTTGGAAGGCGATGGCATGGTGTACGTGAACGCCGGCGGTACGCTGGTGCAGCGCGACCTGCAGCCCGGCGAGGTGCTGCGCGTGGACACCGGCTGCCTCATGGGCATGACGGGCGGCGTGGACTACGACATCCAGTTCGTGGGCGGAATCCGCAACACCTTGTTCGGGGGCGAGGGCCTGTTCTTCGCCACGCTGCGCGGTCCGGGGCACGTTTGGATCCAATCGCTGCCCTTCAGCCGACTGGCGGACAACATCATCGCTTCAGCTCCCGCGCACGGCGGCAAGAGCCAAGGGGAGGGCAGCATTCTGGGCGGGATCGGGCGAATGTTGGATGGGAGGTAGGTTGAATCAGGCAAATGCCGTGACGAGGAAATGAAGTGAAGAAGTGATGAGAGTGCGGTTCACCTCTTCACCTCTTCACCTCCTCCCTTCCTCCCTTCCTCACTCTTGGCGTTGTTCGCCACCATCCAACGCCAGCAGCACGCTCTGCACTACCCACATCACCACGCTGAAGGCCAAGGCCCACCAGAAGCCGTTCACAGTGAAGCCGGGCACGATCTTGGCCGCCAGCAGCACCATGGCCGCATTGATCACCAACACGAACAGGCCGAGGGTAAGCACGGTGACCGGCAAGGTGAGCAGCAACAAAATGGGCCGCAGCACGGCGTTGAGCACGCCCAGCACGATGGCCACCAGCAGGCCCGTTTTGAAGTCGGGTGCATGCACGCCGGAAAGCAGCAGGTCCGCCACGAGCACGGCGATGGTGGAAAGGAGGATGCGGATGAGGAGCTTCATGGGGTGAATGTAAAGGGTCAATTTGCCAATTGTTCAAAGTGCCAATTCGCCAAAGCCTCAATTCGCCAATTAATCAAAGAGCCAATGTTGCAATAGGCGAGGTGTCTTGGGTGCACCACATCAACAGGTTTTTGGCGAATTGGCCCATTGGCGAATTGCTCCTTTTCCACCTACTCTCCCCGAAACCTGTCCATCTCCCTGCGCTCACGCTTGGTGGGCCTGCCCGCGCCGGGTTCGCGGCTGGTGGCCTGAACCTTGCGGGCGATCTCCTGCTTCTCCAGATCCTCCCAAGGCGTAACGTCCTTGATCAGTTCCGGGACTAGCTTGGCTCCCACGCGGGATGCGGGGATCTGCACCACTTCAAACCGCCGCCAGATCGGCGCTTGGCGCACAGCGATGCGGTCGCCCTCCTTCACTTCGGCGCTGGCCTTGGCTACGTGTTCATTCAGTTGCACATGGCCGCGCTTGCAGGCGTCCACGGCCACGCTGCGGGTCTTGCACAAGCGCACGCACCAGAGGAATTTGTCCAAGCGCATGGGGCGAAGTTGGGGCCTGCATTGCAAACCCGGTTCCATCTGCGGGGGCATCCGGTTGTCAGTTGTTGGTTGTCAGGCGTAGTGCATTCACGGCCATGCGTATCCGGATCACTCACCACAAGTCCGTGCGCCCTATGCCCTACGAACTATTCCCCACCCCCGCCTCACGGCGCTCAGCTGTGCCGAGTGCCTTTTCTTCGGCGGTCTCTGGCCGAATTCCACTTGCCTGTGCATACATCATTCAGATACATGCTTCAAGTTGCTGGAACCCGCCGGAGGCGGATCAAGGGCCGGGCACTCGGCAGATTATTGGAATTACTTCTAAAGCCGAGCGCCGGGATCGGGGGAATTTGTCGACGCGCATGGGGCGAAGGTCGCGCTTTCAAACTGCGGGATGCTTCTATTGACCTTGATCCAATTTGGGAGGAAGTCCAGTTGTCCGTTTTCGGTTGTCAGGCGTAGTGCATGCACGGATCAGCCGATCCACGCCACCCGCCACGAGTCCGTTTGCCCTGTGCCCCACGAACTGCGAACTACTCCCCAAGGGTCTCGCCACGCAGCATCCGTGTTCATCAGTGTCCATCCGTGGTAAAAGAAAAAGGAGGCCTTCCGACCTCCCTTCCCTCAGTGACCCCGGGAGGATTCGAACCTCCAACCAACAGAACCGGAATCTGTCATTCTATCCAATTGAACTACGGGGCCGGTACCTGCTTTCGCAGGGGCCGCGAAGATAGCTAATGCGCGGCTTGGATCCTGCTCCGCATCAGCAGGGTCACGTCCTGCACGGTGGAGGCCGCGTCCCAAACGTTGACCAGCTGCTTTTCATCCAGGCCAAGGCTGTCCTTGGCGGAAGCGCGCAGCGCATTGCGCGCAGTCGCGTCCGGAAAAATGCTGTCCAGACTGGTGGTGGGCCGCAGGCGGTCGGCCTGCACCGGATACCCTGCAGCAGTAGCTTCCGCAGCGAGCCATTGCGCCGTTCGCCCGAAGGCTCCGGTCAACCTGTCCGCTGCACCGGTCCTTACATACACCACTTGGTCGTTGCGCCCTGGCATGGCCCGCTCCAGCCGCCCATGGTCGGCGCGGTATTCAAAGGTGTAGCGGTTGCGTGCTTCTTGGAAGATGGGTGTGCCGTTGGCGTTCAGGCCCCAGGATCCGTCCACTTCGGCGTACAGGCCTGGAGCTGTTGAGATGATGGTGGCCCCGCCATCCGGCAGAAAAATGAGCGTTTCGGAGTGCTGGCCGCCTGCAATTGCCGCCTTTGCGGTGTATGTGCCGGAAAGGCTGTCCACCGGGGTTGGCGGGCAATGGACCGTGGCATCCATGTGCATGTAGGCAGCGCAGACCAGCAAACTGTCGTATGGGCCGCTGGTTGCCGCCGTTGCATGCCCGGTACACCAGGTTTTGATCCATTGGCCAGGTTGCGTCAGCAGGAAGGCATACTTGTGCGCAATGCTGTCCGTTCCCGGGCCGGTGAGCCGGTAGTTCATGGTGGAGCCGCAGGGCACGAAGGCCGTGTCCCCATGTTGGATGCGCACTTCACCTTCCCAGTTGCGTTCAGCGGCCGGGGCCGGTTTGCTGCCCTTGCTTGCACAGGACCAGATCAGGAGCGGGAGCAGCAGCCCGGCACAAAAACGCGTGGGGTTCATGGCGCAAAGGTCAGGGCCAGCACATGCCGGTGCAAAAGGGAACAGGATGAAAGATCCCCGCGAAAGCATTGCGATCATCAGCGAATTGGTGATTTTCCTTACCTTTGCACGCTTTTTTCAAAAGCGCAGCACCTCCAGCACATGACGGAACTCCGGAACATCGCCATCATCGCCCACGTTGACCACGGCAAGACCACCTTGGTGGACAAGATCCTGCACCAATGCCAGCTCTTCCGCAGCAACGAGGAAGTGAACGACCTGCTGCTGGACAACAACGACCTGGAGCGCGAGCGCGGCATCACCATCCTGAGCAAGAACGTGAGCGTGCGCTACAAGGGCGTGAAGATCAATGTGATCGACACCCCCGGCCACAGCGATTTCGGCGGGGAAGTGGAGCGCGTGCTGAACATGGCCGACGGCGTGATCCTGCTGGTGGATGCCTTCGAGGGGCCGATGCCGCAAACGCGCTTCGTGCTGGGCAAGGCCATTGAAATGGGCTTGAAGCCCGTGGTGGTGATCAACAAGGTGGACAAGCCGAACTGTACGCCGGAAGAGGTGCATGAAGCTGTGTTCGACCTGATGTTCGCCTTGGGCGCCACAGAGGAACAGTTGGATTTCCCGGTGGTGTACGGCAGCGGTAAAGGCGGTTGGATGGGCGCCGATTGGAAGACTCCCACCGAGGACGTGAGCTATTTGCTGGATGTGATCTTGCAGCACATCCCCGCGCCGAAGCAGGTGGAGGGCACGCTGCAAATGCGCATCACCTCGCTTGACTACAGCAGCTTCCAAGGCCGGATCGCCGTGGGCCGTATTTCACGCGGTACCATCAAACCAGGCCAGCAGGTCAGTTTGGTGAAGAACGAAGGCGGCATTGCCAAAGGACAAGTGAAGGAGCTGATGGTGTTCGAGGGCCTGGGCAAGGAGAAGGTGAAAACGGAAGTGGGTTGCGGGGAGATCGTGGCCATCATGGGCCTCGAAGGCTTCGACATCGGCGACACCGTGGCCGACGCAGAGAACCCGGAAGGCCTGCCGAAGTTCAAGGTGGACGAGCCCACCATGAGCATGTTGTTCACCATCAACAATTCGCCCTTCTTCGGGCGTGAAGGCCAGTTCGTCACCAGCCGCCACGTGCGCGACCGCTTGTTCAAGGAGATCGAGAAGAACCTGGCCATGCGCCTGCAGGAGACCGACAGCCCGGACCGCCTGCTGGTCTTCGGCCGCGGCATCCTGCACATCAGCATCCTGGTGGAAACCATGCGCCGTGAGGGCTACGAGTTCCAGTTGGGCCAGCCGCAGGTGCTGTACAAGGAAATTGACGGCGTGAAGAACGAGCCGATCGAGCAGCTCACGGTGCATGTGCCCGAACAATTCAGCAGCCGTGTGATCGACAACGTGACGCGCCGCAAGGGCGAGATCCTCAACATCGAGCAGAAGAGCGACCGCACCGTACTGGAGTTCGCCATTCCCGCACGCGGCATCATCGGCTTGCGCAACACCCTGCTCACCGCCACCGAGGGCGAGGCCATCATCGCGCATCGCTTCAAGGGCTACGAACCGTTCAAAGGCCCCATTGCCGCGCCGCGCCCGGGCTGCATCGTAAGCGCGGAGACCGGCACCGCCATCGCCTACGCCATCGATAAGCTGCAGGACCGCGGCAAGTTCTTCATCGATCCGGGCGAAGAAGTGTACGCAGGCCAGGTGATCGGCGAAAGCCCCAAGCCCGGCGAGGAGCTGGCGGTGAACATTATCCGCGTAAAGAAGCTCACCAACATGCGCGCCAGCGGCAGCGACGAAAAGACCAACATCGCGCCCGCCGTGAAGTTCAGCCTGGAGGAGTGCATGGAGTACATCGCCGGGGACGAATACCTGGAGGTGACGCCCAAGAGCCTGCGCATCCGCAAGATCCTGCTGGACGAGAACGACAGGAAGAAGGCCAGCCGAAAGGCCGTGGAGGCATAAGTACCCGGCTACAGCCGACGGAGTTTGCGGTCCAGCACTGCTGCGGGATCGCCGAAGCGCTTGGCCACGTTGAACCGGAAGTTGCCCACGCCCCAGTGGAAGCTGCTGCGTTCATCGATCAGGTAGCCGATGTTCTCCTGGTTGAAGGAGAACCCGATGAAATAGCGGGCGCTGTTGTATCCCGCACCAGCGCGGAATTGCCCGTGCCAGCCTAGGCCGGCCACGGTGCGCAGGTCTTCGCGCGCGGTGGCTACCACCGTGGCCGCGCGCTGAAAGCTCAGCCCCGCGCCGAACACCATGGAAGCCGTGATGAAGACGTGCTCCCCCAGAACCAGCGTGTACGCGTAGCCCGCACTTGGGCCGAGATCGAGGAAGCCTCCGCGGCGGATCTGAAGCCCGTCAACGAATTGCGGAAGGAGCTGCGTGGGCACCAAGGATGAATCCGCGCGCAGGTGGAAGTAAGTGAGGTAGCCGCCCGCGAGGAATGAGCCTTGGCTGCGCCGTTGCCAAGCGTCCTGGTTGAAGGCCGCGCGGTAGCTGAAGCGGTCGTTGTTGAAGATGTGCACCGTGCTGGCGCCAAGGTTGAACTGCACCAGGTCCGGGCGCGTGGGGTAGAACGTGGCTTGTTGCCAGCCCAGTTCTTCCTTGGTGTACGTGTCCAGGTAATAGCCCTTGAACCGCTGCAGGAAAATGTTGGTGGCCCAGTGCTTGGTGTACACGTTGGCCTGCGCGTCAAGGTAGCGCGTTTCGCCATACTTGTCTTGGTCTTTGTTCACGCCCGGGATGCCTACGCCTATGTTCAGCGTGAGGGAACGGTAGCTGGCGCCCACGCCGAAGTTGACCTTGTTGTTGGGGCGGAACAACAGGTCCTTGGCCCCGTTGCCGGCGGTGAGCTGCAGCGTGTTGTACTTGGTGCTGATGTATGCCCGTACCGTGAGGATGTGCGAGTAGTCGCGCACATAGAGGGAGTCAAAGCGGTTCCTGTCCGTGGGCTGTTGTGCATGCGCAAGAATGGAAGGCACGAAAAGCAAGGCACCGATGATGCCCCGGATTGCTGCGCTGGACCAAGGAACCCGCATGGGTGCAAAGTTCGTTGCAGTTGGCTGCATTGAGCGGTGCGGATCTTCATGCCGTGAACCTCATGGTCATTGGTGTGTACGGCATCACGATCAGTCCACATCAAAAACAACCCTGCCATGAAAACCTCCCCGTCATTTTCACTTGCGCTTGCTGGTCTCTGCGCCGCGCCCTTTGCACTGCTCTCCTTCAATGAAACACCCAAGACCTGTTGCACGGGGCATCCTGCGCAGGAGGTGCCTCCAGGCTGCGTGTTCAAAACCGTTTATGAAGGTGAAGGCATTGATTCCGCTTTTGTGCTGAAGACGCCGGCGGAGGTGCTGTCCTCGGAGAACCGCGCCTACGATTGGATGGTTGCGGCGCAGAACAAGGACGGTGGCTTCGCAGCCGGCCAGCATGCACGCCAGGAGGTGATGGACCCGCACGCTGTACCGAGCGATCCGGCCACCACCGCGATGGTGAGCATGGCCTTGCTGCGGGCGGGCAGCACACCGGACGAAGGACGTTTTGCCTCAACGTTGTCGCGCTCCACGGAGTTCATCTTGAATTGCGTGGAACAAGCACCGCAGGAAGCCTTGAACATCACGCCGCTCACCGGCACGCAGATCCAGGTGAAGCTGGGGCAGAACATTGATGTGGCGCTGGCCGCGCAGTACCTCAGCAACCTCATGGGGCGCATGTCTGCGAACGATCCGCGCCAAAGCCGGTGGTTGAAGGGATTGAACATTTGCACGGCCAAGATCCAGCGGGCCCAAACGTCCAACGGAAGCGTGCAGGGAAGCGGGTGGGCGGGCGTACTGCAGTCCAGCTTCGCGGCCAATGCGTTGGAAAGCGCGCAGCATGCAGGTGCCGAGGTGGATGCCAAAGCGTTGGCAAACGCAAGGGCCTTCCAAAAGGGAAACTTCGATGCGAACACCGGCACCGTTGCTACCGATGCCGCCGCCGGGGTAACGCTTTATGCCGTGAGCGGCAGCACGCGCAGCAGCGCCAAGGAGGCGAGGCTGGCCGAAGAGACCATGGAACGTGCCCGCAAGGAAGGGCGCGTGAAGAAGGATGCGCCGGTGAGCCCTGCGGCATTGCAGAAGGCCGGCATGGACAAGGATGAGGCCGAACGGATGAACACGGCCTACCAAGTGTACAATGCGGCCAAGGCACGCGCACAAGCCAATGAGGTGGTCAGCGGGTTCGGCAACAACGGCGGCGAGGAATTCCTCAGCTTCCTGCAAACCGGTGAATCGCTCATCATCAACAAGGACAAGAGTTGGCGCAATTGGTACGATGCCACCACGGCCCGCCTGGTGAACATCCAGAACAACGACGGTAGCTGGAACGGGCACCACTGCATCACCAGCCCCGTGTTCTGCACCGCCACGGCACTGCTCATCCTCAGCGTGAACAACGACATTGATGCGTTGGTGGCACAAGGCGCCACAACAGCCAAGTAAGTGCATACGGAAGGGGTGCGGCCTGCGCGGGTATTTCTGCGTGGGCCGCACGTCTTTCAGGGTTCTTCACCAATTTCGCCCGCATGCGGATTGCTTCAAACGAATTCATACTCTACGTGGCAGACCAGGCACGCAGCACGGCGTTCTACCGAACCTTGCTCGGGCGTGAGTCCGTGCTGGAGGTGCCGGGCATGACGGAATTTGAGCTTTCGCCCGGCGTGAAGCTGGGCCTGATGCCTGAACAGGGCATCGCGCGCATCATCAGCGGACCGATGCCGCACCCGGCCACGGCGCAAGGCGTGCCGCGCTGCGAACTGTACTGGTTGGTGGACGATCTGCTGGCAGCCATCGGACAAGCGAAGTTGGCGGGCGCCTTGGAAGTATCTCCGGTAGCCGACCGTGATTGGGGTGACCGCGTGGCCTATTTTGCCGATCCCGACGGGCACGTGATCGCGTTGGCCAAGGTTGTGGAGGGATAAAGGAATTTCCAATCTGAATCGTTTTATGCAAGGTGCGGGCCGCAACGGTGCGGATCATTCCACCGCCGAAATTAGCAGCCCTTGTGCATGAACCATGTGCTGATGATCCTGCTTTGGTTGTTCGGTGCCATCGCCTTGTTGGCGGTGGCCTTCCTGGCCTATTTCGCATTTGCGCCGCGCATTGGCGGCAATCCGGGCGGTGAAAGGCTGCAGCGGGTCCAAGCATCGCCGAACTACAGGCAAGGCCAGTTCCGCAACGTGGTGGAAACACGCATGGACATTCCCTTTGGGAAGATGCCGGGCTTGCTATGGCAATTCTTGAAGGGAGGTGAAGGACGGGAGCCGAAGGACACACTGCCCACAGTGGAATTTGATCGTGCGGCCTGGGCAGCCGTGCCGGACAGCTCCTTCGCGGTGGCCTGGTTCGGGCATTCATCCCTGCTGATCAAAATGGGCGGGACCACTTTCCTGGTGGATCCCGTATTCGGGAAACGGGCCTCCACCTTCTCCTTCGCTGGCCCCAAGCGCTTCAATTACCGGCACCACATTACCGTGGAAGAACTGCCGCCTGTGGATGTGGTGCTGCTCTCACACGACCACTACGACCACCTGGACCATGAAACGATCGTGCAGCTCCGGAACAAACGGTTCGTCGCTCCCCTCGGTGTAGGCGCCCATTTGGAGCGTTGGGGTGTGCCATCATCCGCGATCACGGAAGTGGATTGGTGGGAAAGCACGGACGCGGGGCCGGTGAAGCTCACCTTGGCCCCGTCACGGCATTTTTCGGGCCGTGGGCTGAACAACCGCTTCAGCACGTTGTGGGGCTCGTGGATGCTGGAGGCCGGCAATAGGAAGATCTACTTCGGCGCGGATTCCGGCTATTCACCGACGTTCAAGGAGGTGGGAAAGCGCTTTGGCCCGGTCGATCTTGCGTTGCTGGAATGCGGGGCCTACAATGCGCTCTGGTCCGATATTCACATGTTTCCCGAGCAGACGGCACAAGCCGCAGTGGACCTTGGGGCCCGCGTGCTGATGCCCGTCCACTGGGCCAAGTTCAGCCTGGCCATGCACCCGTGGAAGGAGCCGGTGGAGCGGCTTTCCGCCAAAGCAAAAGAATTCAGCATGCCCTTGCTCACGCCCTGCATCGGCGCCATTGTCGTAAGCGCGGACTTGTCGCGATCGGAGCCTTGGTGGGAAGGGCTGCAATGAGCAAAGCCCCCCAGGCCCGGGAGGCTTTGCAGCAAGGGTATCAGTGGTGCTCAGCGCACGATCACCAACGGTATGATCTTGGACCATTGCCGATGGGCATCATTGATCGTCACTTGGTAGTTCCCTGCCTTCAGAGGGGAAACATCCACCCGGCCATCGGGCCCTGGCCGGGCCACAAGCACTTTCCGCAGTGCGGCATCAAAGACTTCCACGGTTTGGCCCTTCTCCGTACCGGTGATGTGTACTTCATCCCGTGCCGGGTTCGGGGCCAGTTGGATGGCACTCAGGTCCATGGCCTCTTGCACGCCTGTATTGTCCTCCACGATGATCTGCCCCTTCATGCCCATGCTGGCGTGCGGAATGCAGACAAAGTAGTAGGTGCCGGGAACTGAAAGGGAGAAGGTGTGCTCGCCGGAAGGAAAGTTGAAGCCTCCGTTGGAGGTGTTCCCGTTGGCCTCCCAAGTGGCCTGGGAAACTTGAGTGCAGGTGTGCGGGTTGGGCAGCACGAGGTGGATGCTGTCCCCGGCCTGCATAGTGATCACGGACGGGCTGAACGTGGTGCCGGAATTGGTGAGTTCATGCGTGGTTTGTGCCTGGCCGGCCAGCACTGCAACGATCAGGGTGCACAGAAGTACGGGTCGAAGCATGGGTCAAGGTTTTGGTGGTTTGATGCGGGACCTGTGCAGGACGTTACAAATGCACTCCCACGTTGCCTGCATGCTCAGACTTCGATGTTTTTCCCAAAAAAGCTGTGGCCAATACCGGCGTGATTGTTGTGCTGGTCCGCGCATGGCAACTTCACACATCACTTACGGGATCGGCCTTATGATGGCCATCTGTTCATGTGGGACGCTACAAGCCCAGGACACTGACCATGGTTCAGCAACCCCACCACATTGGACACAGCTTACTGACAGCGTGGGCCAAGCAATCGGGCTGCGCCAGGACCAGCAAGCAGGCTGGCATGAACGCAATGCCGAGTGGAATAAGCAGTATGAAGCGTTGGGCAAGGATGCCGAGCACAAAAACAAGCACGACTACATCACGCTGCACAGCGCCCGCGAGTTCGATTTGAAGGGATTCCTGACAGGGGGTCAATACGACAAATGGCAACAGCTCAGCCGCCGCTCACCGCATTTGGAGCACGGCAATCCGAAAGGCACCAATATGCCGTCCGATCGTTGACCGGGGAGGAAATTCCCCCGAAGTGGGCCAAATTGCACCACGGTGCACGCTGTTAGGGGAGAATTTTGGACCCGAAGGCACAGTGCCTTCCTAAAGCGTATTCACCTTTTCCGCTTCGCGCCTGCGGGGATCCTTGGGCATGGTGCCGAAGATGTAGTCCCAGAACGGGCTGCTTACGCCAAAAGCGCCGTCATCACCCACATAGTGGTGCAGGTTGTGGTGCTTCCAAATGATGCCGAGGAAGTTCTTCGGCTGCTTGTAAATGTGCACGGCATAATGCGCCAGCAGGTAGGTGCTGTAGCCAAAGAGGAAGCCGCCGCCGAACGCGTAGCCGTTCGGCCCAATGGTCCATCGGAACAAGCTGATGAACAACGTGGCCAGCACAATGCTTAGCAATGGCGGCATGGCCAAGCGTGCCTTGTCGCGCGGGTGCTCGTGGTGGATGCCGTGAATGACGTACTGGAACCGCTTGCCCTTGGGCGTATCGGCGGGGATATGGTAAAGGAAGCGGTGCATCAAGTATTCCACCAGGGTGAACAGCACCATGCCGCCCAGGAAGAAAGTCATTGCAGTTTCCCAAGCAATGCCCAACCGTCCGATGGAATACCACAGGGTAATGGCACCAGCGGACCAGAACAGCGCCAAAGGGATGCTGATGTGTGTTTTGGTAAGTGCCTCCAGCACCGGATTCGTGAAGATGCGTCCGGCACCCGCCTGAGGTTTTGTTTTCAGTGCCATGATGGTGCAAATTTAAGCAGCGGCCAAGCAACGCGGAATGGCGCTGCCATTGCCGCCATGGCCCCGGTGTCAGCGTCCCCCGCGGTTCGGCCGCGCCCATTACATTTGCGGCCCTTTCGCGGGCGTTTAGCTCAGTTGGTTCAGAGCACTACCTTGACAGGGTAGGGGTCACTGGTTCGAATCCAGTAACGCCCACTTTTCACCTTCCGGCTGCGAAGCTGGAAGGCATAAATTTCGGAAAGCTGAGGAAATCGGCAAGCGCCCCGAACAAAACCCCGGTTCGATCCTTAACTGCTGAATCACGCACAACACCGTTCAAAGCAACAATTTTCAACATGGGAAAGACCCTCATTGCCCTTGCCATTTCCGTTCTGGCAGCAACGACCGTTCATGCACAGGAGGACAAAGCCCAGCGCGACGCGAACGCAGCCGCCATGCAGGCCAAAACAGCAGCGGACACCACCGGCAAGCTCTGGACCAAGGGAGGCACCGTGCAATTGAACATGAGCCAGGTGAGCCTGACCAACTGGACCGCCGGCGGCTTCAGCTCCGTGAGCGGCATTGCGATGTTCAACGGCTTTGCGAACCGTAAAAAAGGCCGCTACGCATGGGATAATTCGGCTGCCTTGGCATACGGCCTGTTGGCCCAGGACGGCCATGACGCGGTGAAGACCGATGACCGCATCGAACTGAACACCAAGTACGGCTATGAGCTGAAGAAGGCCTGGTACCTCGCTGCCTTGGCACAGTTCAAAACGCAGTTCACCGAAGGGAAGGACGCCGCAACAGGGGCGCGCATCTCCGATTTCATGGCACCGGGCTACCTGTTGCTCGGCTTGGGTGCGGACTACAAGCCGAACGACCATTTCTCCGCGTTCATTTCACCGGCCACGGCGCGGTTCACCTTCGTGGGCAACCAGGCGCTTGCAGATGCAGGAGCTTTCGGCGTGGACCCCGCCACCTATGATGCGCAAGGGGCCAAGCTCACCAACGGCGCTGGCAGCCTGTTCGAGTTCGGCGGATATGTGAAACTGATGTACACCCACGACCTGGCGAAGAACATCAATTTCCTTACGCGTGCCGATGCCTTCAGCAATTACCTGAAGAACCCGCAGAACTTGGTGGTGAACTGGGAAACGTTGTTCACCTTCAAGGTGAACTCCTGGTTTGCCGCCACGCTCAATACCTTGCTGATCTATGACGACAAGGCACAGGTGATGAAGCAGTGGGAGGACACGGACCAGCAGTACGCGGGCAAGGGAACCCAGTTCAAGGAGGCCATCGGCCTGGGCCTCACGCTGAAGCTCTGATCTGCTTCCCTTGTGGAAAGCCCTGCCCCCTTGCACGGGGCAGGGCTTTTTTCATTGATCACGGAAACTGAAGCGGGCTTTCCAGCGGCTGGAACAATCCGTAAAGCCAAGGATTTCCGGCTTGCACATCAACCGATATCGAACTGATCCGGGCTTCCTGCAGGCCGGGGTTCCAGGCATACACGCGCAGGCGTGCGCCTTGGCCGTGCTGTGGCTGGTCGGACAAGGGCATCGCCACCACAAGCACAGTGCGGCCCGAGCCAGCCTGCACGTCACTGGAGCCGTACGCGGTTCGGCGGTCGCCTTCCATAAGTTCCATCACCAGCTTCAGGTTGTTTCCGGGTGCGGCGTAAGCCACGTCCATGGACGCTTCGAGGATGTCATTGTCACCGGCCCCCAGGTCATAAACCGACCGCTCGAAGACGATGCCGAACTCATGGCCGGCCATGTTCCATTCCTTCGGCGCCATGTAGTGCACACTGGTGTCCTGGCTCACGGGAATTTGCACGTCCGCTTGCCAGCCTTCGCCCAGCACGGCTTCCGGAGCTATGGTGCTGCGGTGCGAAAGGTCGTTCACGCGGTTGCCGTTGGGCCGCGCCGTGAGCAGAAAGGTTTGCCCTTCCTCGAAATCATGCCTGGCGGCAAGGAAGGGGAAGGCGGCGCGCAAGCGCGCCAGTTTTGCGGGTGCCATTCCTGCGGAAGCGCCGTAGAATACGGAGGTGGCGTGTGCCGCATGTGCAAGGCTGTCCGTGTACGTGGTGGTGCGGTAGCGCAGGTTGATGTACGGAACAGCGGTACTGTCTGCTCCCCACTGTTGGAAGTAAAAGCCCGGGATCTCCGGTGGAAGGTCCAGCAAGGCCAGCCGTCCGGGATGTTTGGCTGCTTCAATAATCCCGCGCATGGCCGCTTCGTACTTGGAACGGTAGAAGATGGTGTAATGCTTGCGCACCACAATCAAGCCTTCCAACGCTGTAGCGGTGATCAATAAAATGAGCGCGGCCAATGCGGCTGGCTTTATTTGGCGCCAACCGGCAAATAGCGGAAACACCAGGAAGGGAAAGGAAAAGATCAGTACCGAATACTGCAGCACCGGTGCCCTCCATACGGAGTAACCGTAGCCCACGGCCAGTGGCACCAGCCCCAATATCAGGCACAGCGGAATGAACGGGCTGGCCATTCCTCCACCACGGCTGCGGAACACGCGCAGCCAACCGGCCAGTGCAATGCCCACCACCGCCACCGCCAACGGAATGCTGAACTCGAAGACCCATGCGGCGTAATCAGGCAACCAGCCATGACCGGGAGGAAGGAGCCATTGGCCGACGCCTTTGTAGCTGTACTGGCGCAAGGTGATGGGGATGTTCGGTATATAGAGCAAGCATGCCGCGGCGCCGGCGATCAGCAAAAACCTGCGTTGGTCCTTCCGTGCGATGGGAATGAAGCATAACCACGCCAGCGCTGCGAAGAGCAAGGTGAAATGGTGCGTGTAGGCGCAAGCCGCCGCCGCGATCGCCACGCCGGCCCAAGCACGTTTGCGGTTGGCGCCGATGGCAAGCGTCAGTTGGTCCACGAGCAAGGCACAGGTGAAGAAGCCCGCCGCGTAGGGCCTGGCGATCTGGCCGTACATCACCGTGTACTGGATGGTGCCGATGAAGGCAATGGACAGCAGCGCCGCGGCAGGGGAAGTCCATGTTGCCGCAAAGCGGTACAGGAAGAAGAGCGCGGCCACGCTGAACAGGATGAACGGCAGCTTCACGGCGGCTTCCCTGGTGCCGAAGAGGCCGGTCCAGAGCCATTCAAACACCTGTACGCCGGCCGGGTGCGCATCAATGGCCACGCCTTTGGCGATCAGCTCGCTGAATGAATCGAAGCGCACGCGCAGCAAGGCGCTGATTTCATCGTGCGTGTACGGGATGTGCGGAAGCTGCCACAAGCGGAGCGCCGCGCAAAGCAGCAGGAGGCCTGCCAGCAGCCAGCGGTGCAGGGGCTCGCCAGGCACGGCATGCGCAGCGGCCGTTTCCAGCCGGGTGCGCCACTGGGGTTGTTCAGCCGCCACGTTCCAGGTCGCGTTTAATGTCCTTTTGCTTCAGGCTCTCGCGCTTGTCAAAGGTCTTCTTGCCCTTGGCCAGCGCGATCTCCACCTTCACCATGCCGTTGGGCGCGAAGTAGCTGCGCACGGGGATGATGGTGACGCCCTGGTCCTTCAGTTTGCGTTGCAGCTTGGCCAGTTCCTTGCGGTGCAGGAGCAACCGGCGGTCACGGATCGGCTCATGCGCGAAGTTCTTGGCTTTTTCATAAGGCTGGATGCGCATGTTCCGCAGGTAGAGCTCATTGCCGATGAAGGTGCAGAACGCTTCCGTGATGCTGGCTTCGCCGAGGCGCAGGCTCTTTACCTCGCTGCCCACCAGCACGATGCCGCACTCAAAGGTGTCCAGGAAGAAATACTCGAACCCCGCGCGGCGGTTCTTGATCTCGGGCATCGCGGTAGCGGCCATGGCGCGAAGATGGCGAAAGGATGCGGCAAGGCTCAGCGCTTGCCCGCAAGTTTGCCCTTGGAGGGGTTGTTCCAGGCGATTCCGTCATCCCGGAGCGTCACCTTGCGTGCCTTGTACAATGCGCCCACGGCCTGTTTGAACGCTTTCTTGCTGATGCCGAAAACGCGGTGGATCTCCTCCGGCGGGGTTTTGTCCGTGTACGGCAGGAACCCGCCGCCTTGCGCAAGCCGTGCGGACAGCAGTTCCACGTTTGCATCGTTGTAGTGCGCATACCCGGCCGGTTGCAGCGTAATGTCCAATTTGTTGTCCGGCCTGATCTCTTTCACGAAACCTGGAATGCGGTCGCCGATGGCGAGGCGGCGGAACACTTCACCGCCATGCAACAGCCCTTGGTGCCTGCCGTTCACAATGACGGACCAGCCCAGGGGGCTGTGGCCGAACACCAGCAATTGCACCTCGCTTCCTTCCTGCACCGTGAGTTCCGTGTTGTCCAGGAAACGCTCCACGCGCATGCTTCCGTACAGCCGGTCCGTCTGCTCGTCCAGCGCCATGTACACCACGTACCTCCGGCCTTCCTCCACGGTGCCGCGCTGTTCCGCATGGGGCACCAGCAGGTCCTTCTCCAGGCCCCAGTCCATGAAGGCGCCCACGCGCCCGGTTGCGTTCACCCTGAGCGGTGCAAACTCACCGAGGTGGATCAACGGCTCCAGTGTGGTGGCCACCTGCCGGTCCTCCGAGTCGCGGTACACGAACACGCGCACCATGGCGCCCGGGCCCTTGCCGGCGGGCCGGTATTTGTTGGGGAGCAGCACTTCACCGCCCGCCCCGTCGCCGAGGAAGAACCCCGCGCTTGTGCTGCGCAGGATCACGAGTTCTTGGGTGAGGCCTGTGTGGATCACAACGGGCAAAGATCAGGGTTCCCGGCTTTCCGCCTCTTCGGCGCTTTCCTTTTTGAACATGCTGCCGATGGTCTTGCCGATTTTCTGCACGGCGTCAATGCCGATGTGCAGCGGTTCCGCATTGAAGTCCGAATAGTCTTCAATGCCGTGCTGTTCGCTGAATTGCTGCGGATAGATCACCACCCTGTTGTTGCCGGCAAAGTACTTCTCCATCTTGGCCGGCAGGTTTTCCAGTTCCCCAAGGTAGGAGGCTGCCCCGCGGCGGGCGGAGACCAGGATGAACAGGTCGGTATCGCGCACATTGCGGGCCAGGATCAAGAAGTCTTCCCACTCATCGAAGGGTGCGATGGATACCGGCACGGTGGCCTTGGAGCGCTCCATGGCCTTTTGGAAGGCCTTGCCCGTGGCGGGGCTGCAATGCGCAATTATGGGCACGGTGAGTTCCTGTGCCAGCTGGAACATTTTGGCGGCCCACAGGTCGAAGCCTTTTTCATGCTCGGCCAACGGCGGCACGGCGCACACAATGCGCTTGATGGCCACCAAGGGGTGCCCGAAGCTGCACATCATCACCGTTTTCTCCACATTTTGCAGGATGGTGGTGAACTTGTCGCCGAGGAAGCGGTTCAAGATGCCCGCACGTTTGGGCCAGCCCAGCACAATGATGTCCGCCATGATCTCGCGCGAGGTGCGCATGATGCCGCTGGCCGGGTTGTGGTCAATGGCGGTCACTACGTTCAGCTTCACCTCGGAGGCGGCAGCCTGCTGTACAAAGCGGTCCAGCATGTTCCGGGCCTTAAGGATGTTCACTTCGGCCTCGTCGTTGTTGGAGACCACGGTGAGCACGGAGATCGGCTTGGCGGAGCGCCGGTCCTTGATGTAGATGGCGAACTCCAGCAGTTTTTCCACGCCTCCGATGATGGCGCTGGGCACCAGGATGTGCTCATTGGCCTGGCTGTTTGCAGGCAGGAGGTCGCTGCCGTCATCGGGCGTTTCAATAATGATGCGCTTGGCTGCCTTCTCCGTGGCGAAGGAGGCTACCATGCACGTTACCAGGATCAGCAGGATGGTGCCGTTGAGGATGTTGATGTCCAGCACGTTTTCGCGGTAGCCCACCAGGATCACGGCCAGCGTGGCCGCTGCATGGGAGCCGCTGAGGCCGAAGATCAAGCCGCGCTGGGCCCGGCTGTACCTGAACACCAGCTGGGTGATCCAGGCGGCAAGCCATTTGCCGCACAGGGCCACCACGGAAAGCGTGCCGGCCACGATCAGGGCGGTGGGCCCGTGGGTCACCACCTTCATGTCCACCAGCATGCCCACGCTGATCAGGAAGAACGGGATGAAGAGCGAATTGCCGATGAACTCTATGCGGTTCATCAGGGCGGAGGAATGCGGGATCAACTTGTTCAGCGCAAGCCCGGCCACGAAAGCGCCGATGATGGCCTCCACCCCCGCGAGCTCCGCAAGGAACGCGGCGAAGAACACCACGGTGAGCACGAAGATGTAGTGGGAATGCTTTTCGTTCTCCAGTTTCCGGAAGAACCATTTGGCGATGCGCGGAACAACCAGGAACATGATGGCGGAAAACACGGCAAGCGAGGCCACCAGCTTGATCCAGAAATCCATGTCCAGCGTGCCCTTGCTTTTGCCCACCACCACGGCCAGGATGATCAGCACGGCCGTGTCCGTGAGGATGGTGCCTCCCACGGTGATCGCTACCGCCTGGTTCTTGGCCACGCCCATGCGGCTTACAATAGGGTAGGCCACCAGCGTATGCGTGGCGAACATGCTGGCTGTTAGGAAGGCGGCATTGAAATCGTAGCCCAAAACGTAATGGCAAACGGGGAAACCGATGCCCAGCGGAATGGCGAAGGTGAACAGGCCGAACACCAGGCTCTTGTTCCGGTTGGCCTTGAATTCGTTCATGTCCAGCTCCAGGCCCGCGATGAACATGATGTACAGCAGGCCGATGGTGGAGAAGAGGTTGATCGCGGAGTTGTTGTCCAGCAGGTTCAGGGCATGCGGCCCGATCACCACGCCGGAGATGATCAGCCCGATGATGCCCGGAATGTTGAGCTTCTTCAGCAGGATCGGCGCCAACAGGATGATGGCGAGTATGAGCGAGAACACCAGCACCGGGTTCTGCAGCGGCAGCTGGAAATGGTGCGCCAGGAAATCGAAGTAATCCTTCACGGGCTAAAGATAGCGGGGAAGAACCTGGTGGTTCCGGAAGCGCGCCGAAGCTGCGGATCAACCGAATTTGAAGGAGGTCATGGAAAGGGAACCGGCCACGGGCTGGTCGTTGAACACTTGTGTTTCATCAGCCGGGTCCCTCACGGCCAAAGCATACAGAAGCGGAAGAAAATGCTCCGGCGTGGGGATGGCCAGGTCGAAGGCTTTGCCTTGGCCGCGGAAATTGATCAGCGGTGCAGGATCATCATTGGCCACGCACGCTTTGATCCGTTCATTGGCCTCGGTGGCCCAGTCGTATGCGAAGGGAGCACCGTCCAGCTTGTCCCATGCCACCAGCCCCAGGTTGTGCACCATGTTGCCACTGCCAATGATCAGCACGCCTTTACGGCGCAAGGCCGCCAGTTCACGGGCCATTTCAAAATGGTATTGCGGCGGTTTGGTATGGTCCAGGCTCATTTGGACCACAGGCACATGGGCTTCCGGATAAAGGTGCTTGATCACGCTCCAGGCACCATGGTCCAGCCCCCATTGGTGATCGAGCGCCACGTTTCCGGCGGTCACCATCTGTTTCACTTCTTCCGCCAGGGGCGGGCTGCCCGGAGCAGGGTATTGCACTAGGGACAGCGCGGGCGGAAAGCCGCGGAAGTCGTGGATGGTGCGCGGGTGCTCCATGGCTGTGACGAAAGTACCCTTGGTTTCCCAGTGCGCTGAGATGCAGAGGATGGCTGCGGGTTTGGACAGTTCACCGCCGACCTTGCGGAAGCCCTGTACGAAGGCGTTCTCCTCAATGGCGTTCATCGGGCTGCCATGGCCCAGGAAGAGCACCGGCATTTTATCCGTGGGGGCCAGCGTGGCGGCAAGTGAGTTCAAGGCTTTCATTTTCAGGGTAAGCAAGGTGGGCGGCAGCAGCGCCAACAGGCGCAGGAAATCGTGGCGTTGCATGGGTGTTTTCATCGTGCGGGCCCCGATGTCCATGCCCACAGGACCAAAGGTCGGAAAGGTTGGAGGCAACTCACTTCACCACCAGCACGGGCACCTTCACGCGGTGGCGCACGGCATCCACCGTGGCGCCGAAGAGCAGGTCTTTGATGCCGCGATGCCCGTGGGAACCCATCACCAGCAGGTCAGCGGCCGCATGGTTCACAATGGTGGCGATGGAAACCACGGGGTTTCCGTGCCCTACCACGGAATGTGCCTTGTAGCCTGCGGCGTTCAGCTTGGCCGTATAGGTGGCCAGGTTGTTGGCATCGTCCACCGCCTCACGGTCGCCGGTGAGCGCACCGAGGTAGCGCGCCGCTGCAGATTCGGTGACGTGTATCAACAGGTATTCCGCCTCTTTTCCGCCTTGGGCCAGTGCGGCATTGATGGTGCGCTCGTCCTGGTTGCTAAATTCCACCGTGATGCATACGCGGCCGGGCCTGCGGCGTTCCTGCACGCTGATGTCAGGCACCCGGGCATCGATATGTTGCTTGGCGGTCCTCAGCTTGGCGAAGAAGGGGCGCACCGTAATGTACAGCAACAACAGGCCGGCTGCCACTACAATGGGCAGCACCAAGTAGTTCACCCAAGGTGCAGGCCCGCCTGGCGCGGATGTCCAGTGCCCGATTTCCTGGGCCACCAGCCTGGCATTGAGCACAACGATGATGATGGCACTGGCCCATGCCAGCATGCGTACCCACGGCTTGATCGCGAATTCGCCCATGCGTTTGCGGTCCGAGGTGAAGTGGATGAGGGGGATCACCGCAAAGCCAAGCTGCAGGCTGAGCACCACTTGGCTGAGCACGAGCAGTTGCCCAAGGGATTCATCACCGTACCAGTAGATGCAGAGCACGGCGGGAATGATGGCCATGAGGCGGGTGATCAAGCGGCGCAGCCAGGGGCGGATGCGCAGGTCCAGGTATCCTTCCATCACGATCTGCCCGGCCAGCGTGCCGGTAATGGTGCTGCTTTGCCCCGCCCCGATCAATGCTATGGCGAAGAGCGTGGGCGCCAACGAGCCGAAGAGTTCCCCCAGCAGCTGGTGTGCCTGGTCGATCTCCGCCACATCGAAATGCCCGGCCTTGTGGAACGCTGCGGCGGCGAGGATGAGGATGGCGGCATTCACTAAGAAGGCGATGTTCAGTGCAATGGTGGTGTCGAAGAAATTGAAGCGGATGGCCTCGCGCATGCCCTTGGGGCTTTGCTCAAACCGGCGTGTCTGCACCAAGGAACTATGGAGGTACAAGTTGTGCGGCATCACCGTGGCGCCAATGATCCCAATGGCGATGTACAGCGCTTCGCTGTTCAGGGCCGAGGGAACAAAGCCCTGGAGCACGTCGGTGGCCGAGGGTTCCACGATGAACATTTCCGCGAGGAAGGCCAGCCCGATCAGCGAGACGATGGAGATGATGAGCACCTCCATGACGCGCACGCCCTTGTTCATCAGGAAGAGGATCAGCACCGTGTCCAGGCCGGAGATGAGCACGCCCCAGATCACGGGCAGGCCGAAAAGCAGGTTGAGGCCGATGGCCATGCCGATCACCTCGGCCAGGTCGCAAGCGGCAATGGCGATCTCAGCGAGCACGTACAGCGGAATGTTCACCAATGGCGGATAGGTGTGGCGGCTGGCTTGCGCGAGGTCCAGCCCGCGCACAATGCCGAGGCGCGCGCTGAGGCTCTGCAGCAGCACGGCCATCAGGTTGCTCATCAGCAGCACCCAGATCAACTGGTAGCCGAAGGCGCTGCCGCCCGCGATGTCCGTGGCCCAGTTGCCGGGGTCCATGTAGCCCACGCTTACCAGGTAGGCCGGGCCGAGGAAGGCGAGCACGCGGCGCCAGCCCTTTGCGGCAGGGATCTCCACGGTGGCATGCACTTCGCCCAAGGACCTGTGCGCGTGGTTCATCGGTTTCTGGTTTTTCTCCCGGCGGCGGATTCCACCCACAGGTGTGCGGCGGCCTGGGCGGAAAGCGCGATGGAACGGCCCTCCTTGTCCTGGAGCTCCAAGCTGTGGTCAAAGGCCTGCTTCGCCTTTACCTCCACGAGCTTGCCGATGCTGATCCCTTTGCGGCCCAGCAGGTGCAGCAACGCATCACTGCCGTCCTTCACTGCCGCGATGCGTACGCGGTCGCCTTCCGCTGCGGAAGCCAGCGGGCGCAAGTCCCGCGCAGGGATGCGGCCATGGCGGTCGGGGATGGGGTCGCCGTGCGGGTCGAACGCGGGGTCGCCGAGGTATGCCGCCAAGCGATCGGTGAGCTGCTCGCTGCGCACGTGCTCCAGTTGCTCGGCCACCTCATGCACTTCGTCCCAGGCGAACCCCATGCGTTCCACCAGGAATGTTTCCCACAGGCGGTGCTTGCGCACCAGTTTCAGCGCGGCGGCGCGGCCCTTGGCGGTGAGCTTCACGCCGTAGTAGGGTTCATGGGCCAACAGGCCCTTTTCCGCCAGTTTCTTCAGCATCACAGTTACGCTGCTGGCCTTGGTGCCCAGCCGTTCGGCCACGTCCTTGGTGGAGGCGCTGCCCCCATCGCCCAGCAACGCATGCACGGCCTTGATGTGGTCTTCCTCGCTGCGGGTTAGCATCGTGGCAAATGTACTGCCGAACAAAAAAATTAGACAAATCTAAAATAAAATTAAGTTTGCTGCATGAAATGGATGCTGCCGGTGTGCCTGTCCCTGCCCATGGCGATGGAGGCCCAATGGGAGCCCATGGCCACGGACCGCCCGGACCGGTCGGAGTCGGCAACAACGGTTCCTGGGGGCAGCCTGCAGATGGAATCCGGGTGCATGATGGTGCTGCGCGGGGCCGGCATTGCCAATGGACCCCATCCGCAATTCCTATTGCGCACCGGCCTTGGGGGAGAGGTGGAAATTCGGGTAACTGGGCACCGGTCTCCGGTTGTTCTGCCTGACGGAGGCCTGGTGGGCGCTTGGGATCCGCCCGGCATCGGCATCAAGGCAGGCTTGGGCAATGGCGGCCCAACAGGGATCGTGACCGCATTATTGGCCCAAGTGGGCTTGCCGCATTGGTCGGGTCATGCAGAAAGGCGTACCACCACGGGGGTCCTTATCGCCGCTGATCGGAAGTTGGGTGACCAGGCGGAGATCTGTATAAACGTTGGGCTTGACGGCGATAGGGGATATCCGGGGGCAAATGGCTTGTACTCCACGGCCGTAAGTTGGGAACTTGCCGAATGGTTGGATTTGTTTGCTGAGATCTACGGCAGCCAAGCTGCGGATGGACCGGTGGAACACGGCTGGGATTGTGGCGCCACATGGGCCATTGGTAAAAACGTTCAATTGGATGCCAATGCGGGCAACGGCTTCCAAGGGCAGGCCTGGTACTTCGGTGCGGGCGTATCGTTCCGCGCGGTGATCTGGTGATTGAAAGCCTGTTATGGGCGCAACAGTCGTTCAACTGACCGACACCACTTCCGCGCGCGCCGCGCCCAGTCCGGTGTAGAGCTTCAATCCGGCCACCACAAGCAACATCAGGAACACGTGGAGCCAATTTCCGGAGAGGTCGAAAAGGCTGCCAACGATGATCGGGCCCGAGGCGGCCAACAGGTAGCCGATGGCCTGCACCATGCCCGAAAGCCGTGTTGCAGTTGGTGTGTCCGCCGAACGTACCACAATAAGGTAAAGTGCCAGGCCAAAGGCACCGCCCAGGGAAAATCCGATCAGGGACACCCAGAGCTGCACCGGTCCCAGTGCGGGGAAGATCAATCCAAGCAAAGCGGCCATCTCCATGCCGACAAGTACCATGATGATGGACCGTTGATCACGCTTCCTTCCCGCCCACAGTGGCGTGACCAAGGAGCCGAGCACTCCGGTGGCCTGCGACAGGGAAAGCATCCAGCCCGCGAACTCCTTGTCGGCGCCGCGACTGTGCAACATGTCCGGCAGCCAAGCCAAGATCACGTAAAACGCCAACGATTGCAGGCCCATGAACAGCGCTACATTCCACGCCAAGCGGGAACGACCGAGGTGCTTTTTGAAGTTCAAGGGTGCCATTTCAGCATGGGTCCGGCGGGAACGCGATAGTTGCGGAAGCCACAACAACAAGGCGAAAAGGGCTGGTACGGCCCACACGGCAAGCGCTCCCCGCCAGCCCCACGGATTTCCCTCCGCAAGTGGCACGGTGATGCCTGCGGCCAATGCTGCGCCCACGCCCATCATGCTGGAATACAGGCTTGTCATCAGCCCGAACTTTTTGGAAAAACGCTGCTTCACCAACGCAGGCAACAGCACATTGCCGAACGCAATGGCGATGCCCAACAGTGCGGTGCCGACGAACAGCGTAGCCACGGACGGGAGCGACCGCAATGCAATCCCAAGGATAAGCAGGCCCATGGCTCCGGCCAGCATGCCGGGAATACCAAACTTTCGGGTGATGATCGGCGTGAGCAGCGAAACAGACCCGAAGGCCAGCAACGGCAGGGTGGTGAGCAAACCGAGCGTGGAATTTGAAAGGTCCAGCGCCTCGCGGATGGTGCCGGCCAATGGCCCGATGGCAGCGATGGCTGGTCGCAGATTGAAGGCGATGAACAATATGCCGGCGGCCAACAAACCATCCTTGGAGCGCGAGGCAATGGGTGTTGGGGAAGGCATGACAGGAAAGGGAAAGCGTGGGTGCCAATGGCCGGAATCGTTGGTGGAACAGGCTACCGGCCCGAAAGGGCGGCGAAGGTAGGTGGACCTATTTTTACCGCGCGATGTACAAGCTGCTCCGGCCGTTGCTCTTCAGCCTGAACCCCGAACGGGCCCACCACCTCACCTTTTCCATGCTGGAAGTGGCCAAACACCTGCCCGGTGCGCTGGCCATCGTGGGCGGTAAGCGTCCTTCAAAAGCGGCTGCGGTGGAAGTGATGAGCCTGCACTTCCCCGGCCCGGTGGGCTTGGCGGCGGGCATGGACAAGGATGCCAAGCACGTGGATGCCTTGGCCCGCATCGGTTTCGGCTTCGTGGAGGTAGGCACGCTCACGCCCGTGGCCCAGCCCGGCAACGAGCGCCCGCGCCTGTTCCGCCTCAAGGCCGATCGTGCCCTGATCAACCGCATGGGCTTCAACAACGGCGGCGTACAGACTGCGGTGGAACGCCTACGGAAGCGCAAGCCCGGCATCGTCGTAGGCGGCAACATCGGCAAGAACAAGGTGACGCCCAACGAGCAGGCCATCGATGACTACGTGAAGTGCTTCGAGGCCCTGCACCCCGTGGTGGACTACTTCGTGGTGAACGTGAGCAGCCCCAACACGCCCGGCCTGCGCGCCTTGCAGGAGAAAGGGCCGCTGTTGGAGATCCTGGCTGAGCTCAAACGGCGTGATGCGGCCAAGACCGTACAACGCCCCATCCTGCTGAAGATCGCACCGGACCTCACCGACGAACAATTGGACGACATCGTAGCCGTGGTGAAAGAGAGCGGCATCGCGGGCGTGGTGGCCACCAACACCACCATTTCACGCGAAGGCTTGAAGATGCCCAAGGCCGAAGTGGAGGCCATCGGCGCGGGCGGTTTGAGCGGAGTGCCCGTACGCGTGCGGAGCACCGAGGTGGTGAAGTACCTGCGGGCGCGACTGCCCAAGCCCGTGGTCATCATCGGCGTGGGCGGCATCGACAGCGCGGAAGCCGCCATGGAAAAACTGGATGCGGGTGCGGACCTGGTGCAGGTCTTCACCGGGTTGATCTATGAAGGACCGGCGCTTCTGAAGCGGATCAATGCGACTTTCGCTATGCGAAAGTGATAGATTCAACCACGGATGCACACGGATGGACACGGATCGGAGAGGCATGAAGGCAATGCGCTCCTTCATGCTGCAGAGACCGAAGCGGTCATCGGCGCAGCCATGGAAGTGCTGAACGTCCTTGGGCATGGGCTGTTGGAGAAACCTTACGAGAATGCGTTGGCAGTGGAACTCCGGCTTCTGGGAATCCCGTTTGTTCAACAACCACGGTTTGATGTGGATTACAAGGGAAAGCATGTGGGCCTGTACGTTCCGGATCTGATCGTATTTGGAAGGATCGTGATCGATCTGAAGGCCATCGATCAGATCACCGACCACGAGATCGGACGCATGCTGAATTACTTGAAGATCACAGGGCAGCAAGTCGGCTTGGTCCTGAACTTCAAGTACGCCAAGTTGAAATGGAAGCGGGTTGTGCTGTGAAATGGAACCACGGATGGACACGGATAATGTGCACAGCAAACACACTCTTTCTCGTTTTGGACCCATCCGTGTTCATCCGTGTGCATCCGTGGTTCGGTATTAAACATCAGATCCATGGTTGAGAAAACCCAAGTAAAGCTCATCGAATGCCCGCGCGACGCGATGCAGGGCATCCACCCGTTCATCCCCACGGAGGTGAAGGTGGACTACCTCAACGGCCTGCTGCGCGTGGGTTTCCACACCATCGACATCGGAAGCTTCGTCAGCCCCAAGGCCATTCCGCAACTGGCGGACACCGCCGAAGTGCTCGCGCGCATCGACCTGTCGGAAACACGAAGCAAGCTGTTGGTGATCGTGGCCAACGAGCGCGGCGCGGAGGAAGCGGCAAAGCAGGAAAGCGTGACCTACTTAGGTTATCCGTTCAGCATCAGCGAAACCTTCCAACAGCGCAACACCAACACCAGCATTGAAGGGAGCTGGGCGCGTACGGCGCACATCGCGGAAACCGCGCGCAAGGCGGGGAAGGAACTGGTGGTATACATCAGCATGGCCTTCGGGAACCCGTATGGCGATCCGTGGAACGCGGATATCGCCCTGCGATGGACCGACCGCTTGGTGAACGAGCTCGGCGTGCGCATCATCGCCCTCAGCGATACCGTGGGCGTGGCGAAGTCCGAGGACATCAACTCGATGTTCAGCGCATTGATCCCTGCATTGCCGGAGGTGGAATTCGGTGCGCACCTGCACGCCCGTTTGGACAATTGGAAAACAAAGACCGATGCCGCGTGGAACGCGGGCTGCCGCCGGTTCGACGGTGCGCTGAAAGGCTACGGTGGCTGCCCCATGGCCGAGGATGAGCTGGTGGGCAACTTGGCCATGGAAGCCTTCGTGCAGGACCTGGAGCAACGCGGCATCCGCACCGGGCTGGACCTGGAACAACTGCGGCGCAGCGTGGCACAGGCGGCAGTGGTTTTTCCGTGATCGGCCGTCGTTGGATTTTGGAAATGCCCTTCGGCTCCGCTCAGGGCAGGGTATCGTTTGAACTATCGATAAATCCACAGTCTGCCCTGAGCGGAGCCGAAGGGCAATCAACCATTTTGCCAACTCCTGTTTGGCCACCCGACCTCTTCGCCTTTTCTTGCAGCGCGTTACTACCGACATGGCCTCCGAGACCCGCAAGAAACGCCCCCTGCACACCAAAATCCTGCTGGGCTTGGCCGCGGGCGTGCTGGCCGGCATCGCGGTGAACGTTTTGCTCGGACCCGGCGACCACCGCTTGGAATGGACCGTGGCCAACATCACCTCGCCCTTGGGCAACATCTGGCTGCGCCTGCTGCTGATGGTGGTGATGCCCCTGGTGTTCTCCGCATTGGTGACGGGCGTGGCCGGCATGGGCGATGTGCGCAAGCTGGGCCGCGTGGGCGTGAAGACGCTCGCCTACACGGTGTGCATCTCGGCGATCTCCGTGGTGATCGGCCTGGCGCTGGTGAACTTAGTGAAGCCCGGGGAGCGCATCTCGCCGGAAACGGCCCAGGCGCTGGAAGCTGAATACGGGCGCAGCGCCGATGAGCGCGTGGGCGCCACCACCGCCGCGCTGGAGCAGCGCAAGGAGAAGCCCGTGGCATTGATTACCGAAGTGGTGTCGCAGTTAGTGCCGGAGAATCCCGTGTCGGCCATGGTGGGCACGCCCAACCTGCTGCACATCATGTTCTTCGCGCTGGTGCTGGGCATCGCCGCGGCCATGGTGCCCGCGGAAACCGCTGCGCCCTTCCTGGGTTTCTTCACCGCACTGTACGAGATCTCCGTGCGCATCATCCATTGGATCATGCGCTTGGCCCCCGTGGCCGTGGCCCTGCTGGTGTTCAGCAGCATCGCCTCCTTCGGCATGGACCTGCTCACCGCCCTGCTGTGGTACATCGCCGTGGTACTCGGCGGGCTGCTCATCCACGGCGTGCTGGTCTATGGTGCCTCCGTGAAGTTCCTCTCCGGCATCCCGCCGCTGGAGTTCTTCAGCCGCGTGAAGACCACCGCCATCACCGCGTTCAGCACATCCTCTTCCAACGCCACGCTGCCCACGGCCCTGCGCGAATCGCGCGAAAAGCTCGGCGTGCCCAAGGAGATCAACTCCTTCGTGCTCACCATCGGCGCCACCGCCAACCAGAACGGCACCGCGCTCTATGAAGGCGTCACCATCATCTTCCTCGCGCAGCTCGCCGGCGTGGACCTCGCCCTGGCCACGCAGCTCACCGTGGCCTACTTGGCCATCCTCGGCGGCATCGGCACGGCTGGCGTGCCCGGCGGCTCCATCCCGTACGTCATCGTGGTGCTGGCCTCCCTAGGCGTGGATCCTGCGCTCATCGCCATCATCCTCGGCGTGGACCGCATCCTGGACATGTGCCGCACGGCGGTGAACGTGGTGGGCGACATCACGGCGGCGACGTTCGTGGCCAAGAGCGAAGGGTATGCGTTGCTGGGTGCGGGAACCGAAGATTGATCGGAAGGTTGATCCTTGGCTTTTGATGTCCGTCGGTAATTCCGTCAACACGAAGTCGTGGAAAATGTCATTACCTTTGCTTCACTAACACCCCGTGAAGCATGTCCACGAACCCTTTCTTCGGCCCCAACATCAAGCTGCGGCGCGCGCGCCGCGGGCGCCAGGAGGAAGGAGTATCGCGGTTGTTTTCAAGTGCATGGGCGAAGATCACTTGATCCCGTGGAATCCATGAGCGCCCTTCTTCATTCATCAACCTTGTTTGAGCAGCACCAGATCCGCAGGTTGTACGACGATGCCACTGAAACCTGGTGGTTCTCGGTGATCGATGTGGTTCAGGCGCTGATCCAGCAGCCCGATTATCAGACCGCCCGGAAGTATTGGAACAAGCTGAAGGAGCGGTTGGCAAAGGAAGGAAGTCAGTCGGTGACGGATTGGCACCGACTGAAATTGGAAGCTGCCGATGGCAAGAAGTATCTCACAGATGTGGCCACGGCGGAAACGCTGTTGCGATTGGTCCAATCGGTGCCC
>JAFDZY010000233.1 GCA_018266685.1 Bacteroidota bacterium
CCATGCGAACCACACCAAGGGCGCATGGATAACCACCAACCCCAAGCGGAAGCCCGAGGCAAGCAACACTTGCACAATGTTCACCTTGGCGGCCGTACGCCCATTCACCTGGGAGTAGAAGTATTGCTCCACCACCACAAACGGCTTCAGAAACTCCGCCGCAGCGATCAGCAGCACCATGATAAGCGTGGCGCGGTCCATGTGCTTCACAAGAGCTAGGGCCACCACCGTGGCAAATAGGATCACCGCACCACCGAACTTGATGGCTGCCGCAGTGCCCATAAGCTGGTTCCGGCGGTCCGGCCTGCGCACCAGGTCACGGATCAGAATATCGTCCAGGCCCATGGCGGTAAGGGCGAAAAACATGCCCACAAAGGCGCTGGCATAGTTCAGTTGGCCAAAGAGCTCCGGCCCGAGGTAACGCGTGACGAAAATGCTGGTGATCAGCACGGATACCAGGCGCACCACCTTGTCCACAAACATCCAGGAGGTGTTCCGGAAGTATTTCCGAAACCCTTCCGGACGGCCTTTTGCTTCGGCAGGCCCACTACTTGGGTTCATAGACATAGCCGTAGCCGTCCCCTGCCTTCACGTCATTCAGTACAAGGTCGATCTGCTTGAGCTTGCCGCTTCGGTAAAGCTCGTTCACCGGGCGCAGCATCGGGCGGCGCGTGAAGCCTTGGCGCACTACGTAAAGGGTAACGTCCAAGTGGTGCACCAATACCTTGAACTCGCTCACCACGCCCATCGGCGAGGCATCGATGACGATCTGGTCATAGCGGGCACGCAACTGTTGCATCAGTTCGGCCAATCGCGGGCTTTCAAACAATTCAAGCGGATTGGGCGGGATCGGCCCGGCCGTTATCACGTCCAGCCCCGGCACTTCCGTCTTGCGAATGATGCCGTCAATGGTGGCTTCGTTGATCAGGAAGGTGCTTAGCCCGGCGCCCAGGTCAATGCCCATCCGCTCATGCACCTTTGGTCTGCGCATGTCCGCATCCACGAGCAAAGTGCGCTTGCTGCCCAAGGCCATCACCGTTGCCAAGTTCACCGAGCAGAAGGTTTTGCCTTCCCCGCTGGTGCTGCTGGTGATGCCCACTACCTGCCGGTCCATGTTTGCGTTGAGGTACTGAAGGTTGATCCGGGCGGTCCGGAACCCTTCCGCAAGCACCGATCGGTCCTCGCTTGGATTGATGCGCTGCTGCTTTGATGTTGGCACCGTGCTAAGCACGGGGATCGGGCTGAGCCGTTTGAGCTCGTCCAGGTCCGCTATACGGTCATTGAAGAAGTCGCGCAGCAGGATGTAGATCAATGGCAGTAAAACACCCAAGGCCAAGGCCATGCCCAGCGTGGTTTTCTTGCTCGGGGAAACCGGGCCGCCGATCTTCACGCGTGCCGGGTCCACGATGTACTTGTCCACCTGGTCCGAGTTCACGGCTATTTCCGCCTCATAGCGCTTTTCCATCAAGTATGTGTTGATGCTGGCGTTGAGGTCGTATTTCCTTGTGGCAATGCTCACCTGCCTGCTGCTTTGGGGCAGTTGGTTCAACTGGTAGGACAACTGGTTTACCCGGGCCGTGATCTGGTCCAGCTCCAGCTGGGCACCCCTTCGTGCATCCTGCGCGCTTTGGACGATCTGCGTGCGTATGGTCTGAACCCTGCGCGCCAATGCAATGGTGGGTGCCGATTGTTGGCGTTCGGTGAGCCTTCTGCTCGCCAGGTCGTTCACGCCTTGGTTGTACTGGTCGATCAATGTGGTCAGTGAAGGTGAGGCGATGTTTGCCGCGGAAATGGTGGTGGGCGAGCCGCTGTCATCGGAACCCATGTGGGTGATCAGCTCACTGAGGTACTCCAGTTTGGATGCCGCACGGCCTTGATCGTCCTTGAGGCGGGACAAGTCGTTGAAGACCGCAGCCCCCCGATCGCTCGCACTGCCTACCAAATTGCCGGCGGTGGATTGCACATTCTGCAAGTTGCCCTCCGCCGTTTCCAAGTTTTGTGACGAACGATCCAGTTGGTCGTCGATGAACTTGATCGTCTTCTTCCCCTTCTGGTTATGCCTGTCCTGCTCGCTCTTAATATAGGTCTCCATCAAGGTGTTGATGAAGTCCTTTTCCTTCTTCATGTCCTGCCCCGTGGTGGAAATGGTGATGATGTTGCTCTCATCGCTCTGCGGAACAGTGCTGGTCTTGGTCCGGTAATATGCTGCCACGTCAACGTTGCTGGCCGGGATGAACATGTATTTGGCCTCCTTCGGGAACACATAGCCCTTGTTGAAGGTGATGGAAAAATTCAGGTACTCGCTGCGGAAGGGTTCACCGATCTTCGTTGTCTTGTCCAGGTCCAATTCCTTGATGAAGTTGTCCACGGGCTTCTGCAGGCCCGCATTGAACATACCGACGTACTTGCCCTTGGCCCGCACCCGGTAGGTCCCAGCTCCAAGGTCCGGCTCCACATAGATCTTGGCGCCTGAGATCTGGAGGCCCGTGTCCAAGCGTACAATAAATGGCTTGTCCTCGTAGATCTCGTGTTCCAGAAAGTTCTTTTCCTCGTAGTAGGTGACCCCAAAATCCAGTTGCTGGATGGTGTTCAGCATGTTGGTGAAGGACATCAGCACACTGATCTCATCCTCCAGTCCATTGCTGCTGCTGAGGTAGGCCGTGCCCTTGAGGAATTCCTCATTGCCGCCCCCGAAGTTGTTCCGTTTGGTGTCGCTCATCAGCATCACCCCGTCCACCTGGTATTGCTTCGGTGTGGTCTTCAAATACCAGATCGCCCCGGCCACGCCAATGGAAGTGGTGATCAGAAAGAGCCACCACATCCCGAGGACCTTGCGCACAATGGCCCTCAAGTCGATGGTATCGTGATGTCCGTCGCTCATCGCTGGTTCTGTACCACGGTAATGACCACCGCTGCCGTGCTGATCGCCGAGAACAGGATGGCGAGCAGGTCCAAGTTCAAACGTTGCGGCCGCGCCCCAAGCGCGGGCACGTATACCACGTCATTCGGAAGCAGATAGTAGTACTCGCTGGAAAGCACTTCGGTGTTCGCGAGGTCCACGTACAATGCTTGGGTGCCCTGGTCGCTTTGCCTCATCAGGGTAACATGCCGCTTGTCCCCCAGCTCGGTGGGCCCGCCCGCTTGGGCCAAGGCTTCCAGCAGGGTGATCTGGTTGTTGTACACGAAGTATGTGCCCGGGCGTTCCACGGCACCCAACACGCTCACGCGGAAGCTCACCAGCTTCAGGATCACTGTGGCATTGGCAAAATATTCATTGATCTTCCGCTGAAGCTGGTCCTGGGCCTCGCCCACCGTAAGCCCCTGTAGTTTTACTTTCCCTATCGTGGGCAGTTGCACATTCCCCGTTTTGTCCACGGAAAATCCGTTCACGTAAAGGGAGGCATCATTGAGCGCCAAGCTTGTGCCCACCGCTTCCACGTTGAACAAGCGTGAGTTCGCATCGTCCAGCCCGAGCACACGGATGCTCAGCACATCATTGACCTGGATGCGGTATTCAAACTTCTTGTTGGGGAACAATTTGCTGGTGTTGCTCAGCGAACTGTCGTGGAGGTAGTTGATGCTCCGCTTGCTGACGCATGAGCCCAAGAGGGCCATTGCAAGGAAAGCGAACACGGTCTTCGTCAACTTCATTCAGTGCTCGTGTTGGGTGGAACTGGAGCGCAAGCCTCCGTTTGGCGGGTTTGGCTGAATTGAATGGACAGCGAATCAGCGAAAGGCCCAAATATACGTGTGGCGGCCTCCCCGGGTTGCGCATGCAGTGAATGCAGGGCTGATGCAAGCGGAGTTGGTGAACGACCTTGGAAGTTTTGATCCCCGGCAATCTTCCGGAAACGAAGAAACCCGCGCTGGGCGCGGGTTTCAACACAAGTAGCCCGTAGGGGAATCGAACCCCTGTTTCATCCGTGAAAGGGACGCGTCCTAACCCCTAGACGAACGGGCCATGATGTCAATCCAAAAGCTTGGGTCGGCGCTTTCGGGGCGCAAAAATAGCCAGCTTCATGATTCCACCAAATCCTTCGTTCAAGTCACCTCGTCGGTGTCCGCCTGGAACCGGAAACCCAGCCGCTTGCCGGTGCTCACCATGGAGTAGGACTCCAACTGCTTCATTTCCTCCACGGTTACCTGGCTCACTTGGTCGTACGGTGGTGCCAGCAGGTCGAAATCGAGCACGTAAAGCAACACCGAGGTAAGGAAATTTCGCATCTGGCCGGCATCCATGGCAGTTCCCGGCAGGTCATTGTAAAGGAAGCCCAGCTGCTTTTTCCCTTGCACGAAGAAATGTCCTTCCTTGTTCAGGAATAGGCGGGCCACGAGATAGCCGAGGTCACGTTCCCTGTCGTACCGGAAGGAATCGCTCAGGAAGTTGTACACGTTCACCACTCCAAAGAAGCCGCGGCTTTCATCTTCCTGCAAGTAGCTCGTTTTCCAGAGGGCATTGCTCTGGTCCAGCCGGAACACATTGGTGTGCATAATGAACGCCACGGTATCACCGGCAACCACCACTTTGGAAGAGAGTTCGCCCTGCTCGGAGTATTCCACCTTCAGCCGTTGGTCGCGCAGGGCAATTGCTTCGCCCACCTCGCCCGCCAACGCCTTCATCTGTTCCCGCAACAGGGCAAAGCACTCCTTAGCCTTGGCATAGACATCCTGCTTCATGCCTGCCTTGCTGGCCAGCAGGTCAAGCAGTATTTCCTTGGGGTCCGGGGGAGGCGTTGATTTGCTCATCAATAGGCTTTGGCAAAGATTACACGTTGTGCGCTGGGCTTGCCGGTCACCATGCACTTGCCCGGAGCCTTGTCTCCGGTGAAGGGAATGCAACGGATGGTGGCTTTAGTCTCGCTCTTCACCTTTTCCTCGGTTTCAGGCGTGCCGTCCCAGTGTGCCAGTATGAATCCACCCTTCTCCACCCGCACCTTGAATTCCTCGTAGGCATCCACGGCATGTGTGTTCTCCTCCCGCATGGTGAGGGCTTTACGATACAAGTTGTCCTGGATGGCCTGGAGCAAATGGTGGACTTTATCCGCAATTCCCGCTGCCTGGATCACCTGCTTTTCCATTGTATCGCGCCGGGCCACCTCCACGGTGCCATTCTCCATGTCGCGCGGGCCCACGGCAATCCGCACGGGATAGCCCTTGAACTCATACTCGGCGAACTTCCAGCCCGGCTTGCGCTTGTCGTCGTTGTCATACTTCACCGAGATGCCCTTTGCACGTAGGGCGTCCAACATCGGCTGCACATACGCGTCGATGGCCGCGAGCTGCTCCCCGTTCTTGGCGATGGGCACAATGGCCACCTGCACCGGGGCGAGCTTGGGGGGCAAAACCAACCCGTGGTCATCGCTGTGGGTCATGATCAGGGCACCCATCAAGCGGGTGCTCACTCCCCAACTGGTGGCCCATACATGCTCCTGCTGGTTGTCCTTGTTGGTGAACAGCACATCGAATGCCTTGGCGAAATTCTGCCCCAAAAAGTGTGAAGTGCCTGCCTGGAGCGCCTTGCCGTCCTGCATCAGGGCTTCAATGCAATAGGTGTCCACCGCGCCTGCGAAGCGCTCACTGGCAGTTTTCACGCCTTTGATCACCGGCATGGCCAGCCATTCTTCGGCAAACGTGGCGTACACATCGAGCATGCGCCTGGCCTCTTCTTCCGCCTCCGCTTGTGTGGCATGGGCCGTGTGGCCCTCCTGCCAGAGGAATTCCGCCGTGCGCAGGAACAACCGGGTGCGCAGTTCCCAGCGCACCACATTGGCCCATTGATTGATCAACAAGGGCAGGTCCCGGTAGCTTTTGATCCAGCCGCGGTAGGTGTTCCAAATGATGGTTTCGCTCGTCGGCCTGATGATCAGTTCCTCCTCCAACTTGGCGGCAGGGTCCACTACCACGCCCTGTTCGGGGTCGCTTTTCAACCGGTAGTGGGTCACTACCGCACATTCCTTGGCAAATCCTTCCACATGGCTGGCTTCCTTGGCCAGGTAGCTCTTGGGAATGAAGAGCGGGAAATAGGCGTTGACATGGCCGGTGGCCTTGAACATGGCGTCCAGGGCAGCTTGCATCTTCTCCCAAATGGAGTACCCATGGGGCTTGATCACCATGCAGCCGCGCACGTCGCTATGCTCGGCGAGGTCGGCTTTCAGGACAAGGTCGTTATACCATTGCGCATAATCTTGTTCACGCTTGGTCAGTTGGTCGCTCATGCCCGGTACTTGTGGTATTATTTTTGTTCCTGCAGGAAGGGTGCGAAAGTAAGCCCCGCACCTGCGCTGCACGAAAGACCTCAAGCTGATGAAAGCCATCACTCCCACTATTCCGCTGGCGCTGCTGATTTCAGCATGCGGCTCATTGCAGGAAACAACTGCCGTGAAAGATGATGTGTATGACATCCCGGACCGCACGGCAACCGCGGCTGCCGCCTACGGGCAGCAAGCACAGCAGCAATCGGATGAATCCTCCGGTGATGCCTACTACGACCCGACGGAATCCCGCCAGTCCGGCAGTTTTGACCGTGGCTATTATGACATGGCTTACAACGACCCGTACTACTACAATTACGGACGGTTTGGGTTTGGAACCGAGATAGGCAGCTACGGGCCGGGTTGGGGCATGGGCTTAAGCTATGGCTGGCCCACCAGCTTTGGCAGCATGAGCTTGGGTTATGGATACGGCAGCGGCTTGTACGGCTACAGCCCTTACTGGGCGAACAGTTGGATGAGCGGATACGGGTACGGGTATGACCCGTTTGGCTATTACGGCTACGGCAACTATGGTTACGGATGGGGAGGGTACGGAATGGGCTACGGACCGTACCAAGGACCATGGGGCGGCTGCTTCAATTGCTACGAGCCGTGGGGATACAGCAACACCGTTTACTCGCACCGGCCTTCCATGACGGCCACCAGCACGGCAGGCACCACTACAGCGCCGCGGCTGATGCGGAATCCGGCCGGCCTGCTCCAGGAGGCTCCCCCGGCACGGAACCCCGCAATGGGTTCGGAACAGTTTGGTGGCAGCAGGCCCACCAGTGGTGATCGCGCCGTGCGTGGTGGTCAAGATCGCTGGGCTGCCCCGGGCAGGGAACGCGCCCCAGAAAGCCGTCCTTCGCGCCAATTCGACCTTGGAGGAAGCTCCCCCTCCCGGTCCGGCGGTGGGTCTGACGGAGGTGGGCGTATTTCCAGTCCACGTCCCCGCTGATCAATCAACAACCTGATGAAGTGCTCCCTTTCAGCTCTTGCGTACTGCTTGTTTCCGGCTTTGATCGCCACAACTTCAGCCCATGGACAAAATGAGGAAGATGCCTTGCGCTATTCCAATCTGTTACCTGGCGGCACTGCCCGAAGCTGGGCGTTGGGGGGTGCCATGGGGGCCGTTGGCGCAGATCCCGGCAGCGCCACCACCAACCCGGCCGGTTTCGGCCTGTACAACACCAGTGAAATCTCGTTCACGCCGCAGTTCGAGGTAAACACGGCCAAGGCCGATTATTACGGCAACAGCACTTCGGCCACTGACAACCGCTTCAGCTTCAACAACCTTGCACTGGTTCTGAGCTATCCGAGCGAGAAAGGCGGTGACTGGCGGGGGGGCGTACTTGGTATTTCATTTGATCGGCAAGCCGGGTTCCACCGGGAAGAACATGCCGTTGGTGAACATGTGCCCAGCACCATCCTACAGAAATTCGCCAACGAAGCAAAGGGGACCTACGCCGAGGATTTGGCCACCCAGTATCCTTTCAGTTCGAGCTTGGCTTGGGAGACTTACGCCATTGATACCACTCCGGAAGGGAACATTTACACCAGCGCAGTGCCCTTTGGCACCGATATGCGCCAAGACCATACCATCAGCACGGCAGGCCGGTTGAACACCACCAGCTTTTTCTATGCTGCGAATTACATGGACAAGCTCTACATCGGTGCTTCGCTCGGGCTGACCGGCTTGCGGTATGAACGCACCACCTTGCACCAGGAATCCGCGCAGGACACCAGTGTGGACCTGAAGGACCTGAGCTATCAGGAAAAGCTGCTGACCACCGGCAGCGGCATTGACCTGCGGATCGGAGTAATAGGCAGGGCCACCAAGAATTTGCGCGTGGGCCTGGCCTTTCAGAGCCCGAAATGGCTGCAATTGAGCGATGCCTACACGTATGATATGCACACGGAGTTCCGCACCCCGGACACCAACGGCAACCATGATTATGACCAAGCATCGCCGGACGGAGCCTTCAATTACCGTATCCGTACCCCTTGGAACGTGCTGGCCTCAGCAGCATGGATCGCTGGCCAGCACGGCCTTGTTAGTGTGGACTACCAGTTCACCAATTTCCGCCAATCGAAATTGAACAAAAGCCTTGACGGCGTGGACGACTATGACTTCACCACGGAAAACGATGCCGTTCAAAAGGACTTCCGAAGCACCAGCAGTTTGCGGGTGGGCACCGAATGGCGGTCCGGCAATTGGTATTTCCGCGGCGGCTGGGGCATTTGGCCAAATGCTTACGCGGACAGCGATGCCAGGCAGGGAACCGCATACATGCGCTACACGGCCGGCCTGGGTTTCCGGACCAAACACGTAAGCATCGACCTTGCCGGGGTGTACGGCACGCAGGATGTCAACTACTTCCAGTACGACCCGGCACTGGTCCATGCCACCCAGGAACGGCAGACGGATTCACGGGGCATGCTCACCGTGGCGTTCCGCCCCTGAAAACGGCCCACCTGGAATTGAAAAAGCCTCCACCGGGAGGCTTTTTCAATTTCTTGGCGGCAACCGATCACTTGCCTTCCATCACCTCATGCACCACGGAATCATCCACCAAGATGCGGCCGCAATGTTCGCACACGATGATCTTCTTGTGGCTAGCGATGTCCAACTGGCGCTGGGGCGGAATGGCGTTGAAGCAACCACCGCAGGAGCCGCGCTCCATGTGCACCACGGCCAGGCCGTTGCGGGCATTGCCACGGATCCGGTGATAGGCCTTCAACAAGCGTTCCTCGATCACCTTGGCCGCCGCCTCGCTCTTCTTGGCCAAATCCTTTTCCTCCTTCTCCGTTTCGGCAATGATGTCGTCCAGTTCCTTCTTCTTCAGTTCCAGGTCCTTCTTGCGCTCCTTGTAGAGCTTTTTGCTCTCCTCCACCGTGCCGCTCTTGGCCTCCATGGAGAACTTGCCTTCCTTGATGCGCTTCTCGGCCAATTGGATCTCGAGGTTCTGAAACTCGATCTCCTTGCCTAAGGAATCGTATTCGCGGTTGTTCCTCACCTTGGCCTGCTGGGCCTCGTACTTCTTGATGCTGGCCTTGGCATCCTTGATGAAGTTGTTCTTGTCGCTCACCGCCGTTTCAGCCTCCTTGAGGTCCTCGGCCAATTTGTTCATGCGCGTTTCCAGGCCCGCGACTTCATCCTCCAGGTCCTGGACTTCCAAGGGCAGTTCGCCACGTTGGGTCCGGATCTTGTCCACTAAGGAATCGAAATGCTGCAAACGGTAAAGCTCCACGAGCTTTGTTGCAACAGCATTGTCAGCCTTTACAACGGTCTTCACAGGCTTTGCCTCCTTTTCGGCGGTCTTGGTCGCGGTCTTCGCCATGGTCAATAAAAGTGAATGGGATTGGTGCCCGTTTCCGATAAACGGGTTGCAAAGGTAGGTAGAATCCGGCCTAAGTGTTTCCGGATCAATTCCGGGGTAAATCGTTCACTTTCAAAGTGGCCTATGTCGGCCAGCAGCATGCGGCCCTCCGGAAGGAAGAATTCGTGGTACTTCACGTCGCCCGTGATATACGCATCGGCCCCTGCTGCCATGGCTTTGCTGATGAGGAACGCCCCGGAACCGCCGCACAGGGCCACGCGCTTCACCGGGCGGCCCACAGGCCGGGTGTGCCGCACCGCCGGGGGACCAAAGACCTCCTTCAGCTTTCCAAGGAAGGCGGATTCGCTGAGGGGCTCCTCCCACTCCCCGACCAACCCGCTGCCAATACCGGTGTGGTGGTTCAGCAAGGGGTACAGGTCGAAAGCAGGCTCCTCATACGGATGGGCGGGCCTGAGCGCAGCCACCACTGCGGCAACTGCATGGGCCGGGCAAACCACTTCCACCCGTGCTTCCTGCTCCGTATGGCGCTCTCCCTTTTTGCCCACGAAGGGGGAAGTGCCCTCTCCCGCCCGGAAGGTGCCAGCCCCTTCGAGGTTGAAACTGCATTCATCATACGCCCCGATGTGGCCCGCACCTGCCGCGAACAGGGCATTGCGCACCGCTTCCACCTGGGCCAACGGCACGAACACGGCCAGTTTCACCAACTGTCCGTTCTTGGGATCCAGCACGTGCAACGGTTTCAGGCCGAGGCGCTCCGCCATTTCGCCGCACACCCCACCGATCACATTGTCCAGGTTGGTGTGGATAGCATAGATGGCCACATTCGCCCGAATGGCGGCCAGGAGGGTGCGCTGCACCTCGTTGCCGCCCGCAAGCGACTTCAGCCCCTTGAAGATCACGGGGTGGTGCGCGATGATGAGGCCGCACCCTTCGGCAACGGCCTCCGCCACCACCGCTTCCGTGCAGTCCAGCGTGAGCAACGCCCGTTGCACATCGGCCCCTGAATCGCCCACTTGCAGGCCGCAGTTGTCGTACTCTTCCTGCAATACGGGCGGAGCCCATTGTTCCAATGCCCGGATGACTTCCTGGATGCGCATGACGGATCTTTGGCCGGCAAGTTACCGGGTCGGCCGGGAAGGAGGGCCATGCGCCGGGAAACGCCCGGCAATCGCAGCCTGTGTAGCACAAGGATAGCCGGTGGTGCGCTTGCGGTGTTTGTAAATTTCGCCATGGCATGGCGATATTTACACCACACCGTGGCGAATTTCACAACACCTGCATACCTTCGCGGCACTGATGAAAGAACGCAACATCGCCACGGCCATTGCCACGGCCCTGAAGGACACGCCCGTGGTACTGGTGAACGGAGCCCGGCAGACCGGAAAGACCACCTTGGTGAAAGGGCTGGCGCGCAAGCGCAAGGCAACCTATTTCACCCTGGACGACCACGGCACACTGGATGCCGCGCTGAACGACCCCGCAGGCTTCGTGGCCTCGCTGGGGGACTTCGCCGTGGTGGATGAAGTGCAGAACGCCCCGAACATCTTCCGGGCCATCAAGGCTTCAGTGGACTGCGACCGGCGGCCCGGGCGCTTCCTGCTCACCGGCAGCGCCAACGTGCTAGCCCTTCCGCGCATGGGCGATTCGCTTGCGGGCCGCATGGAGATCATCACCCTGCATCCCTTCGCGCAGGATGAACTGGCCGGCCGCAGGAGCACCTTCATTGACGCCCTGTACAAGGCCCGCCTGCCGATGGCGTACACCGGCACAGCGGACCGCGCGGCCCTGGCCCGCCGCGCGTTTGCGGGGGGCTATCCGGAGGTCCGCACCCGCAAGGCCCCCGCACGCCGGGCTGCCTGGTACAAAGCCTACATCACCACCATCCTGCAAAAGGACGTGCGCGACATCAGCAACATCGCGGACCTCACCACCCTGCCCAAGCTCCTGGCCCAGCTCGCCCTGCGCAGCGGCAATTTGCTCAACCTCGCAGACGTGGCCCGCGACCTGGACGTGCCCCACTCCACCCTGCGCCGCTACATGGCCCTGCTGGAAACCACCTTCCTGCTCACGCCGTTGCGCCCTTGGGCGAACAAGCGGGCCAAGCGCCTGGTAAAGGCCCCGAAGGTCCACTTGGCCGACAGCGGCTTCGCCACCTGGCTGTGCGGGATCAACTCGCCGAACGAACTGGTGAAGAACCCCATGTGGGGCCACCTGCTGGAGACCTTCGTGACCGGCGAACTGCGCAAACTGGCCACGTGGTCCAAAGCCGCCGTGGAAACCTTCCACTTCCGCATGGACACCGGGCGGGAAGTGGACCTTGTGCTGGAAGATGCCCAAGGCCGCATCATCGGCATCGAGGTGAAGGCATCCGCCAGCGTGGACCACCGCGACCTGGCCGGCCTGATGGAGCTGCGCGCAGCCGCAGGACCGAAGTGGTTGCGCGGCTTGGTACTGCACGCCGGGCCCGGGATCACGCCCTTCAGCCGCGACCTGCACGCCGTTCCTATCAGCGCAGTTTGGGATTGGTAGGTTTGTAAAATTCGCCACGGCGTGGCGAATTTTACACCACCACGTGGCGATTTTTACGATCTGCATGAAGTGCCCTTGGAGAGGGGAAGGCGCCAGGAGCCCCAACCCGCCCATCCTTTCGCGGCATGCTTCCGCGGCCACAATCCCGTTCCATGCACATCTTTAGCCCCGATGTCGGTGCTGCGGTTGTTCCTGCTTCCCTTTTCATGGCCGTACGCCCTGGTGTTGCGGCTGCGGCATGCGCTGCACGATACCGGCCTACTGAAGGCAACCGAGGCCAGTGTTCCCACCATTTGCGTGGGCAACATCGCCCTGGGCGGCACCGGCAAAACACCGCACGTGGAGCTGGTGCTGCGCACCCTGCTGCCAGGCACGGCCTTGGCCACGTTGAGCCGCGGCTATGGCCGCAGCGCCACCGGCTTCGCCGAAGTGCAGCCCACCGATGCCCCTGACGCCACCGGTGATGAACCCCTGATGCTGAAGCGGAAATTCAGCGGCGTGCGCGTGTTCGTGGGTGCCGACCGGGCCGCCGGGGTAGCCGCTATTCAGGCCGCCATGCCCGAAGTGCAGGCCATCGTACTGGACGACGCCCTTCAACACCGCGCCATCAAGGCCGGCCTGAACATGGTGCTGACCACCTGGCAACGGCCCTGGTACAAGGACCACCTGCTGCCGGCGGGCAACCTGCGCGACCTTCCCTACCGCGCACGGCAGGCCGATGCGGTGATCGTGACCAAGAGCCCGCTGTTGCCAACCACGGAGGAACAATACCGCTGGCGCAGGCGGTTGGGCTTGCGGGAGGCGCAGGCGCTGTTCTTCAGCGGGATGGAATACGCCCCCCCGAAGTACATCGCCGGCGGGCAAGGTGCCGTGCCAGTTGGTCCGCAGGCTGCGGCAATGCTGTTCACCGGCATAGCCGATGCCACGCCCTTGGCGGAGCACGCACGTTCCCTTTTCGGCACCGTGCGCCATATCGCCTTCGGCGACCATCACCGCTTCCGCGAAGCGGAGCTACAGCGCATGGCCGACGATTTCCATAGTTTCGCCCACGGCCCAAAAACGCTGATCACCACGGAAAAGGATGCTGCCCGCTTGGGCCATGCGCTCCATACCGGCCCCTTGCAGGGCTTGCCCGTGGCCGTGATCGGCATTCAGGCCAACATCCTCAACAAACCACACGCCTTCGAGGCCCTGATCAGAACCCATGTTGCAACGCATCCAGCGCATCGCTGAACACTTGAAGAAAGCCACCAACGGCTTTGTGCCCGAAACCGGCATCATCCTGGGCACGGGCCTCAGCGGCCTGGGAAAGGAAATCGACGTAAAGCACAGCATTGCCTACAAAGACATCCTGGAATTCCCGGTAAGCACCGTGGAAGGACACCCTGGCAAACTGCTCCTCGGGCTGCTCGGCGGCAAACCCGTAGTGGCCATGCAGGGGCGCTTTCACTACTACGAAGGCTGGAGCATGCCCGAAGTGATCCTGCCCGTGCGGGTGATGAAGCTGATCGGCATCCAAAGGCTGTTTGTGAGCAATGCCTGCGGCGGCGTGAACAAGGCGTTCGACACCGGCGACCTGATGATCCTCACGGACCACATCTGCCTGTTCCCCAATCCGCTCATTGGGCCCAACATCGACTTCTTCGGTCCGCGCTTCCCTGACATGAGCGAACCATACGACCACGCCATGATCGAGCGCGCCAAGGGCATTGCCAAGGCCAACAACATTGCGGTGCGTACAGGCACCTATGTGGGCCTCACCGGCCCCACGCTGGAAACCCCGGCGGAATACCGGTACGTACGCATCATCGGCGGCGACGCGGTGGGCATGAGCACCGTGCCGGAGGTGATCGCCGCACGCCAAATGGGCCTTCCCTGCTTCGCCATGAGCGTGATCACGGACATGGGTGTGGAAGGCCGGATCGAGAAGACCACGCACGAAATGGTGCAGCGCGTGGCCGAGAAAGCGGAGCCGAGCCTGACGCTGATCATGCGGGAGATGGTGGCGGGGAGCTGAGCAAGGGTGAGAGGGTGAGAGGGTGAGAGGGTGAGAGGGTGAGAGGGTGAGAGGGTATGGTGCGGCCAGCTACGTGCAATTGACCAGTCTCGTGTGCGCATCGCGTGGGAAGTCTTGTTGCGTTGCACCTTTGCAGCTTGAAAAAGAGGCAGGACCGCTGAACAGAAATGGCCGAGAACAAACAAGCCACGGGAAACGCCCCGCATTGGAGTGAAAAGTGGGAATTGGTCGTGGGCCTGGAGGTCCACGCACAGCTACTTACCAAGAGCAAGGCGTACAGCAGCGACCCCAATGCCTACGGCGACCGCCCGAACACCTTGGCAGGCCCGGTGACGCTTGCGTTGCCCGGCACCTTGCCCGTGCCAAACACCGCGGTGATCGACCATGCCATCAAGCTGGGCCTGGCCTGCGGTTGCACCATTGCGCCGCGCATGCACTACGCCCGCAAGAACTACTTCTACCCCGACCTGCCCAAAGGCTACCAGATCACGCAGGACACCACGCCCATCTGCACGGGCGGCAGCATCACCATCACCCAGGAAGGCGGCACGGAGAAGGCGATCGCCCTTACCCGCATCCACATGGAGGAAGATGCCGGGAAGAGCATCCATGATATGGACCCCTTCAACACCTTGGTGGACCTGAACCGCGCCGGGGTGCCGCTGGTGGAGATCGTTAGCGAGCCGGTGATCCGGAGTTCGCAGGAAGCGTACGACTATTTGGTGGAAGTGCGCCGTTTGGTGCGCTACTTGGACATCTGTGACGGCAACATGGAAGAAGGCAGCCTGCGCTGCGATGCCAACATCAGCATCCGCCCCAAGGGCGCTTCCGCCTTCGGAACGCGCACGGAGGTGAAGAACATGAACAGCTTCCGCAACGTGCAGCGGGCCATCGAATACGAGGCACAGCGCCAATCGGAAGTGCTGGACGCGGGCGGCAAAATTTCCATGGAAACGCGCAACTTCGATGCGGCCAAGGGCCTCACCACCAGCTTGCGCAGCAAGGAGATGGCGCACGACTACCGCTACTTCCCCGAGCCGGACCTGCTGCCCCTAACTGTAAGTGAGAAGAAGAAGGAAGCCGTCAGGCAGACGATGCCGCCGCTACCAAGGGAGCTGCGCACCAAGTACACCACGGAGTACGGCTTGAGCACGTATGACGCGGAGATCCTCACGGATGACAAGGGTACCGCGCTGTATTATGAATCCGTGGTGGCCAGCCTGAACGGGCCAGGAAAAGGGAAACCGTACAAGCAAGCCGCCAACTGGGTGATGGGCGACGTGCGTTCCTGGGTGAATGAAAAGGGTTTGGCGATCGCCGACCTGCCTATTTCCGCGGAACGCATGGCCGGCCTGGTGGAATTGATCGAAAGTGGCAAAGTGAGCAATTCACTGGCCTCCCAAAAACTCTTTCCGCTGATGCTGGCCCAACCCGGCAGTGCCGCTGAACTGGCCCAGGCGAACAACCTGCTGCTGGAAACCGACAGCGGTGCCATTGAAGCCGCCGTCCGCGCCGCCATGGCGCGCTATCCGGACAAAGTGGAAGCCTACCGGGCGGGGAACAAAGGCCTGTTGGGCCTGTTCATGGGCGAAGTGATGAAAGCCTCCAAGGGCAAGGCCGATCCCAAAGCGGCCAATGAAACCGTAAAGCGACTGCTCGAACAATCATGATGACCAACTACTTGATCGCCCCGGCCCTGCTGGCCGCCACACTGGCCGGTTGCACCGGAAACGCCCCCAAAGAGCGCACGCTTACCGCCCAGATCGACGGTGCTGCAGGCAAGACATTGTACTTCGACAAGTTCGTGAACAACCGGCCCGTGCATGCGGACAGCGTGAAGCTGGACGCTGAAGGCAATGGCATGATGAAGCTGCCCGCCATGCCGTTGGACTTTTACTCGCTCACCTTGGGCGGAGACCAGATCATGGTACTGCTGTTGGACAGCGCGGAAAGTATTCGCGTTACAGCCCAAGCGGATTCGCTGCAATTCCCCCGAAAGGTGGAAGGCTCCGTAAACACCGCCCTGCTGCACGGTTATTTCCGCGACGCGAAAACCTATGACGACCAGAGCCAAGCCCTGGCACAGCGCCTGAAAGCCGATCCCGCCGACTCATCCGCCATGGTGGAATATGCCAAACTGAATGCCGACTTCGGCCAGCAAACACGGCAGTTCATCCAGGACCACATGCGTTCCCCCGCAGTGCTGGCTGCCCTTAACCGCATCAATCCCCAACAGGACTTGCCGCTCTTTCAACAAGTGAAGGATTCGCTCCGCATAAGCATTCCCAACAGCGAGTACTTCGCCGGCTTCCGCGACCAAGTGGACCGCATGGCACAGCAAGCACTGGCCGCCAAGCAGCAGGAGGAAATGCAGGCAAAGCTGGACAACTTGATCCCCGTGGGCAGCGAGGCCCCGGACTTCACCCAGAACACGCCCGAGGGCAAGCCATTTTCACTCAGCAACCTGCGCGGGAAAGTGGTGTTGGTGGACTTTTGGGCCAGTTGGTGCCGCCCGTGCCGCATGGAAAACCCGAACGTGGTGAAGATGTACAACAAGTACCACGCAAAAGGTTTTGACGTGCTCGGCGTCAGCTTGGACAAAACCAAGGACGCCTGGACCAATGCCATCAAGCAGGACGGCCTTACGTGGCACCACGTGAGCGACCTTGCCTTCTGGAACAACGCTGTGGCACAGCAGTATGGCGTGTCCGCCATTCCCTACTCCGTGCTGGTAGGGCGCGACGGAAAGGTGCTGGGCAAGAACCTGCGCGGGGCCGAGCTGGAAGCGAAGTTGGCGGAGGTGATGAAGTAGGTGGTGGGGCGTAATCTCACCGGGTTTATCGCCGGACAGGAGTCCGGCGGACCCGGTGTATGTTGGGCAGCAGTCCTGCGGAGCCAGTGTTACTTTGGCACCGATGCACCGCTTTACCGAACTTCTCCTTCTACTGATCACCGGAACGGTTTCGGCCCAGCCCTACTTCCAACAACAGGTGGATTATGTGATCGACGTGCGGCTCGACGACCGTGCCAACCTGTTGCACGGCGCGGAAACATTCACCTACCACAACAACAGCCCAACAGCCCTTGACACGCTGTGGATCCACCTGTGGCCCAACGCCTACCGCGACCGCAATACGGCACTGTGCCGACAGAAGGATGCGCAAAACGATTTCGACCTGCACTTTGCGAAGGAGGAGGAACGCGGCTGGATCGACAGCCTTGATTTCCGTGCTGCAGGAAGCAAGCTCAACTGGGACTTGGATGCCAAAAACCAGGACATCGCGTGGATCAAGTTAAACGAACCGCTGGCGCCGGGTGGATCCATACAGATCACCACGCCATTCCAGGTGAAGATCCCCGATGCCAAGTTTTCCCGGCTCGGCCATACAAGGCAGGCCTATTACATCACCCAGTGGTACCCCAAGCCCGCCGTGTATGATGCCCAGGGCTGGCACGCTATGCCCTACCTCAACCAGGGCGAGTTCTACAGCGAGTTCGGCAGCTTTGACGTTTCCATCACCTTGCCCGCGAACTACGTGGTGGGCGCCACGGGCCTGCTCCAGGACAACCCTTCCGAAGAAGCCTGGATGGATTCCTTGGCCCAACTGCCGCCACCCACCACACGGAGCAACGCATTCCCGCCTTCCGCAGCCAGCACAAAAACACTTCGCTTCAAGCAGGACCACGTACACGATTTTGCCTGGTTCGCGGACAAGCGCTTTTTGGTGCGCAACAGTGAGGTAACGCTGGCGCGCAGTGGCAGGAAAGTGCAAACACAAGTGCTGTTCACCCCACAGAATGCCCCTTTATGGAAGGATGCCGTCTCCTATGTGAACGAGAGTGTGCGCCTATACAGCCAGTGGGTGGGCGACTACCAATACGCACGCTGCACCGCCATTGACGGCACCATCGCCGCAGGCGGCGGCATGGAGTACCCCATGATCACCATCATCGGCAACATGGCGGCAACCTACGAATTGGACCAAGTGATCGCCCACGAGGTGGGCCACAACTGGTTCTACGGCATGCTGGCCAGCAACGAGCGCGACCACCCTTGGATGGACGAGGGCATGAACAGTTTCTTCGAGCAGCGCTACATGGAAACGCGCTACCCGAACCAGCTTTCAACGAATGTGGCCGGGCTTCCCATGTACCTCATTGACAAGCATTTCGACATCACCTTCCGCAGGCAGAACGAGCTGATGTACCGCTACAATGCACGGCGCAACTGGGACGCGCCGGATAGCAGTACCTCCACCGCTTTCACCGAGGTGGACTACGGCACAACGGTCTATGCGAAGAGCGCGTTGATCTTCGACCAGCTCCGCTCCTACTTGGGCGATGCGCGCTTCGACTCTTGCACGCAAGCGTATTTCCGTGAATGGGCCGGTAAGCACCCGCAACCCGCGGATGTGCGTGCGAGCTATGAAAAGGCCAGTGGTGAAGACCTCGGTTGGTGCTTCGGGGAATTGATCGGCACGGCGGACAAGGTGGATGTGAAGGCACGCAAGCTGAAGAACGGTGAGCTCACCTATCGGTCCACCGCTGCGACGGACTTTCCGTTCCCCGTTACGGCATGGAACGGGGCGGACAGCTTGGGCACCGCATGGATCAAAGGCGAGCCGGGCAGGAACAACGCGGCGCTGCCCTGGCCGAATGCCGACCGCGTGCGGATCGATGCCATGGAGCGCACCTTGGACATCGACCGGCGCAACAACGAGGCGCGGTCATTCGGCCTGCTGAAAAACGCACGCCTGCCGCAGCTCAAATTCCTGGCCGGGCTGGAACGTAATGACCGCCGAAGCATTTACTGGCTGCCCGCCATCGGCTACAACGCACACGATGGCTTCATGGCCGGGCTGGCGCTGCACAACACCACCTTCCCTTCCCAACGCTTGGAATGGGCAGCGGCGCCGCTGTACGGTTTCCAAAGCAATCGGTTAGCCGGTTGCGCGCGCGTGATGTGGAACCACGACCGGCTGCGCAGCAACTGGCTGCGCAACATCCACATCGGCCTCTCCGGCTTTGCCGCTTCGTTGCACAACGTGAGCGATGTGGAACAATGGTACCAGCGCTTGGTGCCCAGCATCCAGTTCGACCCGAAACTGAACACCACCGGTCCGGAGGCTTACCTGCGCTACCGCAGCGTGATCCTGTGGGAACACGCGGAAGGCACGTACCACTACGCGGACCGTGAAGTGCCGATCAACAGCACGGGCAACAGTGTGTACCATGAACTCAGCGCCAACCTTACACAGCGGAACGGCTTCAATCCGTACAGCCTTACGCTCACCTCGCTGAATGCCGATGCCTTCAGCCGGTTGGCTTTGGAGGCCAAGTGGAGCGCCATCTACGACACGCACAAGCACCGCATCACCTTCCGCGCGTTCGCGGGCACCTTTCTGCGCAAGGACCGCAGCCTGATGACCGCGGCCATGGGCTGGCGCATGTACTGGGGCAGCAGCGACCTGCTATACGACCATCTCTATCTCGACCGCCAGTACACGGGGCAGAACACCAGCGCGCAGTTCAACATCGACCAAGGCGGCTTCCGCACGCCAACGTCCATCGGCACCTCGGACACGTGGATCGCTGCGCTGAACACGGAGATCGACTTCCCCTTTGCATTGCCGCTCGCCGCATTCGCCAGCTACGGTGCGGCACCGGTAACGCTGGTAACGCAGGATGGCAAGACCACGGACTGGCGCGGCAATTGGGAGGCTGGCATCGGCTTGCGGCTGTGGCGCGACATGGTGGAAGTGTGGGTGCCGTTGGCGTTCTCGGAGGACATTCAAAAGGAGCAGGAGCTGCGCGGCTTTGATTTTACCGATCGCATACGTTTCGTACTGGCGCTGGAAAAGATGGACCCCACGCAGGCGTTGAGGAAGTTGCCGCATTGAGGGCGCCGTGAACAGTCCACCCTTCCCCATCTCTGGCACATGGCTGCAGCCCACGCGGCGGGTTTGGGATACGTGTGATACGTTTACCAACACGATGAGCAAGCGCGCGAAGCAGGTACTAGCGGTCAGTGACGAAATGGTCATGAGCAGGATCCACACGGTACGCGGCCATAAGGTGATGCTGGACAGTGATCTGGCCGAACTCTACCAAGTGGAGACCCGCGTGTTGAACCAGGCCGTAAAGCGGAACACAAGACGGTTTCCGGAGGACTTCATGTTCGCGCTGACCCCGGAGGAATGGGAAATCTTGAAGTCACAGCATGTGACATCAAGTTGGGGCGGGCGCAGAAAGTTGCCGTTTGTGTTCACGGAGCAAGGGGTGGCCATGCTATCCAGCGTGTTGAACAGCGAGCCGGCGATCGACATCAACATCCTGATCATCCGGGTGTTCACCAAGATGCGCGAACTGCTGGCCAACCACAAAGACCTGTTGTTGGCCCTGGAAAAGTTACGCGGGACGGTATCCCACAACAGCCGCGACATCAAGGTGATCTTCAACCATTTGAAGAAGTTGCAGGAGGAAGAACGCAACCGCACCCTGTTGGCGCAGATCCCGAAGAAGCGTCCGCCCATCGGGTTCAAGAAAGGAAAGGACAAGAGTTGAAGCCTGTGCGCAGCCCATGAGCGGGCCGCGTGTTGCTTCAATCGCCCGCAGTTCCCCCAACCCACGCACCTGAACAGGGGAAGCCTACACTTTCCCATCTTTGGCCCCATGCTCATCGGCCAGCAGATCTATTTCCTTTCCGACTTCCACCTCGGTGTGCCCGACCATGCGGCCAGCACGGCGCGGGAAAAACGCATCGTCCGCTTTTTGGAGGAAGCCGCCAAGGATGCCACGGAGATCCACATCCTAGGCGACCTGTTTGACATGTGGTTCGAATACAAGCAGGTGGTGCCGCGCGGCTATACCCGCCTACTGGGGAAACTTTCCGAGCTGCACGACCGGGGCATCCCCGTACACATCCACATCGGCAACCACGACATGTGGGCCTTCGACTACCTGCCCATGGAGACAGGCGTTACGCTGCACCAGGAACCGATCGTGCGCGAATGGGATGGCAAGCGCCTGTACATCGGGCACGGCGACGGGCTCGGGCCGGGCGACCATGGCTACAAGTTCATCCGGAAAGTGTTCCGCAACAAGCTGATGCAATGGTGCTTTGCGCGTCTGCACCCCAACTTTGGTTTGGGCATCGCGCATTTCTGGAGCGGCCGCAGCCGCAAAAAGAACTATGAGAACGACCGCATGTGGTTAGGTGCGGAAAAGGAGTGGCTGGTGCAGTACTGCCGGGAGTTACTGACCAAGGAACATTTCGACTTTCTGATCTTCGGGCATCGGCATTTGCCGGTGGATATGGAACTCGTTCCCGCAGGGTCCGCTACGCGTGACCCTGCGGGAACGAGGGGGTCCGCTGCGCGTGACCCTGCGGGAACGAGTTCACGGTACATCAACCTCGGCGATTGGATCACACACTTCACCTATGCGGTGTTCGACGGTGGCGAGGTTCGGCTGATGAAGCGCGTTGGGGATGGTCCGTTGGGCGGGGATGTGCGGATCGCTGGAGGGCCGGCCGATTGACCGTAGGGTTCCCTGCGGGTGACCCTGTGGAGACGATGGACGTTCCACGAAACGCGCAATGCCCGTCACTTCCCGCCCCAGCGGCCCACGATGTCCACCAGGCGGGCGCTGTAGCCGTACTCGTTGTCGTACCAGCCCATGATCTTCACCATGTTGCCCACCACGCTGGTGAGCTTGGCGTCGAAGATGCAGCTGGCGGGGTCGCCCACGATGTCGATGCCCACGATGGGATCCTCGGTGTAGCGCAGAATGCCTTTCATGCGGCCTTCGGCCAGTTCCTTGAAGTGGGCGTTGATCTCCTTTTCGGTCTTCAGATGCTTCACGCGGCAGGCGATGTCGGTAATGGACCCATCGGGCACAGGCACGCGGATGCCAGTGCCGCCCAGCTTGCCTTCAAACTTGGGCAGCACGCGGGTAACGGCCTTTGCAGCGCCGGTGGTGGTGGGAATGATGCTGACGGCGGCAGCACGCGCGCGGCGCAGGTCGCGGTGGGGAGCATCATGCAAGCGCTGGTCGCTGGTGTAGGCATGCACAGTGCTGATGAAGCCGTCCTCAATGCCGCACACTTCATCCAGGCCGACGACCATGGGCGCTGCACAGTTGGTGGTGCAGCTCGCATTGCTGATGATCTCATCCGGGCCGTCCAACACTTCATCATTGATGCCGAGCACAACGGTCTTGGTGGTTTTGTCCTTGGCAGGGGCCGAGAGCAGCACCTTGCGGGCGCCGGCCTTCAGGTGCGCCAAGGCCAGTTCGCGGGTGAGGAAATGCCCGGTGCTCTCGATCACCACGTCAATGTCGAGTTCCTTCCACGGCAGCTTCGCGGGATCCTGCTCGGCGAAGAGCGCGATCTTTCGGCCACCGACCACCAGTTGTTTGGCATCGTGGGCCACATGCTCCTGGTTCACGCCGTGTACGGAATCATACTTGAACAGGTGCGCAAGCGTTGCCGCGTCCGTGAGGTCATTGGCGGCAACGAGCTCGATGTCGTTCCGTTGCAGCAGGATGCGTGAAGTAATGCGGCCGATGCGGCCAAAGCCATTGATGGCGACTCGGATCTTGGGCATGGGTCAGTACTGGTGGTTATCAGTTGAAGGAACAGTTGCCGGGGCGATTCGTTCACCCGCGTCACTGTGCATGTTTCCAGGCATGGTAACTGCTGCGCACAAGGGGTCCGCTCTCCACGAACATGAATCCGCGCTTGAGCCCTTCCTCCTTGAACATTTTGAACCGGTCGGGATGGGAGAATTCCACCACGGCAAGGTGCTTTTTGGTGGGCTGGAGGTATTGGCCAATGGTGACCACATCACAACCCACGCTGCGCAGGTCGTCCATGGTTTCCAGCACTTCGTGGTCCTGTTCGCCAAGGCCAAGCATGATGCCGCTCTTGGTGCGAAGGTCCGTTTTCTTGGCACGCATCAACACCTCCAGGCTGCGATCGTACTTGGCCTGCACGCGCACCTTGCGGGTGAGGCGGCGCACAGTTTCCACGTTGTGGCTGAGCACTTCAGGCCGTTCGGCAAGCACAACGGCGAGGTTGTGCCATTCCCCTTTGAAGTCCGGGATCAGCGTTTCCAGCTTGGTCTGTGGGCAGCGGCGGCGCACGGATCGAATGGTTTTTGCCCAGATGTCCGCTCCGCCGTCAGGCAGGTCGTCGCGGTCCACGGAGGTGATCACGCAGTGCTTCACGCCCATGAGCTCCACGGAGCGTGAAACACGGGCAGGTTCAAATGGATCAGGTGCCTCAGGCCTACCGGTGGCCACATTGCAAAATCCACAGGAGCGCGTGCATACGTTGCCCAGGATCATGAACGTGGCCGAGCCCGCACCCCAGCACTCGGCGATGTTGGGGCAGTGGCCGCTCTGGCAAATGGTGTGCAGCTTGTGCTCATCCACAATGGCCCGCACCTGCTTGTAACTACCGCCTCCGGGCAACTTCACGCGCAGCCATTCCGGCTTCCGCTGAAAAGGCTGCACCGCAGCCGCCTCCATCAATTCACTCATCGGGTGGTCTTGCCGCCGAAATGCAGCGCGATATAAAATTCCAGGAAGAATTGTTTGTTAATGCCTTCCCCTTCCACGTCCGCCATGATGGGCACTTTGGTTCCGTACGCATCCATGGACACGCCAGCCTCCAAGGCGCGGATGCCGGTATTGGTACCTGCATATTCAAAATTGAAGGCAAAGCGCCCGAATGCCCCGGGATAGAGCTTCATCTCACCGAAGCCTTTGAACCAGGAAGCACGGCCCAGGATATTGTCGGCAAAATGCCTGGAGGGGTCATAGCGCTCCGTGGAAACCGGCTGGTAGGAAAGTCCCGGCGCGCCCAAGATCTGCAGGTAAACCGGCTTGAGCAGCCCCAATGACGGGCCGATGCCCCACACATAGTTCACCTCCACCGCGCTGTGCCTGATCTTCTCAGCAATCCGATGCTTGCGCCCAATGGTGGGCCGCACGATGATCATGCTGTTGAGCTTGCCGTAGAAATAGCCCCGGGCATCCTGGTAATTCGGGTTGAAGCTCTTGATCTCCTTGGGGTGCTTCATGGACACGATGTCGATGCCCAGCATGTTTCGGTCCTTGGCCGTGGCATACTTGCCGTACTGGAAGGTGATGCCCCAGCCATCGCCATGGATGAGCGGACCTCCATACATCTCGTGCGCATAGAGCGTACGCCCCGGCTCATCATACACGCTTTGCTGCGCCTGGCCGCATGCCACAATGGTGGAAAGGAGCACGATGAGAACACTGAAATGGCGCAGCATGGCGAAAAGCCCTCAAATTTAGGCAGGAAGGGCATCGAAAGTGCGCACGGAAACAAGGAACGGTTCGTTCCTTCGTGCCATGGATACCGCACACGTGAAATACATGGGCCAATTGCGCACCGAAGCCGTGCATGTGCGCAGCGGCGAGAAGATCATAACGGATGCCCCCTTGGACAACCACGGCAAGGGTGAGGCCTTTTCCCCCACGGACCTGCTGAGCACCTCCCTGGCCTGCTGCATGATGACCTTGATGGGAATTGCCGCGGATGCACGGCAGATCTCCCTGAACGGCCTGCAGGCCCGCGTGGTGAAGCATATGGCTTCCGCCCCCAGGCGGGTGGAACGCATCGAGGTGCACATCAGCTTGAACGGCACCCGGCTGAACGAGGAGCAGCGCCGCATATTGGAGCATGCTGCGCGCACTTGCCCGGTGGCGCAAAGCTTGCGGGAAGACCTTGTGAAGGAAATGAGCTTCACTTACGCGTGACGCCCGGAAACACGAAAGCCCGGAAAAGTTCCGGGCTTGTTGAAAACCTCAAGGGAAACCGATCACGAAGGCTGCCCTTGAACTGGCTTTACTACCTTGCCGTAGGCCGGGCAGGAATGGGTGGATTTGCATGCGCTGAAAAGCACGCTTGCCACTGCTACCACTGCCAATACCTTGAAGACCTTTTTCATCGTTCCAAACACTGGTTTGATTCCCAAAGTTAACCTTGAAACGCGGAAATTGACAGTAAAGTTTCAACACCCCCTTGGGGGATTTCCCCTGCCGAGCATGGCCCAGCCCCCCTACACAGAGCTAATACCCCAGCCACCAACTGGCATGGACCCTGGTTGGGCAGAACGACTGAAGGCACAGTTCAACGCAACTTATTTCGCTGAGCTTAAGCAGTTTTTGGTGCGGGAACGGGAACAGTTCACCGTTTTTCCCAAAGGGAAGGACATCCTCCGCGCCTTTGAACTTACTCCGTTCGATGCCGTACGTGTGGTGATCTTGGGACAGGACCCCTACCACGGCCCCGGCCAGGCCCATGGTTTGTGCTTCTCGGTACCGGAGGGCGTCCCCTTGCCTCCTTCCCTGCAAAACATCTTCAAGGAAGTAGCCCGGGATACCAAGCTGCACATGTCCGGCAAGGGAGACCTTACGCCGTGGGCGCAACAAGGCGTTTTGCTCCTGAATGCCACGCTCACCGTGCGTGCCGGGGAAGCAGGTTCGCACCAAGGGCGTGGTTGGGAACGCTTTACGGACGCTGCCATTGCCGCATTGTCCAATGAGCGCACAGGGCTGGTGTTCATGCTTTGGGGGAAGTATGCCCAGGACAAGCAGGCGTTGATCGATACGGACCGGCACTACATCCTCACGGCACCGCACCCTTCGCCGCTTTCCGCCCACCGCGGCTTCCTGGGCTGCGGGCATTTCAGTGCGGCCAATGAGATACTGGCCGCGCAAGGCGGGTTGCCGATTGATTGGCGCATCTAATGTTCTCCATGATCAGGCACGTCATGGCCTTGTCCGCGCTGGTGGCCGGCCTTGCCGCCCATGGCCAACAGATCCTGGTGCTGGAGGGCGATACCGCAATTCCGCGCCAATGGCGCGGGCCTTTTAAGGTGGATTCTGCCCAGGTGGACCGGCGAACCGCAGATCTCCGTGCGGAAATGATCGCGGAAGGCTACCTCGCCGCATCGTGCGACACCTGCATTGCCGGCAAGGACACCATCCGCTGCCATTTCCACTTGGGTGCGCAATACCGCTGGGCCAGGCTCCGCGCAGGTTCCCTGCCGCAAGAGGTGGCCAGTGCCACCGGTTTTCGTGAGCGGTTCTACGCCGGGCGGGCCATTACACCGGTGGAGGTGGCCAAATTGCTGAACGGATTGCTGAAGGAATGTGAGGACCATGGCTATCCCTTTGCCGTGGCGGGCCTGGACAGCCTGCAGGAAGAACAAGGAGAACTCTCCGCATCCCTGTACTTGGAAAAAGGCACATACGTTACCATGGACAGCATAGTGGTGCGGGGCAGCGCA
>JAFDZY010000234.1 GCA_018266685.1 Bacteroidota bacterium
CGTGCGCATCACGCGCCTGCACACGCCCGGCGTGCCGCTGCGCGGGCGCTTGTGGGAGCGGCCGGACGTGTACGTGATCCCGCCGGAAGAATACAAAAAGCTGTTCCCGGGATCGGTGTACACCAACGGCGACGACCCGCTCACCTGGCCGCGCGTGGACGTGGTGCTGGAACGCAAGCAATGGAGCGCCAACGGCCAGGAACTTGCGCTGTCCGGCATCAGGAAGTGGGATGTGGGCGCGTACCTGATCGAAGCCAGCGCCACCGATGACGACGGCAAGGAAGTGAAGGTGCAAAAAGTGATTTCGGTCTACGACCCCGCCGTGCAGCACACCGGCTTCGTCAACGAGGCCTTCCATTTGGAAGCGGTGAAGGCCACCGCGGAGCCGGGCGAAAAGGCGGAACTGCTGCTGAGCAGCGCGCTGCCTGAAGCGCACATCCTGATGGAAGTGGAGCGCGAGGGCAAGATCGCCGTGCGCCGCTGGTTCACCATCAAGGATGGACAACAACTGATCGAACTGCCCGTGCTGGAAGCTGATCGGGGCGGCTTCACCGTGCATTTCATCGGCGCGGAGCGCGGCCTCTCGCACAAGGAGGATGTCTTCATCGAAGTGCCCTGGAGCAACAAGGAGTTGCAGGTGGAATGGATGACCTTCCGCGACAAGCTGCTGCCCGGCGCCAAGGAAGAATGGCGGCTGAAGATCACGGGACCCAAGGGGGAAAGGGTGGCTGCCCAACTATTGGCAGGCATGTATGATGCCTCGCTGGACCACTTCGTGCGGAACGATTGGAACATGTCCGTATGGCCCACGGCTTCCGCGCAAATGGGCTGGGAACAAATGGCGCCATTCGGCACCAACGGAAGCATCACCTATGGGCGGCACCAAGGCCTGCCGAACGACACCGCTCACATCTACCCGGCATTGAACCTCTTCGGATTGCCCATGGCATACGGCCGTGGTGGTGTGATGACCATGGAGATGCGTGCCATGTCGGCGGATGCGGCCATGGCCCCTCCCATGCAGGCGAATGCAGGTTTCGCTGAAAAGGACATGGAAGACTCCAGTGCGAACGCCGAAGTTCCGGAACCGGCCACCGCGCAGGACGTGCCACAACCCACCACCCGCACTGATTTCCGCGAGACGGCCTTCTTCTTCCCCGACCTGCTCACCGACAAGGATGGCAGCGTGATCCTGAAGTTCACCATGCCCGATGCGCTCACCCGCTGGAAGCTGCTCGGCCTGGCCCACACCACCGACCTCAAGACCGCGCGCTTCACCAAGGAAGTGATCACGCAAAAACCCTTGATGGTAACGCCCAACCTGCCGCGCTTCCTCCGCGAAGGCGACCGCATCACGCTGACGAGCAAGGTGAATGTGGTGGATGCAGGGGTGTCCTCAAGGTCCGCTGCGCGAGACCTTGAGGGAACACCCCTGCAAGGCACCGCCACCCTCGAACTCTTCGATCCCTTCACCAATGCCCCGGTGGACGCACGCTTCAACCTGAAGCAGCCCACGCAGCCCTTCACCGCCGGGCCGGGTGCCAGCGCCGTGGTGGCCTGGGACCTCACCGTGCCCGAGGGCCTCAGCGCCGTGGCCGTGCGCATCAGCGCCAAAGCCGGCACCTTCACCGATGCTGAGCAACGCCCGCTGCCCATCCTCACCGACCGCGTGCTGGTCACCGAAAGCCTGCCGCTACCGATCAGCAAAGCCGGCAAGAAGACCTTCACCCTGGAAAAGCTGCGGAACGACACCAGCAGCACGCTGCGCCACCAAAGCCTGAAGCTTGAGTTCACGCCCAATCCCGCGTGGTACGCCGTGCAAGCGCTGCCCTACCTGATGGAATACCCGCACCAGTGCAGCGAGCAGGTCTTCAGCAGGCTTTATGCCAACAGCCTCGCCGCGCACATCGTGGACGAAAGGCCGAAGATCAAGGAAGTGTTCGCGCAATGGCGCGCCGACTCCCCTTCTCCCTCCCTGAGCGGAGCCGAAGGGGAGAAGGGGCCGGGGGATGAGGGCGCATTTCTCAGCAACTTGGAAAAGAACAGCGAGCTCAAGAACATCGTGCTGGCGGAAACGCCGTGGGTGCTCAACGCGCGCAACGAAAACGAAAGCCGCCAGCGCATCGGCCTGCTGTTTGACATGCAGCGCATGGCCGCCGAGCGCGGCAAAGCCCTGAAGCAACTGCGCGATGCCCAGTTGGGCAACGGCGCATGGCCGTGGTTCAGCGGCATGCAGCCCTCGCGCTGGGTCACCCAGGGCATCGTTGCGGGCTTCGGCCATTTGGAAAAACTCGGCGCCGCGGACCTGCGCCCCGATGGGCAAACGCAGCAGATGCTGAAGCAGGCCGTGCATTGGCTGGACGACGACGTGGCGAAGGACTACCAGCGCCTGCTGAAGGAATACAGCAAGAAGGAGCTTGATCAATACACGCCAAGCCACAGTGATGTACAGTTTCTCTACGCCCGCAGCTTCTTCCCGCGTTGGCCCATCAAGGGCACCACGGCCACGGCGGCGAACTTCTACAAGCAACGCTTGGCCGCCACCTGGCTGCAGTTCAGCTTGCAGGAACAGGCCATGATCGCGCTGGCCCTGCACCGCATGGGCGATGAAGCCACAGCGCAACTGATCATGAAGTCGCTGGGCGAACGCGCCACGCGCAGCGAAGAGCTCGGCATGTACTGGAAGAACTTCAACGCCGGCTACTCCTGGTGGGACTTCCCCACGGAAACGCACGCGCTGCTGATCGAGGCCTTCCACGAAGTGGCCCGGGATGAACAGGCCGTGAACGAACTGCGCCTGTACCTGCTGAAGCTGAAGCAGACCACCGATTGGAAGACCACCAAGGCCACCGCCGAGGCCTGCTACGCGCTGCTGCTCACCGGCGACGACTGGCTGGAGCCCGCCGCACCGCCCGTGATCACCGTGGGCCGCGACGTGGTGGTGGCGGACAAGCAGGAAGCCGGTACGGGCTACTTCACCAAGACCTGGTCCGGGGAAGAGGTGAACCGCGACATGGGCGTGGTAACGGTGACCACCACCACCGACCGGGCCGCATGGGGCGCGCTGTACTGGCAGTACTTCGAGCAGATGGACAAGGTGACCAGTGCCGCAAGTCCGTTCAGCATCAAGAAACAAGTGCTGCTGAACACCGCCACGGACGCGGGTCCGCAGTTGGTGGCCTTGGACAAGGCCCGTGCCTTGAAGCCCGGCGACAAGCTCACCATCCGCATCGAGCTGCGCACCGACCGCGACCTGGACTACGTGCATTTGAAGGACCTGCGCGCCAGCGGCCTGGAGCCCACCGAAACGCTCAGCGGCTACCGTTCGCAAGGCGGCCTTGGCTACTATCAAAGCACCCGCGATGCCGCCACGAACTTCTTCTTCGATCACATCCGTGCCGGCACCTACGTGTTCCAGTACGACCTGCGCGTGGCGCATGAAGGCGACTTCAGCAACGGCATCACCACGGCCATGTGCATGTATGCGCCGGAGTTTGCTTCCCACAGTGAAGGTGTTCGTATCGTGGTGGGCAAGTGAGTGTTCCGGCCGATGGGGCTGCTATTTTCGCGCAATGAAGCCGCTCGTCCTAGTTTGCGCCGTTGCCTTCACCCTGCTGCTGAACGCTTGCGGCGATGGCAAGGCCGATGCCGTGAAGCAGATGGCAGCCGTGGCGGACAGCATCAAGGCGGCATCCACCATCGATCTTTCGGGGCACCACATGCCGCTGGCGGTGCATTTGCCAGTGGGCCTGCCCGAACCCACGGTGCTTTGGAAGGATGAAGTGGGCAAGTTGTCCGTAAAGGCCGGAGATCGTTTTGCCCTGGAGATTTACGAGGCACCGCCGGACATGGACCGCTTGAAGGCGGACCTGGACCGTGACCTATTGAAGAAGAACACCATCCTGGAGGAAACACCAGACCTGTTGATCTACCGCTCCGAATTCCCGGATGATAGCACCTTGGTCTTCTTCCACTTCCACCGGCTCATCACAGCGGCCGGGCGCTCTTTCATCGTGGACGATGCAGATGACGGCAGTGCGTTCACCTTGGAGGATGTACAGCACATGGCCAAGGCCGTGCAGGCAAAGGAACCCGCCTGATTCCAAGGATGTTGGGACTGCACCTGAACGGGAATTCTGTATATTTCGGCCCCTATATCCCACCGTGATGCGGAAGTTTCGCCCATTGATCCTGCTTGGTGCCCTCCTCTCCGGGCTGTACGCACAGGCCGGCACCATCGTCCTTGACGGCAATTACCAAGGCAAGAACATCTTCGTGCAAAACCCGTTCTCCGAGGCGGGCGTGGGCTTTTGCGTGTACCAGGTTACCGTGAACGACAAAGTGAGCACCGACGAGATCAACTCCAGCGCCTTCGAGATCGACCTGTCCAACTTCCACCTGAAAGTGGGCGACAAGGTGACGATCAAGATCATGCACAAGGACGGCTGCACGCCCAAGGTGCTGAACCCGGAGGTGCTGAAGCCGAAGAGTACGTTCGACATCGTGAAGCAATCGGTATCCAGCGACGGCACCTACACGTGGACCACCAGCAACGAAACGGGTGAACTGCCGTTCGTGGTGCAGGAGAAACGCTGGAACAAATGGGTCCGCATGGGCGAGGTTCAGGGATACGGCACCCCCGGCGAGCACACCTATTCATTCAAAGTAGTGCCCCACAGCGGCGAAAACATTTACCGGGTGAAACAAAGCGACCTGAGCAGGCGTGCCCGTTTCAGCGAGAACGTCACATATACCGACCCGGCGGTGGCGGCAGTGACCTGGACCTACGTGAAAGGAAAGAACAGCAGTATCCATTTCAGTGCGGGCACGCTCTATGAGATCTATGACCAGTTCGGCAACATCGTGAAGCGCGGCTATGCCAACGATATTGATGTGAGCGACCTGAAGAAGGGCCTGTATTATTTGAACTACGACAACAAGACCGGAGAGTCGTTCATCAAGCGGTGAACGCGGACCTGTGTGCAAAGCCCTGCTTCGGCGGGGCTTTTGTTTTAGGGTGCCCTACGGATTCGCCAAGGCAAGGAATTGCTCTTCGGCTCCGTTCAGGGCAAAGAGGACCTGAACCCTGCGGAGTACCTTTCGGGCATGATCCGGATCGAGCACATCGGCATTGCGGTAAAGGACCTCGCCGCTGCGGAAGAACTGTATGGGAAGCTCTTGGGCTGCCCTTCCTACAAGCGGGAGGAAGTGGCCAGCGAAGGCGTGATCACCTCCTTTTTTAAATCCGGTCCGAACAAAATTGAACTGCTGGAAAGCACCCGGCCAGACGGGCCCATTGCCAAGGCCATTGAGAAGCGCGGCGAAGGCATCCACCATATCGCCTTCGAGGTGGCCGACATCCGTGCGGAGATGGCGCGCCTGAAGGCCGAAGGGTTCATTTTGCTGAATGAGGAGCCCAAGCGCGGCGCGGACAACAAGCTGGTGTGCTTTATACACCCGAAGAGCGCAAATGGCGTACTGGTTGAACTTTGCCAGGAGATCCAATAAGCATGGCCACCAGCAAGGAAACGGCCGCCTTCATCCTGGAAGAGCTGGGCGAAGCCGAACGTTTCACCGTGAAGCCGATGTTCGGCGAGTTCGCCATCTATGCCGATGGCAAAACAGTGGGCTTCATCTGCGACGACCAGTTGCTGCTGAAGATCATGCCCGAGAGCGCGGACCTCGATCCGCTCTGTGAACGGGCCCAGGCTTATCCCGGTTCAAAGGACTACTACTTGGTGCCCGAGGACATGATCACCGGTGACCACAAGCTGCCCAAGCTGATGCTGCGCATGGCCGAGGCATTGCCCGCACCAAAACCGAAGAAGAAGAAAAGTTGAGGCATTGAACCGCAAAGAGCACGAAGAAATTCAGATCCGCGCAATCCCTTGCGTCCTGCGTTATGAAGAAGTCGATTGCTTCAACAACCCCAGCCGCTCCACCAGCCCGCATACATCCTCGTGCGCCAGCTCCAAGTGCTCGGCATGCAGACCCGCGTTCCGCGCACCTTCCACGTGCTGGATGCTGTCGTCGATGAAGAGCGTGCGGGCCGGATCGCCGCCATGCCTCTCCAGCACGTAATGGAACGCTGCCGCATCGGGCTTTCGCAGGCCGATCTCGCAGCTATAATACGTACCGTGGAACAGAGCTTTGAAGTCATGGATGCCGTTCTCCCGCGCCACGATGGCCTCAAAGGCAGGAACATGGATGGCGTTGGTGTTGCTGAGCAGCAGCACTTGAAAGCGTTCCTTCAGGCGTTCCACCAGTGCGATCCGTTCCGGCGGAATGCGGCCCAACATGGCGTTCCAGCACGCGTCGACCTGCGCATCGGCCAACGGTGCAGCCAGGATTTCCCGGATGCGCTGGCGGAACTTCGCCGGTGAGATGGCCCCTGTTTCAAAACCGTCAAACAGGTGGTCCTGTTTGGCCTTGCTGTAGAGCACGTCGAAATCCTTGAAGCCCAGTTGGCCGAAAGCCTGGGCTGCCGCCAGGTAGTCCACGTCGATGAGCACTCCGCCGAGGTCGAGGAGCAGGGTATCGTAAAGCCGGCGTTGTTGCATGGGGCGCGAAGCTATCGGCTTTCCGTGGGGTGCCAACGGCTACTTTCGCGCCACTTTCGGGGCCTATAGCTCAGCGGTCAGAGCAGCGGACTCATAATCCGTTGGTCGCAGGTTCAAATCCTGCTGGGCCCACAAATTCACATGGCGATCAACCGCGGATGAACACGGATGAACACGGATGGGTCCTTGAAGCGGCCATGCGGGTCTGCAACGGGCTGAACGTGCGCGGGCCGGAGGACACGAACAGCTGTACCGCATGAAAAAAACGATCGTTACCGGCGGTGCGGGCTTCATTGGCTCGCACACGTGGGTGGAACTTTTGGCGTCCGGCGTGGAACCCATCGTCGTGGATGACCTGCGCAACAGCGATGAACGTGTGCTGCGTGGCTTGAAAGCGATCACCGGCCACGCGCCCGTGATCCACCGGGTCGACTGCACGGATGCGCAGGCTTTGGACAAGGTGTTCGCGGCGGAAAAGCCCGACAGCGTGATCCATTTCGCGGCGGACAAGGCCGTGGGCGAAAGCGTGCGCGACCCCCTGAAGTACTACCACAACAACATCGGCTCGCTGGCCACGCTGCTGCGCACCATGGCAACGCACGGCGTAAAGGACATGGTGTTTTCCTCTTCCTGCACCGTGTACGGCGAAGGCGACAAGCTGCCCGTCACCGAGGATTCCCCTACGGGCGCAGCGGCTTCGCCCTATGGCTACACCAAGGTGGTGTGCGAACAAATGCTGCGTGATGCCAGCGCGGCGGACCGGGGCTTGCACGTGGTGATGCTGCGCTACTTCAATCCCATCGGGGCGCATCCATCAGCGTTGATCGGCGAACTGCCCCTCGGCGTGCCGAACAACCTGGTGCCATTCATTACACAGGCAGCAGCAGGCTTGCGCGACAAGCTCACCGTGTTCGGCAACGACTACCCCACGCGTGACGGCAGCTGCATCCGCGACTACATCCACGTGGTGGACCTGGCCAAGGCGCATGTGCTGGCGCTTCAATGGATCGCCCGGCAGCAAGGGCCGCTGTGCGAAGTATTCAACCTGGGCACGGGCCATGGCAATACCGTGCTGGAGGCCGTTCACACCTTTGAGGAAGTGAACGGCGTGAAGGTGCCGCATGTGATCGGGCCGCGCAGGGCGGGCGACGTGGTGGCGATGTACGCAGACACGGCCAAGAGCTTGAAGGTGCTGGGCTGGCGCGCGGAACTTACGCTGGCGGACGCGCTGCGCGATGCCTGGCGCTGGCAGCAGGCGTTGGGGAAGTGAACGGTGATCAGTGGACGCACAGCTCCGGTCACAGTTCAACGGCGGCTATTTTTCCTTCGTCCACCGCTGTTCACCGCCTCAGTAATAGATGCCAAAAGCGATGCATCCGAACGTGGCCATTGCACCGATGGCCGCCCCGGCATAGATCTGTGCCGGGGTATGGTCGGTAACCAGCAGGCGGGCCGTGCCCAATGCACCGGTAAGCAGGAACAACCACGGCAAATACCAGGTTTGCGCCCCGTGCAGTATCCATAGGCCAATGCACATGCCTACCAATCCGCCTATGCCGGTGGCGTGCAGGCTGACCTTCCAGCGCAGGTTGATCAACAATACGGCAACCAGTGCGATGATGATGCCGGAGAACAGGGCGAGCGTAACGGGTGAATTCGGGGTGCGGCGCAGCAGGTAGTACGCCATGCAGAAGTAGATCAGCGTGAGCAACAGCGGCACCACGCGTTCCTGGCGCTTGGGCATGGCCAATTCACTTACCGCCCCGCTGCGCCAGAGCATGAACATGCTGGATGCAGGAAAGAGCGCCGTCATCACGAAGATCATCCCGATGATGATCCATTGGCCGCGCCCGGTAAAGGCAAACGTGAGGTGCGGGTCCGTATGGAATGCCGTGAGCAGTGCAAATGTTGGCATCCACACCGGGTGCAGCAACAGGGAAAGCACGTGTGCGGCCTTGCGCATTAAAGCTCTTTCCTGAGGCGCGCCACAGGCAGCTGCAGCTGTTCGCGGTACTTCGCCACGGTGCGCCGCGCAATGTTGTAGCCCTTGCCGCGCAGCAGGGCCGTAAGCTCGTCGTCGGTCAAGGGATTCCTCTTGTCCTCCGCCTGGATGGCTTCCTCCAGGATCTTCTTCACCTCGCGCGTGCTCACCTCCTCGCCGCTGTCGGTGGTAAGGCTTTCGCTGAAGAAGAATTTCAGCAGGTAGGTGCCGTGGTCGGTCTGCACGTACTTGCTGTTGGCCACGCGGCTCACCGTGCTGATGTCCATGCCCACTTTTTCCGCAATGTCCTTCAGGATCATCGGCTTCATCTTGGTTTCGTCGCCGGTGAGGAAGAACTCCTTCTGGTGCTCCATGATGGCCTCCATGGTGATCAGCAGCGTGTTTTGCCGCTGCTTGATGGCATCGATGAACCATTTGGCGGAATCCAGCTTCTGCTTGATGAAGACCAGCGCGTTCTTGGCCTCGGGGTCCTTCTTGTTGCGCTGGTACTCCTTGATCATGTCCCGGTACTGGCGGCTGACGCGCAGTTCGGGAGCATTGCGGCCGTTGAGCGAGAGTTCCAGCTGGCCGTTCACTGCAGTGATGGCGAAGTCCGGCACAATGGCTTGCGCGGGGCGCGAGGCATCCCTGGTGGTGTTGCCGGGCTTGGGGTTCAGGCGCACGATCACATCGATGGCATCACGCAGCGCATCCTCGTCGATCTCCAAGCGCTCCATGATGCGGTCATAGTGCTTCTTGGTGAACGCATCGAAGCATTGGGCTACAATGGCCTTCGCGGTGATCACATCCACCGCGTTGGGCAGGCGCTCCAGTTGGAGCAGCAGGCATTCACGCAGGTCGCGCGCGGCCACGCCCGGCGGGTCCAAGGCCTGCACTTCCTTGAGCACCCGGCCCAGTTCCGCTTCATCCGTCATGATGTTCGCGGTGAAGGCGAGGTCGTTCACGATCTGGTCCAGGCTGCGCCTCAGGTAGCCATCCTCATCCAGGTTGCCGATAAGGTGCTCGCCAAGCTGTTCCATGCGATCGTCCACGTCCCGCAGGGCGAACTGGGCCTGCAGTGCTTCCTGGAAGGTGGCTGCCACGGCGATCGGAATTTCGCGGTCCTCCTCATCGGCGCCTTCATTGCGTGCGCTGAGCTTGTAGTCCGGGGTGTCGTCGTCGTCGAAGTAGTCGGAAAGGTCGAACTCGTCATTGCTGCTTTCCGGTTCGTCCTCGTTCTCCTCGATGGCCTGCTCCTCCGTGGGGATCGGCTCATCGTCATGGTCCTCCCCTTCTTCCAATGCCGGGTTTTCCTCCATTTCCTGCTTGATGCGCTGCTCCAGTTCCACGGTGGGTACTTGAAGCAGTTTCATCAATTGGATCTGCTGGGGGCTTAGCTTCTGTTGGAGCTTCTGGGAGAGGTATTGCTTGAGCATGGCAATGGACGGTGGTCCGCCTGCGAAGTTACCGACGCGCCGCCAAGGAGCGTGCCAAGCATGCTGAAACGCCGGACCCGTACGCCCGAGGGAAGGGCCAATCCCTGTTGCTTACGGTCTTCCCGCAATGTACCTTTGCGCCAGTCTATTTAGACTTCTTCTAAATAGCGGAAAGCCATGATCAAAGTGAGCGAAACGGCACGGCAGGAATTCACCAAGCTGCTTGGCGAGGAAGGGCGCGGGCCGCAGCACTTCGTGCGCGTGGGGGTGAAAGGCGGAGGATGCAGCGGCCTCTCCTATGACTTGGTTTTTGACAATGTGATGCGCGAAGGCGACAAAGTTTTTGAAGACAACGGAGTGAAGGTGGTGGTGGACAAAAAGAGCCTGCTCTACCTGCTGGGCACCACGCTGGACTACAGCGGCGGGCTGAACGGCAAGGGGTTCCAGTTCGTCAACCCCAACGCAAGCCGTACGTGCGGGTGCGGCGAGAGCTTCAGTATTTGAACCGCCACCTATGGATGATGCCACGGGTTCCCAACAAACAATGAAATCCCTAGCCCAACTGCCTGATGGCAACGCAGCGTGCATTTGCGTTGCCCCGTTGCGCCGTTGCGGTTAAGCAATTATGGCACAGGACAACAACGAGCTGCTTCACGAAGTAGCCAACAAGGAATACGAATACGGCTTTGTGACCAACATCGAGAGCGAGCTGGCCCCGAAAGGCCTGAACGAGGACACCGTCCGCTTCATCAGTGCGAAGAAGAACGAGCCGGAATGGCTGTTGGAATGGCGACTGGAAGCCTTCCGCGGCTGGTTGAAGATGACCGAGCCCACCTGGGGCCTGCTGAAGTACCCGGCGATCGACTTCCAGGACGCGCACTACTACAGTGCACCGAAGAAGAAGCCCGCGCTGAACAGCCTTGACGAAGCAGACCCCGAGCTGATCAAGACCTTTGAAAAGCTGGGCATCTCGCTGCAGGAACAAAAGCGTCTGGCCGGCGTGGCCGTGGACGTGGTGTTTGACAGCGTAAGCGTGAAAACCACGTTCCAGGACACGCTCAAGGAAAAGGGCATCATCTTCAGCAGCTTCAGCGACGCGGTGCAGAACCACCCCGACCTGGTGCGCAAATACCTGGGCAGCGTGGTGCCGCGCACGGACAACTTCTACGCTGCGCTGAACAGTGCCGTGTTCAGCGACGGCAGCTTCTGCTACATCCCGCCGGGCGTGCGCTGCCCCATGGAGCTGAGCACTTACTTCCGCATGAACTCCGCCAACACCGGGCAGTTTGAGCGCACCTTGCTGATCGCGGACGAGGGCAGCTATGTGAGCTACCTGGAGGGCTGCACCGCCCCCATGCGCGACGAGAACCAGTTGCACGCCGCCGTGGTGGAGCTCGTGGCCATGAAGGATGCCGAGCTGAAGTACAGCACCGTGCAGAACTGGTACCCCGGCGATGAAAACGGCAAGGGTGGCGTGTACAACTTCGTTACCAAGCGCGGCATCTGCATGGGCGAGCGTGCCAAGATCAGCTGGAC
>JAFDZY010000235.1 GCA_018266685.1 Bacteroidota bacterium
AAAATGGGAAAAAAATGAAATCACATTGAATGAAAATGTCAAAGCTGTTGACCTTAGGAGAAAAGAGACAAAGAAATTTGTTGGGACAAGAACTTATAAACGAAAAGTAGGATGGTGAATTCGATGTACAGAACAACTGGTGGTAACAGCACCTACCCAAAAGGCTGTGTTTCGTGTTCCAAAGACAGTTTTGTGGTTAATCAAACATTAGTTTTTCAAATCAAGTTTTGTGGTAAAAGTCCCTCCCTTCGGGTAGCTGCAAACCGTTAGCTGCAAAACGTCATTCAATCTGAATTCGCAAGCCGCAAGGTACTGGCAGCGGCTGCGACCTCAAGGCGCTCAGAAGTACAGCGCGCACACCCCGATGGCAGTAAGCACGCACACCAGGTCCACCAGCAGCATGATGCCCAGTGTGTAGCGCGTGTTCTTCACGTTCACAGCGCCGAAGTACAGGGCGAGCACATAGAACGTGGTTTCGGCGGCGCCTTGCAGGATGCTGGAGAGCTGCCCGGTGAAGCTGTCGGCGCCGTAGGTCTTCATGGCATCGAGCATGAAGCCGCGCGAGCCACCGGCGCTAAAGGGGCGCATCAGGGCAACGGGTACCGCATCAATGATCTCGCGGTTCACATGGAACACGGCGAGCAGCTTGGAGAAGCCGTCCATCACGATCTCCATCAGGCCGCTGTTGCGGAAGATGCTCAGTGCGGCCAGCATGGCCAACATGTAGGGCAGCACGCGCAGCCCGGTGGTCCAGCCGTCCTTGCTGCCGTGGATGAAGGAATCGAACATGTTGGTGCCCTTCTCCTTGAAATAGCGCTCGTGCAGGAAGGCGTAGCCCACGATCAGCAGGATGATGGTGAGCAGCAGCCCGTTGCCAAGGTTGTCGGTGAAGTGGAATTTGGCCGCCCCGCCCAGTCCGCTGATGTAGGCCATCAATCCGCCGATGAGGGCACTGACGCCCAGCACGAACACCAGCACCGGGACATTGAAGAGGTTGATGCGCTGGCGGATGCTCACGAAGAGCATGGCGGCTAGTGTGCCCACGAAACTGGTGACGATCATGGGGATCATGATGTCGGCCGGGTTGGCCGCGCCCATGGCGGCCCGGTAGCCGATGATGCTGGTGGGCAGCAGGGTGAGGCCCGCGGCGTGCAGGCACAGGAACATGATCTGGCTGTTGGTGGCCTTGTCCGGAGTGGGATTGCTTTCCTGCATGCTCTCCATGGCCTTCAGGCCGAAGGGCGTGGCGGCGTTGTCCAGCCCCAGGAAGTTGGCGGAGAAGTTGAGCGTCATGTAGCCGTAGGCGGGGTGGTCGCCGGGCAGGTCGGGGAAGATGCGGCGGAAGATGGGGGAGAGGAAGCGCGCCAGCTTCTCCATGGCGCGCGAGTCCACCAGCAGGTTCATCAGGCCGCAGAAGAAGGTGAGGTAGCCGATCAGCGGTAGCCACAGGTCCACCACGGTGTTTTTGCAGGTCTCGAACAGGCCGTCCGCCGCCTGGTGGCCTTTGCTGTAGCGCACCAGGCCGCCCTTGCCCAAGGTGATCAGCGTATCGCCGCGCATCACGCCTTCATCGCTGGCGCGGAGTTCCGCCAGCAGGGCCGTGCCGTGCAATTCGGCGCTGTCCTTTTCGGCCACCACCAACGGGTCGCCCTGGTTGCCGTTCACCAACGAGCCCAAGCTGTGCTGCCTGCCGGTGGCCAACATCACCAGCGCATAGCCGATGCTGAGGAGGAGGATGAAGGTCCAAAAACGACTGAGGGCCATGGGCGGTGCTTGCTCCGCAAAGAAGGGAACCCCTGTGGCCTTGTTGAAGGCACCGCAGTACGGGTGGTGAACAATCGGATGTGGACGGAAGCGCCCGCGTTGCCGTGCCGGTAGGGAAGGTTGGTACGGCTTGGATTCGAGACCAGTTCAGGCTGGCACCGGAACAATCGCTACTGAAGCCCCCGCACGCGCCAGTGATGACCGATGTCAGTTCATCCCCGGCCAGCGCGCCTACTTTCGAAAAAACAACAAGCCATGTGGTGGAAGATCCTAACCGTTTGGCTGCTCTGCATGGTCGGGGCGATCATCAACGGCACTTTGCGCGAGTTTGTGCTCAACCCGTGGATCGGTGCTGCATGGGGCCACGTGCTCAGTACGGTCCTGTTGTCGCTTCTTATCCTCGCCATCACTTGGTCAACCATAGGATGGATGGCTCCCTCCAGCCCGGCGCAGGCATGGGCCATCGGCATCGCTTGGCTCGCCCTAACACTCGCCTTTGAATTCGGTTTCGGGCGCTTGGTGGCACACAAGAGCTGGCAGGTGCTCTTGGCCGACTATCACCTTTGGGAAGGCCGTATCTGGGTCATGGTGCCCCTCATCACCGCCGTGGCACCGGTTTGGATGGCGCGGTTAAAGGGGCTTTTCCACTGAAGATGGACGCGCGGATCCCCCCAACTCGCGCGAGCCCAATGTCATTAAGTTAAGGATTTGGCTCGCAGGACGACAGTAGTCAGCGCGCCGTACGACGCACACCTTGTACGAGTGCATGTGGTCCAATCCGGGTCGTACAGCCCATAACTTAATGACATTGCGCGCGAGCCTCCTTCGCTCGTGCGTTCATCCCAAAAATGAATGTGAATGGCACGAGCGAAGGAGGCTCGCGCCAGAGATGGGAAAAGGGCGCGAGCGAAGGATGCTCGCGCCAGGGTTGGGCTAAGGCCCGTTGGATTATCACTCACCCCAATACCCCGATCTCACCCTCGTTCAGCCCATACAACCCGCAAACCAGCCCATCCACTTTGCCCTCCACGTGGGCAATGCGCCCGGCAAGTTGTTGGGCCTGTTGGCCGTTGGCGGTTTCCAATTCGCGGTGCAGCTCCAGCAGGAGTTGCACTTGCGCGGCAATGGCGGCGCTCTGCTTCTTGTCGTAGACGATCGGCAAGATTTCAAGGTATTGCCGGATGAAGCGATA
>JAFDZY010000236.1 GCA_018266685.1 Bacteroidota bacterium
AGGTGGTAGCCGTTCTCGGCCTTGAAGTGGAGGAGGTAGTCGCTGTCGGCGGGGATCACTTGCAGGTGGTCCTCCACCATTTGCGCGCGGGCGAGGACTTCGGGGTCGCCTTTGAGGTGGTGGCGAACCAGCTCCTTGTACTTGCCGGGCAGGGACTGCCATTCGATGAGGGCAGGCTGGCCTGGGCAAGCCTTCTGCACGCGATTGATGCGTTCGTCGCGCACAGCCTGGTCGAAAGCCGCCTTGGTTAGGCACATGTCATTCACCAGTTCGGCGAACTCCAGGAGGACTATGCCGTCGCGAATGGTCATCCGCGCATCTCGTCATTGAGGCGTGAACGATCCTGAAGAATGCGGTCGGCAGCAAGCCATATCCTGCGGGCCAGTGCGCTATTGGCGTTTGGCCGGTAGCGCATCACCTGCTTCACGTACTCCGGCACCGTACCCACCGCCTCGGCGATGCGCGCCTGGTCGCCTTTGCGCAGGCCGCTCAGGATGCGGGCGCGCATGGCCGCATTTGGCCGATTTCCGCCTTGTTCTACTTTCGTGGTTCCCATTGCGGGAGCAAACATACAAGAAGACTGGCACAATATGCAAGTATACTGGCATGAGTAGTTTTCAACAGCGACTCGTTGAAGCCATGCGGATGAATAACATCAGCAATGCTCCGCAATTGGCCAAGGCCCTTGGCTATAGCGGCTCCGAGCGGGTTAGGCTCGTACTCAATGGCACAAGCAAACCCAGCTTTGCAATGCTTGAAGATCTTGCCAGAGTTTTTGCATCCCTGAATCTACACTGGCTCATTACTGGAGTAGGGAGTAAGGAACTGGAAGCTCGAACGACGATAGCAAAGAACCACGAGTTCGTGACCCGAGGCGAAATCAGTGCCTTACTGGAAAGAATCACCTCGATTGAAGCCACCCAAAAAGGGGAAGCTCAACGCCACAGGCGGAAAGCAGGTTAGCGGTGCTGCGCGTGGTGTGGCCATAGTGCACACGGGCGAGCATGGCAGGCACCGGCTATGGAATGAGGTGCGTTGTACGCACCACGGACTATTTTGTTAAGGAACCTGCCAGTGCAGCCGTTTCGCTGCCTTTGTAGCCGGAATGCCGCACCAGCGCTTGCGTGTCCGGAATGATTGGTCGTGCTTCGCCCTACCATGACGAAGCAACAACTCCAAAGCCTTTTCAACGGCGGCCTTATCGCCAGGTTCAACAGCATCTACTTGGCCGAGGCACGGGCCACCAACCAGCCCTGCTACACGGCGGTACTGCTGGGCTGCGATGGTCGCTATTGGGTACCAGCCACCCCGCGCATTGGCCGCGAACTGGCGCAGGCAGGGTATGAAGAGGCCCCTACTGCCAAGGACAGAGATTTGGCAGCTGTACGGCGCGAACTGGAGGACGCCAAGGCGCTTTACCGTGCGGTGGCGGATGAACTCGCCAGGACGAAGGACGAGGCCCGCACGTTGCGCGGAGAACTGGAAGAAGCGCGGCGCTGCCGCTGAGCAACCGAAACTCGCCCGCCACGCCCGCCGTACCAAGGGCCATGGAGCGGAAAAGCGTTGTGATGGTGCGATGGAAATACACGGACAAATGGGAGGCATACAGCAGTCTGAGAGGATTCTGCGCAAGGCATAGGGCATACGAAACTTGGCGGATCTATTCGCGCTGGGAGGGCGGCGTTTTCTCGGATTACAAAATAGAACTGCGCCGGGTGCCGTTCGTGCCACATCCACTAAAGACGCGGCGCGGCAACCTGAAGCGCGCCAAGCCTGGCCCCAAGCGTGGGTCCAAGCGTGCACCCCGGAAGGAAGCCCAATGAGGCGAAGGCCAAGGTGAGGCCGCTGCTTCGCGGCCCATGATACTGAACCGCCTGGGCAACAAGCGGCGCATGGCCAAGCGCATCCTGCCCTTCATACCACCACACCGCCACTGGATAGAACCGTTCTTCGGGGCCGGTGGCCTCTTCTTCGCCAAGCCCAAAGCCCAGCGAAACATTGTGAACGACCTGGACGGGGAGGTGTACAACCTGTTCTGCGTGGTGCAGGACCGACACCACGAGCTGGCCGAAGCCTGGGCCGGAACGCCCATCCACGATGACCTATGGAACGATTGGAAGAAGAACGCCCCCACGCACCCCGTATGGCGGGCCGTGCGCTTCCTGTACCAAAGCAATTACGGCTACATGGGCAAGCCGCAAACGCTGCGGCTGAACCTAAAGAACACGAAGCGCAACCTTCAGGACCGCATCCAAGCCACCCGCGAGGCGCTTTACGATGTAGAGTTCACCAACTGCGACTTCCGCACCATGCTGGGCCGGATACCACTCAGCCCGGCGGAGCGCCGAGAAGCATTTGTGTATGCCGACCCGCCATACCTGGGCACCAACAACAACTACGGCGAGGCCGCCAAGTGGAGCGAACAGGACATGCGTGACCTGATGCACCTGCTGGCTGGCTGCGGATTGCGCTTTGCCATGAGTGAGTTCGACCACCCGGCGGTGGTGCGGCTTGCCCTGGAACTCGGCCTCCAGGTGCATGACTTGGGCGAACGGAAGAACATCGGCAACCGACGCACCGAGCTACTGATCACCAACGGCACGGAAAAAGCCCCCTGAAGCTCCCATATTAGCATCCGTAGCCTTCCAATAATCACCCGTTGTACCCAACGGCTAATACCTATGCCCATACCTATGCCCATAGGCCCCAAAAGCCCCATTCCTTAACACTTCATTTATACCATTTGATTTGACCACCCGGCGCGGTTCGAGGCGGCTTAGGGCGGGTAGCCAGGCAATCCCTGGCCAGGTGGCGCAATCATCGCTACACCGTGCCTACCGTGGGCCTGCGGTGGTTCAATGGCGGTTCAAAG
>JAFDZY010000237.1 GCA_018266685.1 Bacteroidota bacterium
CGCCATGCGGCGGATGGCCAAGCCGACCTGATCTTCGTGGGCGGCAGCTTGCTCACCTCCACTTCCTTCAATCACTGCGTTCAGCGCGTGCAGGAACTCAGCAACCGGCCCGTGGTGCTTTTCCCTGGAAGCCCGGCGCAACTGAGCGGACATGCCGATGCCGTGCTTTTTCTTTCACTGATCAGCGGCCGCAACCCGGAACTGCTCATTGGCCACCATGTGGCGGCGGCACCTACCATCAAGGCGCTGGGCCTGGAAGCCATCCCCACGGGTTATATGCTGGTGGACGGCGGCAAGCCCACCACGGTGAGCTACGTGAGCCAAACCGTGCCCATTCCGCACGACAAGCCCGGCATTGCCGCCGCTACGGCGCTGGCCGGTGAATTACTTGGCCTGCGCACCATTTACATGGATACCGGCAGCGGGGCGCAGCGCACGGTTTCGCCGGAGATGATCGCTGCCGTGCGCACCAATGTGTCCCTGCCCATCATTGTGGGGGGCGGCATCCGCGATGCGGCCACGGCCCGCGCCCTGTGCCAAGCCGGTGCCGATGTGCTGGTGGTAGGCACAGCATTTGAAGAGGATCCCGAGCGGATCTTTGCGATGAGCGGGGCGGTACACGGGTGAGCCAACCGGTGTTTTCGGGGAAAAAATACGATCGGCTTCAATTACTCAAGGGGCTAACACCACGCGGCCCCGCCATTGGCCACCAAGGTCCAGCACGTAGCTTCCTGCGGCCAAACCGGCCAAGCTGAAAGGCTCCGTACCATTTGGCCCCGGGTGCAGCAACAGCACGCGTTGCAACCGGCCTGATGCATCGAACACACGCAGCTGGCTCCCGGTCACTTCACCAACTACACGGTACTCTCCATTGCCAAGGTTGGCCAAATAAGCGGGATCGTCCTTGTTGGGCGGCGGAGCCATGCCCATCCCTATATCCCCCATTGGAACGCTGCATGAATCCCCCCATTCTTCACCGATGTAGCGCACCAAATGGTTCACCGGTTGGCCATCCGCGGAAATACCGCAACCTACGAACAGCGTATCCCCATAAAAGCCCATGCCGACTGCACCAAGCATGGGATCCATGGAGCCGCCGAAACCACACCACCGGTCACCATCCCAGGTTGCCGTGTAGGCCGCAGGCACATTGCCCGCATAGTTGAACCCGCCACACGCAAAAAGGAGATCATCCTTGACCAATAACTCCGTAACCCCAATGGCGTACTGATATCCGCCGGTTTCGTCCTGAACGCTTGTGCCCACCGGATGCCATGCTTGCCCGTTCCAGCGCATGATGCAGTGGCCCACATTGCCCTCGCTGAGCTTAAAGATCCCGCCCACATAGAGTTCATTGTGGTATACCGCCAAGCAGCCACCACCGCCCATGCTGGTGAGAATGCCCTGCCCAAGCGGCACCCAATTCTGCCCATCATATTGGATGATGTGCTTGAAGGGCAAGTTCTCGAAGGTGGCGGTGCCTGTTACAACCAAATTTCCTTGATAGAGCGTGATGTCCGTCCAGTATGGAGAATCATGAGTGGCAGGCATGTTCCCCACAGGCACCCAATGGCCACCTTCACGCTTTGCCACGCCTCCGCATAGAGCGCCATCCACTTCCGTAAAAACGCCTACTGCATAGAGTGACCCGCCCAATACACGGAGAGCACGGACCCTGCCATTGAAAGTCCCGTATGGGATCCACTGGCCGTTTGCATACGCTGCAATGTACCGGATTGGTTGCCCTCCGGTTTGGTAAATTGGGTCCCCTCCGATGTAGGAAAAGCCTCCCCCCACAACCAAGGTATCATTGTATTTACGCGCTGTGTGCACATTGCTATTGAATGGCTCGGACGCTGTCCAACTTCCATTTTGGTATTTCTGGAAAACATACGGCTGGCCCAGACCCAGTTGAAGTGCCCCCAAGCAGTACATCGTATTCGTGGCTGTGTCTTCGTATATTTCCTCTACTCCGTCCACGAGGCCAGGTAAATCAACTCCTTCCCACCATTGGGCGGGGGCTTTGGCGGCAAGCATGCTTGCCGCCAAAATCAATGCCAATTTGCACCTCATTGGGGATATTGATTCGTTGTGAAGGGAAAAGAGCCAACCCAAAACCAGTAAAACACACTGCAAATGTATTCGATTGGATTTCGGTATCTCTTCCAACCGAAACCTATTCTCCCGATTCCATGCCTACACAGTCCGAAGTAAGACAAGCTTGCACCTCGACGCAATCTCCGAAGAGGCCCCGCATGTAGTTCGCCGGTACTGCGCATGCCTGCCACGTGAATTTGAAAGTGAGGCTTGCTATTCATGTGCTACTCCATCTGCCGTCGCAGGCCTTTGTGCAGGATGAAATCGAACACGCACTTCCGCCGTGATGCGGATTGAATTCAACCGCGCCTGTGGATCGAAGAAGTGCCCGCTGATCATCAGCTCGTCCGGCTGGTGTTGTTCCACGAATGTCCGCAGCCCGGCTTCCACTGTGACGGCATTGCCTACGAAGGAGCGGGAGAGCTTCCCTCCTACCCATGCTTTTTCCTGCGGCGACCAATAATCATCAATGTCGTCGATGGGCGGCTGCACCAGCCCGCGCTGGTCGCGCAGCATGTTCACAAAGGCGATCTGCATGGAGGTGAACAAGCGCCGGGCCTCGGCATCGCTGTCCGCGGCGAACACGTTCACGGTGAGCATCACGTACGGTTTGTCCAACTGCCTGCTGGGCGTGAAGCGTTCGCGGTACAGGGCGATGGCCTGCTCCATCAGTTCCGGCGCGAAGTGCGAAGCAAAGGCGAACGGCAGGCCGAGCATGGCGGCGAGCTGCGCGCTGAAGAGGCTGGAACCCAACAGCCAGATCGGCACGTCCTGGCCTTCGCCGGGCACCGCCTTCAGTTGTTGTCCCGGTTCCGCGGGTTGGAAGAAATACTGCAATTCCTGTACATCCTGCGGGAATTGTTCCGCGCTGGCGTTGAGGGCGCGGCGCAGGGCGCGGGCGGTGAGCTGGTCGGTGCCAGGCGCGCGGCCCAAGCCCAGGTCGATGCGGCCGGGGTGCATGGCGTTCAAGGTGCCGAACTGCTCGGCGATCACCAATGGCGCATGGTTGGGCAGCATCACGCCGCCCGCACCCACGCGGATGGACCGGGTGGCGCTGGCCACATGGCCGATCACCACCGCCGTGGCCGCACTGGCGATGCCCGCCATGCCGTGGTGCTCCGCGAACCAGATCCGGTTGTAGCCCAAGCGCTCCGCTTCCTGTGCCAGTTCGACGGAATTGCGGAAGGAATCCGTGGCGGTGCTGCCTTGGGCGATCGGGGCAAGATCGAGGATGGAGAAAGGGATCATGGTGCCCGGCTTGCAAGAAGCATGCGGCGCGAACAGACCGGACGAAGTGGCATGGCCCTCTTGCAGGCCGTTTTTCTTCGGCTTCGGGGGGGCCTGTACATCCGTGCATTCCTCCATATACCTTCGTTGCATGATCGCCACCCGCATTCCCCAAAAGGACGCCCGCTTCTACTTCGTGAGCTACCCCTGTGAAGACGTGCTTCGACGCGTCCGCTTTATTAGCCGGTTCTACGCCGAGGGCGAAGCGCCCATCGCTGCGACCACGATCGACAAACAAGACGAGGTGGCCGGTTTCATCCAGCAGATCGAGCGCAAGGACGATGCCTTCCAGCGGGCCATGTCCCAAGGCAAGATCAAGGCCATCCGCAACTTCTACGAAACGGCCGTAACGCAGCCGCCCATTCCTGGCACGGTGCTGCTGTTCACCTCGGAAACGTTGGACTTCTCCCCCATGGGCCAGCTGCAGAACGTGGGCGACCTGAAGGAGCCGCGCGAGAAATACCTGATCATCGACGGGCAGCACCGCTTGGCCGCGCTGGAGTTCTA
>JAFDZY010000238.1 GCA_018266685.1 Bacteroidota bacterium
CCAGGGGCCGCTGGTGCCATAACGGGATTGCTTTACCAGGGCCTCCGCGTGCGTTTCGTCCAACAGGTCAACGGTGGCGCGCGAGCTGCTGAGCGATCTGTACAGTCGGAATTTTGTGCTTCCGCCTTCAGGAACGTGCCGCCCGTTTACATCTGCGGGTGCCACCACCGCGCGCTTGTCGCCCGGTGCATTGGCCGCAAAGTAGAACCTGGCCTGCGTGGTGCCGGGTACCTGCCCCAGGCCAGCCGTGGTTTGTTCATCATAGAAAGCGACAAAAGCAGGCGGCGGATACATTGCCTGAGGGCGAAGGAATGTCCACGCCAGGCCGCCAACTACAAGGCCCGTGGCAAACAGCAAAACAGGGCGTCCAATGGTCAACTTGTGTCGGGTGGTGTCCATTTTGGTGGGTGTAGGTTGCACGAAAGTTAGCCGGTGAACTGATGCGGAAGGCATCCGATCGGATTATTATTACCTTTCAATTCATAAACCGGTCATGGATTGAATGGTACGCTTAAAGCTGCTGCCGGTACTGGCTTTGGGCGTGTTCGCGCCCTTTGCGCCCGCTTCCGCTACGGTGGCCGTTGGCCTTTTTGGTCCGGAAATCCGGCAGGGCGGCATCACGAGTTTCCGTGATAGCCCGCCGGAGGATGGGGGCTTGGTTTATCCAATAGGCCGTAAAAAGCCCGCAAACACAAAGCAGGCTGCGGATAGGCTTTTGGCTGAGAGCGCCACAAAGCAGATCCGCGGTGATTTTTTCGGGGCCTTAACGGATTTGTACACCGCCCTGGGCATCTTTCAAAGCTTGAAGGATAAAGAGGGCCTGGCCACCGTGTACAACGCAATGGGCTCCATCCACTACTATGACCGCAACTATGCGGAGGCAGGTTCCTTCTATGCGCGCAGCCTGGAAATTCGGATCAGTCAAGGCAAACAGGAAAAAGTGGCCATGCTTTACGGCAACATGGGGAGTTTGCTGGACATCATGGGCCGGTCAGACAGTGCCTTGGCCTATCACCGGAGGAATTTAGCGATCAGGACAGCTTTGGGCGATCGGAAATGGATCCCCATTTGCCAAGCGAACTTGGGCGATTGCTTTAGCCGGATTGGCATGCATGACAGTGCCCTGTATTACCTCCGCACCAGTTTGGCGGAAGTGCGCACCCAATTGGGCCAGGAACAGGTCAGCACCACCCTGGCCATGCTCGGCCATGCCTACGTGCGCGCTGGCCGGGCATCGGAAGGCGTTACCCCATGCCGGGAAGCTTTGCAGTTGGCGGAAGAAAAAGGATCGCGTTCCTTGATCGAACCCTGTTTGGCTTGCCTGCAAAAAGCATACTCCGCCCTGGGCCGCCACAAGGAGGCCTTGGCCGCTTTGGAACGTGCAATTGCCGTGCGGGACAGCATGTTCGGAAAGGATGGCGGCAAGGGATTGCTCAAGTTGGAAATGGCATACGCATACCAGCAAAGGCAATTTGCGGATAGCCTGCAACGCGTGGAAGACGAACGGCAAGCACGTTTTGCTTATCTCAGCCAGATCGACCGTGAACGCAACCAGAAGCGCATCCTCTTCTTAGGCGCCTTTCTGATCCTGGTGTTGACAGTGGGCCTTTGGAGGAGGCTTCGTTTCATCCAGCGCTCACGCAGAATGATCCAGGCGGAAAGGGACCGCAGCGATTCGCTGCTGCTGAACATCCTGCCGGCCTCCATTGCAGATGAACTGAAACGGGACGGACGCGCAAAGGCCCGCGAGGTGGAGGGCGTTTCGATCTTGTTCACCGATTTCCATGACTTCACCAAGCTCAGCGAACGCATGTCGGCGCAGGAACTGGTGGAAGGAATTGATGAGTGCTACCGCGCATTCGACGGCATTGCCCTGCGCTACGGACTGGAAAAGATCAAAACCATCGGTGACGCATACATGTGCGCTGGCGGACTGCCGCAGCCGCAGGTTGACAGCAAAGTGAACACCGTGCTCGCGGCGTTGGAGATGCAGCATTGGCTGCGCGACCACGCCAAGGAACGATTGGGCAAGGGGGGGACGCCCTTCCAAATGCGGGCCGGCATCCACACCGGCCCCGTGGTGGCTGGCATCGTTGGGGAAACGAAGTTCCAGTATGACGTGTGGGGCGACACGGTGAACATTGCCGCCCGCATTGTGGCGGCCGGTGAAGTGGGGGAGGTGAACATCAGCGAGGCCACCTACCGCCAACTGCGCCACGCACCGTTCGAGTTTATTTCCCGTGGAAAGATCATGACCAAGGGCAAGGGGGAGCTTGAAATGTTTTACGTGCGCTTGCGTGCCGACAATGGATCGGATGCTGGGGTTTTACCGCTGTATCCGTCGGTGGCCAGTGCGTAGCAACCACAGGGTGATCATCAAGTGCCCAGGACTGGATTGGCCGGGGCGGCCATTCACTGCTCCCGCAGCGGTCTCCTGCAGGACTGGATTGGCCGCTGACGGCCGGACCAGGTTTGGCCGTGAAGTGGATCGCCCGATGCCGCTTCGCGGCATTCCAATGCTCCCGCAGCGGTCTCCTGCATTCGCGCAGCTCTGCGTAGCGAAGGCAGGGACCCTGCGGCAGGGCAACTTCATTCAGCCCAGGACTGGATTGGCCGCTGACGGCCGGACCAGGTTTAGCCGTGAAGTGGATCGCCCGAAACCGCTTCGCGTCTTCCGGGCTTTTTCATGCGCTGCTTCGCTCAAGCTGCGCTTGGCTCACTGCGCATGAAAAAGCCCTGCCGCGTTCGCGGCAGGGCGATCATCAAGTGCCCAGGACTGGATTGGCCGAAGACGGCCGGACCAGGTTTGGCCGTAAAGTGGATCGCCCGAAGCCGCTTCGCGGCATTCCAATGCTCCCGCAGCGGTCTCCTGCATTAGCGCAGCTCTGCGTAGCGAAGGCAGGGACCCTGCGGAACGAAGGTCCAGGACTGGATTGGCCGAAGACGGCCGGATCAGGTTTGGCCGTAAAGTGGATCGCCCGAAGCCGCTTCGCGTCTTCCGGGCTTTTTCATGCGCTGCTTCGCTCAAGCTGCGCTTGGCTCGCTGCGCATGAAAAAGCCCTGCCGCGTTCGCGGCAGGGCGATCATCAAGTGCCCAGGACTGGACTCGAACCAGCACAGCCTTTCGGCCACTACCCCCTCAAAGTAGCGTGTCTACCAATTTCACCACCTGGGCAAGGGGCCGCAAATATAGCCGCTTGCCACATTCGGAAATCACTCCTGTTTCACGAGGCGGGAAGCATAGTGCTGGTTGCCTGCGGCCACCTTCACCACGTACACGCCGGGTGCCAATCCGCCCACGTCCAATAACGCAGTCCGCACGCTGTTCAGCACCATCCGGCCTTGGCTGTCGCGCACTTCCGTTTGGTCTGGCAGGCTGCTGCCGGGAAACGCAATCCGTACGGATGACGTGGCCGGGTTGGGCTCCAGCAGCAGGCCCGCGCCGGGCTGCGTTTCCGTGATCCCCGAATTGCAGTCCAGGGCATTCATGTACTGCCAGATGATGTTGTCGAAACTTTCCGCTCCCTGCCCCGATACTCCTGGAGGATTGCCCATGCGCACAAGCACCAGCCCTTGTGAGGGTGAGATATTGAGGAGCTGATCGCCCGCACCCAGCCCATTGTACATGTCCATTGGCGCATCGGGCATCCTTGGCCCCGGATACACTGTCTGCGATCCCGGCAGCATATATGTGGGTTGTCCGTTCAGCCACCACAAGTAGCCGTAGCTGGGGTTCATGGGTTGGGAAGGAGAGGTGGCGGCGTTGAAGTAGGCCGTGTCATTCAGGATGGTGTCATTTGCCCAAACCATCCGGTTCATGGCCAAAAGGCCAAAGCGGGCCATGCTGCGGGCAGTGCTGAAATACACATGGTTTTCCCCAAGCAGAAACCATGTGCCGTCCATGCCGATAGGGTTGCGCAACTTGGTGTTGAAGTAGGTGCTGAAGGACTGGCCAGTCCCTTGCTCCACCACATTTTGGAGCAGGGTGTAAGCTCCGGTATGGTAGGCCCAGCGCGTGCCTGCGTCAGCCAAATAGGTGAGGCACGACGGATCATCGCAATTGGGGTCCGCGCCGCCATCATCCAAACCGCTGGTCATCGTGAGCTGGTTGCGCACGGTGATCAATTGTTCCTGTGCCGGGGTTTCACTGGTCCATCCCGCACCCAAGTAGGTGCTGCTGGGTTGTTGAATATCGATGTAGCCTTCCCGTTGAGCGATTCCCACAACGGTGCTGGTAAGGGTTTTACCGGCACTGGCCCAATAGTGCAGGCTGTCCTGCGTGAAGGTTCCGAAGTAATGTTCCAACACCATCCGCCCGTCCTTCAATACGATGAAGGCCTTGGTGTTGTGCGCCCCCAGATAGTTGTAAAGCGAATCAATGCGGTCCTGGCACCAGCCAAGTGTAGCGGGGGCAGTGGTGGCCCACACGCTGTCCATGTTGGCCGAAGGAAAGTAGATGGCCTGCGATCTGGCGCACAGGAACCAAAGCGACAACATGACGGTGATGAAGTAGCGCATGGTACTGAGACACCATTTGCAACAAATGGTTTACTCAGCCGGTGACAAAGAAGTCGCCCGTATCCGGATTCAAGGGCGAGGGTGCAACAACAAGTGCCGTGTCCCTGGCACGCTCGCACTCTATCGTCCTATCACCCTTGCCTTGCCAAGCGAGTTCGCGTATGTTGCTCTCCTGAAGACTCCGCAACTACCATACAGGCTGGGAGGCTTGAGGCTCACAAAGTTGACTGCGCACGGGTTGGTGATCACTCTTTCACCAGGCGGGAAATAAACTGCCGTTCCGCGGTGGTGACTTTCACCAGATACATGCCCGGAGCAAGGTCGGCAATGCTTATGTCACCGGTACTGGTCGTTGGGAGTACCGTTTGGCCCATGGCATTCAGCACTTCCGTTCGGAAAGCGACCGCTCCGAAGGGAAGGGAGACATGGATCTTGGAGCGGGCCGGATTGGGTGATACCAACACTTCCAAAGGGGCCGCCGTAAGTGATATGCCGGAGTTGCATTCCAGCGCGTTCATGTACTGCCAAATGATGTTGTCGAAATACGTGGACACTTGCAGTGATTCCTCGGCGGCATCGCCCATGCGCACCAGCACCAGGTTTTGGCTGGGCACCACGTTGATCAGCTGGTCGTTCTTCCCAAGCGCGTTGTATGCGTCCAAGGGCGCATCCGGCATCAGCGGGCCTTGGAACACAAACTGCGTTTGCGGCAGCATGTACGTGGGCTGGCCGTTCAGCCACCACAGGTAACCGTAACTGAGGTTGATGTTCTGTGATGGCGTGGTGGCCGCATGGAAATAGGCCGTGTCGTGCAGTATCGTGTCGCCCGCCCACACCATCTGGTTCAATGCCAACAGGCCGAACCGCGCCATGCTGCGCGCCGTGCTGAAGTACAAGTTGTTTTCATCCACCTGTACCCACAGGCCGTTCATGCCGATGGGGTTGCGCAGTTTGGCGTTGAAGTATTGGCTGAAGGTTTGCCCGGTGGCTTGGGCCACTACCTGGTCCAACAGGGTGTAGGGCGCGTTGTGGTAGGCCCAACGTGTGCCGGCATCGGCTAAATAGGTAAGGCACGATGGGTCGGTACAATAGGGATCCGCCCCGGCATCGTTCAGGCCACTGGTCATCGTGAGCTGGTTGCGCACGGTGATCTGGGCTTCCTGCGCGGGCGTTGCGGAGGTCCAGCCCGTGCCTAAGTAGGTGCTCGTGGGGTCCAGGATGTTCAGGTAGCCTTCTTCCTGTGCGATGCCCACAATGGTGCTCGTCAACGTTTTGCCTGCGCTGGCCCAGTACCAAAGACTGTCCTGTGTGAAGGTACCCACGTAGTGTTCCAGCACGATCTTGCCGTCCTTCAGCACAATGAACGCCTTGGTGTGGTGCTGGTCCAAGTAGGCGTAGAGCGAATCAATCCGGTCCGGGCACCAGCCCAGCGTGGCGGGGTCCGTGGTTTCCCATGTGTTGGAACCCGAAGGTGGGAAGTAGAGCGATTGGGCCGCAGTGCACAAAGGCATCGCCAGCAGCAAGGTTGGTAAAATGCGTTGCATGCCCTTTGGACGACCGCTGGCCGGAATAGTTCAATCCGCCTTCGCCGGAAGGCCCAATTTTTTGATCTTCACCAATGGCCCCGGGCACATGGTGGTGTGGCAGCCGGCACAGGTTTGCACCAAGGTGTTGAACACGCCTGTCCGTTCCGTTTCCGGCGCCTTGTACAGCGCATCTAGGTGATAGAGCCAGGCGTGGGCAAAGGGGTCGAATGCTTTCGGATCCTTCATCCCCGGCGTTGCTTCGGCGGTCATCAGCTTGCGGAACTGGTCCGGAAATAGGGGCAGCTCACGGCCTTGTGCAATGCGCAAGCGTGTACTGTCGGCGAAGGCGGTCATGGCCCGCATCATCAGGGCCAGCTCGCTTGCCTGCGGGGCTTGGCCCGGCACAATCCGCACCGTTGGGGCCGGTGCCGCCGTTGTGGCCGCCTCCTGTTTGCGATTATGGCATGCCGCCAGGACGAGTGCCAATGCCGTAAGGGCCGGAAGGAGGATTCGAAACGGTTTCATGGAGTGGGCTTAGGGTGTGCCTGCCAAGGTGGCCGATGTGTAAGTTGGCCCGAAGATCGCACAGCCGTCCCGATCATGCACCTGCACGGGCAAGCTCCCATAGACCATGACCGGCGCCGGATGTGGACGGCACTGGTGCCGCCAGCCTTGGTGGTATTGGCCATGTGGATCGTGCTCGGCTTTGATGAAGTGTACCACTTGGACCTTGCGCGTTTCGGGATCCTCCCCAGGAAACTGGTCGGCTTGCGCGGTATCGTGCTTGCGCCTTTCATCCACGGCGGTGTGGAACATTTGTTCAACAACAGCGTGCCCCTGCTGGTGCTGGGTTGGTTCACCATGTATTTCTATCCCAAGGCCAGCGGCCGCCTCGTGCTGGTCAGTTGGCTTGTTACGGGGCTTTGGGTGTGGATCATGGCAAGAGAGAGCTACCACATCGGCGCCAGCGGCATCGTGTACGCCTTGGCGGGTTTTATTTTCTTCAGCGGGCTGCTCCGCCGCCGCATTGCGCTGATGGCGGTGTCGCTGATCGTGGTGTTCCTCTATGGAAGTATGTGGTGGGGCATGTTGCCGCTGCAGCCCGGCGTGAGCTGGGAAAGCCACCTTGCTGGCGGTATTGTGGGCAGCATTATGGCGTGGTATTATAGAAAAGTTCCTCCTTCCCATGTGCCACCGCCAAGGCCCGATGAGCCGGAGGACGATGAAGGCACGGCGGAGTTTCCGTCTTTGGACAGTGACCCCGGGGATGAGCACGTGCAGCCGCCTGTTCTGCCTTCGACCGGTCCTGCGCCCTTCTATGACCCGGAGCGCACCAACAGTACGTGGGGATAGGGCGTAGTTCGTAGTGGATAAGGCATAGTTCATTGTGGAACCCATCGAGCGACGAACTACGGACTATGCATTACGAACCAGGAACTACGAACTTCGATCACGGCCAAACACCCTCAATCCCCCGCAACCTCGATCACCAGCTCATCCGTGAAGATCCACGACGGTTCACCCTTCCCCGGGTGCCATTCGGGACAAGGCCCCGCGTTCTTCGCGATCACCTTGATGTAGCGCGCTTGCTTGTTTAACGGACCAGTCATCAGGTCCGTGGTGAGGCTGCCTTCCTTGTCGCGAGGAATGGTGTTCTCCACCGTGGCGCTGCTCCAGGTTCTTCCGTTGGTGCTCCACGCAAACTGCACGCTGGCGGGGAACCAGATCCACGATTTTTCATCCTGGAGCACGCCTAAGCCCAAACGCTTCAACGTCTTTACGCTGCCCAAGTCCACCGTGGCCAGTACGTCGGTGCCGTGGTAGCCCTGCCAGCCGCCGGTGCGCCAGTCCTTGGGCCCGCGGATGCCGTCGATCAGCGCGATGTTGCCACCGGCGGCGTATTGCGGCGCCCATTTGCTTTCCACGGTGATGGTGCGCGCAGGATCCAATTGATGAAACCGCGCCGTGACCACGTGGCTTGTTGCTTCACCATTTGTAGCGATGGCCCGCACCACGCAGGAGCTGTCCAGCGTGATCGGTGCCCGGTACGGCGTGCTGTTTCGGCCGGGTGCGCTGCCGTCCTCCGTGTAAAAGATCTGGTCGCCGGGCCTCAGGGTCGCCATGCTCACTTCCATTGGTGCGGAGATGGTGGTGGATGGCGCGGTGATCACGGGGGATGAAGGCGGATACTTGCGTGCGGGGCCAGTGCCATACGTTCCGCTGAGCACCGTCTTTTCCATCGGTGGTGCCTCGATGTCATTGGGCCGCCACATGTTGGTGAGCTCCATATTGAGGTCCATGCCGTTCATCAAGGTGGAGTAGGTGATTTGCCCCATGCGGCTGCGCCTGCCATCGTTCAACGTGGTGGAGCGCACAAAGCGCGGGCCTAGCAGCACGCCGCTGCAACGCACGTTTGCCTGTTTGCCGTTAGGAAGGTGGATGCGGTAGCCGTGGAACTGCGGGGCCAGCAGCTCAAATTCGGGATTGCCCGGCGTGATGGGATACAGGCCCAGGGCGCTGAGCACGTACCACGCGCTCATCTGCCCGCAGTCTTCGTTGCCGATCAAACCATCGGGCGCATCGTGGTAAAACTCCGTGAGGATCCGGTCCACCGTGCGCTTGGCCTTGTCCGGCCGGCCCACTGCGGCATACATCCACGCCATGGCATGGCTGGGCTCGTTGCCGTGGGCGTACTGGCCGATCAGGCCCGTGATGTCGCTTTGGTCGCGGCCCGTGGTGGCCGTGCGCGCGCCAAACACTTCATCTAACCGCTGTTCCAGGCTGCCGTGGCCGGTAGCCTTCAGCGTTTGGTCCAGACCATCCACATCCTGCGGCACGAAGGTGCTGTACTGCCAGGCGTTGGCCTCGGTGTAGTTGACGTTCACCTCGTACGGGTCGAACGGACTTTGGAAGCCGCCGTTGTAGCGGGCGCGGAAGAAGCCGGTTTCCGGATCGAAGACATTGCGCCAGTTGGTGCTGCGCTCCCAAAAGGCCTTGGCCAGGCTGTCCTTGTGCATCAGCTTCGCCATGCGCGCGATGCACCAATCGTCATAAGCGTATTCCAGGGTGCGGCTCACGCTTTCGGCCTGGTCCTCGCTGCTGATGTACCCTTGGCTGCGGTAGGCGTTCAACCCCGGTTCATCCCGCATGGCGCTGGCCACCATGGCCTTTAGTGCCAGCTCCGGGTCATAGCCGCGGATGCCCTTCACGTACGCATCGGCGATCACGCTCGCGCTGTGGTAGCCGATCATGCAGTCGGTTTCATTGCCCCACAGTTCCCACACCGGCAGGCGGCCGCTTTGCTGGTATTGCAGCAGGAAGGTCTTGATGAAATCGTTGGTGCGGTCCGGCTCCAAAATGGTGAACAGCGGATGCTCGGCGCGGAAGGTGTCCCACAGGCTGAACACCGTGTACACATCGTGCTTGGCGGTGTGCACCTTACCATCGAAGCCGCGGTATTTGCCGTCCGCGTCGTTGATGATGTATGGCACCAGCAGGCTGTGGTACAGTGCCGTGTAGAAAACGCGTTGTTGTTCCGGCTCGCCCCCGAGCACTTCAATGCGTCCGAGTTCCTTGTCCCAGGCTTCTTCCGCCTGCTTACGCACCGCATCGAAATCCCAGCCGGGCACTTCCGTTTCCAGGTTCTTGCGCGCACCCTCCACGCTCACCGCGCTGATGCCCACTTTCACCACCACCGGCCCGTTGCCGGCGGGCAGGGTGATCACCGCCACCGAACTGTCCGACAAACTTTTCTCCAGGCCCACGGGAGCACTGAACTGAATGCAGTAGAACAGCCGCTGGTCCCTTGCCCAGGAGCTGCTGCGCCGTTCCCCGCTGATCTCGCTTGGGCCCGTTTGCGCAATGGAGCTGGCCAACAGCCGGTCGCGGTGGCGCAGGTCCAGCACAAAGGCGCGCGCATCGTTGCGGTTGAAGGTGTAGCGGTGCATGCCTGTGCGCTTGGTGGCGGTGAGCTCCACGTCCACGTTGGGGTCGTCCAAATGCACTTGGTAGTAGCCGGCATGGGCCTGCTCCCGCTGGTGCGCAAACCGCGACCGGTAGTGCTCCGGCTTGGTGGTGTAGCCGCCGCTCAAAGGCATCAGCAGCACATCGCAGAGGTCGGAAACGCCGGTGCCGCTCAGGTGCGTATGGCTGAAGCCGTAGATCAAACTGTCGCTGTAGTGGTAGCCGCCGCAGCCGTCCCATTCATTTGGATCGGTGCGCGTGTCCGGGCTGAGCTGCACCATGCCGAAGGGCACGCACGGACCGGGGAAGGTGTGGCCGTGGCCGCCGGTGCCCACAAAGGGGTTTACTAATTCGGTGGCGTAGTTGGCGGCCCAAGTGGTGGTGTCCTGGGCGGAGGCCGTAAGGGTGGCGCAGCAGGAGAGGAGTGCGAGTGATCTGAGGAACATGAAGCGAAGTAAGTAGAAAGTCAGGCTGCTGCGGCAAGTCTACCGTATCCGGTCATTCGCATTGAGGTGCCGATGAGGTGCGACGCCCTCCGGGGTCGATTGCTGCAATGGAATTGGTTTCTACGCTGTGTGACCCGCTTCGGGGTCACACGCGCCCGCGTTGCAAACGCGGGCGATCATCTGGGAGCTCTGAAGGAGGGCAGCCGTTGCATCCTTCGGGGGCAAACATTGCATCCTTTGATGGAAAGCGTTGCAACCTTCGGGGGCGAACGCTGCATCCTTTAGGGGCGAACGAAGCATCCTTTGGGGGCGAACACTGCATCCTTCGTGGGCGAACACTGCATCCTTTGGGGGCGGACGTTGCATCCTTTGAGTTTCTACGCCGTGTGACTCCGCCGGGACATCCGATGTGGATTGATCTGTGACCCCGGAGTGGGTCACACAGCGTAGAAGCCACATCCAACGCGGAACCGACCCTGTAGGGGTCGCACACCACGAGTCTCCCCTTCAAAATGCGTAAGACCCGAAAGCCCAGCCACCGCATGCCTCCCATTCCCCGCCGATCGGTAGTTTGCACGCCGAATGGCCAAAGCGAAACCCCACCTCGTTTGGAAACACCTGGAGCGGATCAACGCCCGGATCTTCGAAGACTATCGCGCAGTGATCACCGCCGAGGTGCAGCGGGAGAACGGCGTGTACGCGTTGTACAAGGACGACCGCTTGTACTACGTGGGGCTGGCGAAGGACCTCAAATCGCGGCTCGGCGCGCACCTGCGCGACAAGCACCGGGGCAACTGGAACTACTTCAGCGTATACCTCACCGCAGGCACCGAACACATGCGCGAGCTGGAGGCGCTGCTGCTGCGCATCGCCCAACCCGCCGGAAATACCGTGAAGGGCAGGCTCAAAGGCTCCACCGACCTCAAACGCTCCTTGGAGCGCCGCATGAAGGAACTGGACGGAAGCAAGGTAGCCTCCATCCTGGGCAAGAACACCAGTAAGCACGCGGCCCCTGCCGCCGGCCTTGGCCCCAAACTGCAACGCGTGGCCAAGCGCGTGCCCCTGCCCTTGGCCCTGAGAGCCGAGTACAAAGGCAAGACCTACCGCGCGCGGCTGCGGCGGGATGGACATGTGGCCATGAAGGGCGGCCCGTACACCTCGCTCTCCAGCGCAGCCGTGGCCATCACCGGAAGGCCCACCAACGGCTGGCAGTTCTGGACCTGCGAGCGGGGCAGGGGGAATTGGGTAAGGCTGAATGAAATGAAGGGGTAGAAGGTGGCCGATTGCCGGAGAATTGGGGGAAGTGCTCCCTGAACAAGATCTTGCACGCCGAAATTGCATCAATGACCAGCATTCAACAGAGCGAAGAATTGAAACGGCGTATCTGGCAGATCGCCAACGACGTGCGCGGCACCGTGGACGGCTGGGACTTCAAGCAGTACGTGCTGGGGGCGCTGTTCTACCGCTTCATCAGCGAGAACTTCGCACGCTACATCGAAGGCGGCGACGAGAGCGTCACCTACGCCACGCTCGGGGATGAGGTCATCACCGACGAGATCAAGGACGATGCCATCAAGACCAAGGGCTACTTCATCTACCCCAGCCAGCTCTTTGCGAACGTGGTGGCCGGTGCGAAGGAAAACGCGAACCTGAACACCGACCTCAAAGCCATCTTCACCGCCATAGAAAGCTCCGCACTGGGCTATGCCTCCGAAGAGGACATCAAGGGGCTCTTTTACGATTTCGATACCACCAGCAACCGCCTGGGAAGCACCGTAAAGGACAAGAACAGCCGCCTTACCGCCGTGCTGAAGGGCGTGGAGGAACTCGACTTCGGCCACTTCGAGCACAGCGAGATCGACCTCTTTGGCGACGCCTACGAATTCCTCATCGGCAACTACGCCGCCAATGCCGGCAAATCCGGCGGCGAGTTCTTCACGCCGCAGCACGTCTCCAAGCTCATCGCGCAACTCGCCATCCACGGGCAGAAGATCATCAACAAGGTGTACGATCCCGCCACGGGGTCCGGCTCCCTGCTGCTGCAGGCCAAGAAGCATATCGCTGACCACGTGATCGAAGAAGGCTTTTTCGGGCAGGAGATCAACCACACCACCTACAACCTGGCGCGGATGAACATGTTCCTGCACAACGTGAACTACGACATGTTCAACATCCAGTTGGGCAACACCCTCACGGATCCGCGCTTCCGCGACGAAAAGCCCTTCGATGCCATTGTCTCCAATCCGCCCTACTCCGTGAAGTGGATCGGCAGCGACGACCCCACCCTGATCAACGACGAGCGCTTTGCACCCGCCAGCGTATTGGCCCCCAAGTCCAAGGCCGATTTCGCCTTTGTGCTGCATGCCCTCAACTTCCTATCCCCCAAGGGGCGCGCCGCCCTGGTCTGCTTCCCCGGCATCTTCTACCGGGGTGGCGCCGAGCAGAAGATCCGGCAATACTTGGTGGACAACAACTACGTGGAGACGGTGATCTCGTTGGCGCCCAACCTCTTCTACGGAACCACCATCGCCGTGAACATCCTGGTGCTCTCCAAGCACAAGTCCGACACCCACGTGCAGTTCATCGATGCCTCGGGAGAGGATTTTTTCAAGAAGGTGACCAACAACAACGTGATGACCGATGCCCACATCGCCGCCATCATGCAGCTCTTTGCAGACAAGAAGGAAGTGCCCCACAAGGCCAAGAACGTGCGCATGGAGGCCATCGCGGAGAACGGCTACAACCTCTCCGTGAGCTCCTACGTGGAGGCCAAGGACACCCGCGAAGTGATCGACATTGCCCAGCTCAACAAGGCCATCGAAGCCACCGTGGCCAAGATCGACGGGCTGCGTAGGGACATCAACGCCATTGTGGCGGAAATTGAAGACGGGAAGGCATGAGCGCGAACAGCTTCTTGGAAAGGCTGCTGGATGGCGCGGCGGTGGAGTGGGTGCCTATTGGTGAGGTCAGCGAGATATACGGTGGCCTTACGGGCAAGTCCAAAGCCGACTTTCAGGAAGGCAACGCGAAGTACGTCTCGTACAAGAACATCTTTAATAACATAGAAGTTGACACAGCAATACTTGAGCTTGTTAAAGTAGAGGACAACGAACGGCAGCACAAGGTCCAATATGGAGATGTCCTATTCACTGGGTCATCAGAGATAGCAGACGAGGCGGGCATGTCTTCGGCCGTCACATGCGTTCTCGACGAACCCGTTTACTTGAACAGCTTTTCATTTGGACTGA